>NZ_QBUE01000006.1:0-290938 GCF_003058045.1 Novosphingobium sp. GV079 | reverse complement strand
CCTCGACCGCATGGGCCCTCATCGCTTCCATCCGAATGATCACCCGGCGAACCGCAACCTATTGCCTTGCTTGAGAAACTTCCGAATCAGGCACTAAGATGTGGCGCGTGCCCCCCCCCGGCCTGGCTGGGGAGGGGCACGCACCGGTCCATGCGATCAGGTAAGGCTGCCAAGCACGTCGCGGGCAAAGGCTGACAGCGTATCGTCGCGCGCGCCCATGATCACGATCCGGTCTCCCGGACGGGCGAGGGCCGCCAGCCGCTGGCCGGCCTCGGCGCGCTCCGCCACGTGTTCGGCCTGGCCGCCGTGCGCGTTGACCAGGCCGACGATGCGTTCAGACCCTTGTGTGCGATCCACCGTGCCGCCAAAATAGACCGGGTCGGTCAGGATCACGCGATCCTCGGCGCTCAATCGCGTGGCCAGCACTTCGGCCAGTTCCGCGCCCATCTGGCGCAGCGGGCCATAGCCGTGCGGCTGGAACAGCGCGAGCACGCGGCCGGGATGGGCCTTGAGCGTTGCGAGGGTGGCGGCAACCTTTTCCGGGTTGTGGCCAAAATCATCAATCACCGTCACGCCGCTGGCGCTGGTGCCGACAATGTCGAACCGGCGGGCGAGCCCGGCATAACCGCTCAGGGCCGCCACGGCCTCGCCCAGCGGCAGGCCCGCCGCATCGGCTGCGGCCAGAGCGGCCAGGGCATTGGCCAGGTTGTGCCGGCCCGGCACGGCCAGCGTGATATCGTGCTGCGCACCACTGCGCCGGTCGACCACGGTGGCGGCGATGCTGGTCGGGCTTTCCACCACGCTGGCGGGCACGACCCCGATCATCGCCGTAACGGCAAAGCCGAAGGTGACCGTGGCGCGCGCGCGATGGGCCAGGGCCATGCTTTCCGCGTCATCGGCATTGATCACCGCCGTGCTTGCCGTGGCCAGGAAATTGCCAAACAAATCGCGCAGTTCTTCCAGACTCTTGTGATCGAGACTGACGTTGTTGAGCACGGCGATCTGCGGGCGATAGAGCGCGATCGAGCCGTCGCTTTCATCGACTTCCGACACGAACAGCCCGCCCTGGCCCACGCGGGCCGAGGCAAAGGGCGCATCGGCCGTGGCAAAGTTCTTCATCACCGCGCCATTCATGATCGTGGGATCGCGGCCCAAGGCCGTGAGCATCCAGCCGATCATGCCGGTGACGGTGGACTTGCCGCTGGTGCCGCCCACGGCAATGCCGATTGGCGCGGCGTTAAACAGGCGGGCGAGCAATTGCGCGCGGGTGAAGCGCGGGCAGCCGAGGTCGCGAGCGCGCACCACTTCGGGCACGGTGTCTTCCACTGCAGCCGAGGCAACGAGCGCCTGATCGGCCGAGGTGATACCGCTGCCGTCTTGCGGGAACAAGGCAAAGCCCAGGCTTTCCAGCCAGGCGAACTTTTCGGGCGTGCGGCCCTGGTCGCGGCTGCGATCAGACCCTGCGACCTGCGCGCCTGCGCCCTTGAGGATCAGCGCCAGAGGCAGCATGCCCGATCCGCCGATGCCGCAAAAGAACCAGGGATGGGCGGTAAGCGCGCCATCTGGCGCAGGTGCAGTGTGGGCCATGGGCACAGGGCACTACAGCAATCAGGGGGCGTGGCAAGATCGCTGCGACAGGTTTGCCCCGCTGCCGCGTCTGGCCGCAGCAGCGCAGGGATGAAAAGGCTGGCCGGAGCCGGGCGCACGGGGCGCAGGGTTCGGCCAGGCTCTTTTCCGGGCCAGGCTTGCGGGCGCGAGGGCAAGGTCGGAGCCAGTGCCACGGCAAGCGTCGGCATCGGTTCGGCCAAGCCCGTTTCGCCCGACGCCTGGTCCGCGATGCGGTCAAAGGCGCAAGGTGTGACAGCACCGGAGCGGCCCACGCCCGGCAGGCCAGCTGGCTTGCCAGGGTGCCCGTTCGGCCCCGTCATGCCCTCTAACGCGGCTGGCGCGGAAACCTTTCCCGAAAATCGCGTCCTAAGTATTTGGGCAAGGTTTGGGTAACCATGTGTGATGGACGAACCCCCGCGCAGGCGATAACACCGCGCCCATGTTGCGCATTGCCGTCTGTGCCCCGTCCGCCCCATTCGATCGCGCCGATGCCGGGCGGGTTGCCGCTCTGGTGGCAGACTATGCCGGCCTTGATATCCACTTTCACGAGCAATGTTTCGCCCAAAGCGGCCATTTTGCCGGCACGGACCAGCAGCGCCGCGACGCCTTCGTGGAATGTGCCAACGATCCCGGGTTTGACGCGGTGTGGTTTGCGCGCGGCGGCTATGGCGCGGGGCGGATAGCGCAGGACGCCATCGGCCTGTTGGCACCGGCGGCGCAGAACAAGGCCTATCTCGGCTATTCGGATGGCGGGGTGATGCTCGCCGCGCTCTATCGCGCCAAAGTGGGCCGCTCGGTCCATGCGCCGATGCCGGCCGATGTGCGGCGCGATGGCGGCGAGGCGGCGGTGCGCCGCGTGCTGGCTTGGCTGCAGGGCGATAGTGCCGGGCTGGAGCCGACGATCCCGGCGGCAGAGCCTGTGGCGGCGTTCAACCTCATGACCCTGTCGATGATCATGGGCACGCCGGTGATGCCTGATCTGGCCGGGCATGTGGTGATGGTGGAAGAAGTGAGCGAATACGACTATGCCGTCGATCGCCTGCTGTTTCATGTCAGCGCCGGGCTGGCGGCCATGAAGGTGGCCGGCCTGCGGCTCGGTCGTGTGACGCAGGTGCCTGAAAACGATAAACCTTTTGGCATCGGGGTAGAGGATATGGCGCGGCATTGGTGCGCGCGTACTGGCCTGCCTTACCTCGGCCGCGCGGATATCGGGCATGATGGCGATAATCGCATCGTGCCGTTCGGGCTTGCAGGAACCCCGCCGGGCCAATAGGGCGCGCGCCAGTTTTCAGGAGGCATCGATCAATGCGGGCATTCGTTTTTCCGGGGCAGGGCAGCCAGAAGGTGGGCATGGGCGCCGAGCTTGCCGCCGCCAGCACCGCCGCGCGCGAAGTGTTCGAGGAAGTGGACGACGCGCTCGGCCAGAAGCTGTTCCAGATCATGACCCAGGGCCCCGACGACGCGCTGACCCTGACGGAAAATGCCCAGCCCGCGATCATGGCCCATGCCATCGCCGTGCTGCGGGTGCTGGAAAAGGAAGGTGGCATCCAGCTGGCCGACAAGGCCGATTTCGTGGCCGGGCACAGCCTGGGCGAATACACCGCGCTGTGCGCTGCCGGGGCATTTTCGCTGGCTGATACCGCCCGCCTGCTCAAGCTGCGCGGGCAATCGATGCAGGCCGCCGTGCCGGTGGGCGAAGGCGCGATGTGCGCGCTGCTCGGCGCCGATATCGACAAGGCCACTGCCCTGGCCGAAGCGGCCGCGCAGGGTGAAGTCTGCACCGTCGCCAACGACAACGATCCCACGCAGGTCGTGCTGTCTGGGCACAAGGCCGCGATCGAGCGCGCGGTGGCGCTGGTCAAGGACCACGGCATCAAGCGCGGCGTGCTGCTGCCGGTGTCGGCCCCGTTCCACTGCCCGCTGATGCAGCCGGCCGCCGATGCCATGGCCCAGGCACTGGCCGCCACGCCGCCCCAGGCCTTTCGCGTGCCACTGTTCGCCAACGTGACCGCCGCCATCGTCACCGATCCCGCGCAGGTGCAGCAACTGCTGGTAGAGCAAGTCACCGGCCGCGTGCGCTGGCGCGAAAGCGCGATCGCGATGAAGGACGCCGGCGTCGAGGCGTTCGTCGAACTGGGTGGCAAGGTGCTGGCACCGATGATCACCCGCTCGGCCGGGGCCGATCTCTTCGTCACCAGCGTGATCACCATGGCCGACATCGAAGCCCTGGCCAAGGATCTCTGAGAGCCAAGCAGATCAGGCAAAATGAATCGCGCAGAGGCGCAGAGGCGCGGAGGGGAAGTGCATGACGGCAATCGACTCCATCAGCGGCGCCGTGGTCGATGCAGCGATGCGCATTCACAAGGAACTCGGTCCCGGACTGTTGGAAAGCGTTTATGAAGTCGTGCTTGCAGCTGCGTTGGAACGACGTGGATACAAGGTCGACCGGCAAAAGCCGGTCGATATCGAATTCGATGGAATGCGCTTTCCGGCAGCTTTTCGGGCCGATCTGATTATCGAAGACAGGTTGATCGTGGAGATCAAGTCCGTGGAGAAACTCAGTCCGGCACATGCCAAGCAGGTGCTGACGTATCTGCGCTTGATGAAACTGCCGGTTGGCTTGTTGCTGAATTTTTCGGGCGAAACGATGAAGGAAGGTATCCGGCGGCTGGTCAATAGCTATAGCCCTCAGTCCTGACCTTCTCTGCGCCTCCGCGCCTCTGCGCGAACTATTGAAATCGGAGCCAAGATTATGGAAAACCGTCTTTTTGACCTGACCGGCATGACTGCCCTGGTTACCGGCGCTGCTGGTGGCATCGGTTCGGCGATCAGTCATGCGCTGGCCCGCCAGGGGGCGCGGCTGGCGCTTTCGGGGACCAACCCGGCCAAGCTGCGCGCGTTTCGCGAAGAGCTGAACGAAACCTATGGCCACGACCATGTGGAAGTGACCTGCGACCTTTCTAACGCCGAGCAGGTGGAAAAGCTGGTGCCTGCCGCGCTCGATACGCTCGGCAAGATCGACATCCTGGTCAACAACGCCGGCATTACGCGCGACAATCTGACGATGCGGATGAAGGACGAGGAATGGGACGCGGTGATCCGCGTGAACCTGGAAGCGGCGTTCCGCCTGATGCGCAGCGCCACCAAGCCGATGATGAAGGCCCGCTTTGGCCGGATCATCTCGGTCACCAGCGTGGTGGGTGCCACGGGCAATCCCGGCCAGGTGAACTATGCCGCGGCCAAGGCTGGCCTTGTTGGCATGTCCAAGAGCCTGGCGCAGGAACTGGCCAGCCGCAACGTCACGGTCAACTGCGTGGCGCCTGGGTTCATCCGCACCGCGATGACCGATGTTTTGCCCGATGCGCAGAAGGATGCGCTCAATGGCCGCATTCCGATGGGCCGCATGGGCGAAGGCCAGGATATCGGCGCGGCGGTGGCCTATCTCGCCAGCAAGGAAGCCGGCTACGTCACCGGGCAGACGCTGCACGTGAACGGCGGCATGGCGATGTTCGCCTGATGCGCGGCGGGTGGGTGATGGCCTTGGTGGCGGCTGGGCTGGCGGTGCCGGCCGCAGCCTTGGCGCGCCCGCCCGAAACGCTGGCCTGCGCGATCAAGGCTGCGCCCGAGGGGCTGGACCAGAAGGTGGCCGATGCCATCCTGACGCCCGGCACCCCCGCGGCCAATGCCACGCAGGCCGATCTGCGCGCGATCACCGATGCCTGCGCGGCCGACCAGTTGCTGAACGACAAGCAGCGCGATGCCTATTTCAGCTATACCTGGGGGCGCATGGGCCGCGACGCGCTCGATGGCCGCCTGGCGGCGCTGGGCATCGCCTCGGCGCTGATCGACCGGGCGCTGGATATCGGGCCTGGCAATACCAACAACCCGGCCGACAAGGTGACGCCAGGCGATCTGCGCATCGTGAGCGAGGCGCTGGACAAGGCCGGCAAGCCCCCGGCCAGCGTGACATCCCAGGGCTGGCAATTGATCACCGGCTGGATCGTTGCCACCGCCCTGATGTTCGATGGGCAGCGCGATCTGGACTGAAACGGCATTTTTTTCGAGTTTTCGGGTCATTTATGCACAGTTTCACTTGGGCCATGCAAGGGGAGCCTTGCCCAAGGGGCACTCCACGCTAAGAAAGGTGGTCCGAAACGCAACGCTGCTGGCTGTGATTCCATGGCCTTCTGGTGTGCAGCCAACCCGGACGGCGCCTGTCCGTCCAGTCCGGCCTGTTTCAGATCGGTTCTGAAGCAGCCGGGTTACGAGACTGGGGATCGAGACGAGAATGAAGGCGACCATTGAACGCGCGACTCTTCTGCGCTGCCTGTCCCACGTCCAGTCGGTTGTCGAACGCCGCAACACCATTCCCATCCTGTCGAACGTGCTGATCGAGGCTTCGGCCGACAATTCGGTGCGCCTGATGGCCACGGACCTTGATCTGCAGATCGTGGAATCGATGCCGGCGGTTTCGGTGGAGGGGCCGGGCGCGATCACGGTTTCGGCGCACCTGCTGTTCGACATCGCGCGCAAGCTGCCCGATGGCTCGCAAGTGAGCCTGGAAACCACCGACAACCGCATGGTGGTCAAGGCCGGGCGCAGCCGGTTCCAGCTGCCCACGCTGCCGCGCGACGATTTCCCGGTGATCGTGGAAGGCGACCTGCCGACCAGCTTTGAAATTCCCGCGCGCGTGCTGGCCGAACTTATCGACCGCACCCGCTTTGCCATCTCCACCGAGGAAACCCGTTACTACCTCAACGGGATTTTCTTCCATGTGGCCGATGAAGTGCTCAAGGCCGCCGCCACCGATGGCCACCGCCTGGCCCGCTACACGCTGACGCGGCCCGAAGGCGCCGAGGGCATGCCCGACGTGATCGTGCCGCGCAAATGCGTGGGCGAGTTGCGCAAGCTGCTGGAAGAAGTGCTCGATACCAACGTGCTGCTCGATCTGTCAGCCAGCAAGGTGCGCTTTACCCTGGGCGGCGAACACGGCGTGGTGCTGACCAGCAAGCTGATCGACGGCACGTTCCCCGATTACAGCCGCGTGATCCCGACCGCCAACGACAAGCTGCTCAAGCTTGATCCGCGCAGCTTCTATGAAGGCGTGGACCGCGTGGCGACGATCGCCACCGAAAAGACCCGCGCGGTGAAGATGGCGCTGGAAACCGACCGCGTGACGCTGTCGGTCACCAGCCCGGACAACGGCACCGCCGCCGAAGAATTGCCAGCAGATTACACCGCGCAAGGCTTCGAGATCGGCTTCAACGCCAACTATCTCAAGGACATCCTCAGCCAGATCGACGGCGACACGGTCGAACTGCACCTGGCCGATGCCGGCGCGCCGACGCTGATCCGCAAGGATGACAAGTCGCCCGCGCTCTACGTGCTGATGCCGATGCGCGTCTGACGCGGGGCAGGCCAGCCCGGCAACATACCAAAGGGGCGCGATCGGCCAGGCTGATCGCGCCCCTTTCGCGTTTCGGCAACGCGGGCGGCTGCCGGCACCTCGGGCAAATCCCTATATGCCTTTTCAGCGGTCTTGATCGCCCTGCGCCTATGCCTGTCGCATCGGAGTTAGACAGGTAGATCCCATGGCGCTTACCCAGCAGGACGTTGACCGCAAGCTGACGTTCTTCAACATCAGCAGTGATGACGTGGCCCGGTTTGGCCAGATTGCCGGCGCCATGGACGGCCTGGCTCCGCCGGCGCTGGAACGGCTGTATGATCGCATTGCCTTGACGCCGGAAACGGCGCGCTTCTTCCCCTCGCGCGCCGCCATGTCCCATGCCCGGGACAAGCAGATCGAGCATTGGGGCAGCATGTTCAGCGGCACACCCGGCATGGCCTATGCCGAACGCGCCCAGCGCATCGGGGATGTTCACGCGCGAATCGGGCTGGAGCCGGGCTGGTATATCGGTGCCTATGCCTCGGTGCTGGACGAGGTGATCGTGCGGTTTCTGGGGCGCGGCCTGGGCAAGCTGGGGAGCCGCCGCGCCAAGGCCGTGGCCACGCTGGTGAAGATGGCGCTGCTCGACATGGAAGTGGCGCTGTCTGCCTATTTCCAGGCGGAAGATGCCAAGCGCCAGGCGGTGGTTACCCAGGTGGGCCACACTGTGCGCAAGATGACCGAGGGCGATTTCACCGTGGCGTTGACCGGCCTGCCCGAAGCCTATGCCGCGCTGGAAGCGGACCTGGAAACCATGCGCAAGAAGGTGAGCGGCGCGCTGGGCGCGGTCTCGCAGACTTCGCGCGCGGTCGATACTGGCGCCAAGGAAATTCGCGAGGCTTCGGACGATCTTGCCCGGCGGACGGAGCAGCAGGCAGCCTCGCTCGAAGAAGCCTCGGCCTCGATCACCACGCTGGCGGGCACGGTGGGCAAGACGGCCGAAGAAGCGACCCAGCTGCATTCGGCGGTGCAGGACGCCCATGGTGACGCGCGTCAGGGCGGCGGCGTGCTGGAAGAAGCGGTGCAGGCGATGAACGACATTCACCGCTCTGCCGCCGAGATCGGCAAGATCATCGCGGTGATCGATGGCATCGCCTTTCAGACCAACCTGCTGGCGCTCAACGCCGGGGTGGAAGCGGCGCGGGCGGGTGATGCCGGGCGCGGCTTTGCCGTGGTGGCCAACGAAGTGCGCGCGCTGGCGCAGCGATCGGCCGAGGCGGCGCTCGATATCAAGAAGCTGATCGGCGAAAGCTCTGTCCAGGTGGAACGCGGCGTGACGCTGGTGGACCAGACTGGCGAGACGTTCGAGCGGATCGTCAGCCGGGTGGGCGCGATTGCCGAGGTGGCCAGCAACATTGCCGAGGGCGCCAGGGCACAGGCCGCGAATATCCGGCAGATTCAGGCCACGGTCAACGAACTGGACCTGATGACCCAGCAGAACGCGGCGATGGTGGAAGAGGCGACGGCGGCATCACGCAGCCTGGCTGGAGAGGCCGATCGCATGGCCGATCTGGTGGGCCATTTCCGCGTGGAAGGCCTGGTGCCTCACCAGGCCAAGGCGACGCGGCGCGCGGCCTGACGCGGCGCAGAGGCCCGTCACGCCGCGTCGAGAAATCCGCGCAGCGTGGCGGCAAAGGCTTCGGGATCGGCGAGCATGAACAAGTGCCCGCCGCCCTTGAACATTTCCAGCCGGCTGCCGGGGATGGCGCCGTGCAGGAACTGGGCATTGGCCGGCGGGATCAGCTGGTCTTCCTCGTCATGCATGACCAGCGTGGGCAGGGCCAGCAGCGGCAGGAACGGTGCGCTGCTCCAGGTGGAAAAAGCGGCCAACTGGCAAGCCCAGCCGACCGGCGAGGGCGGCATGGCCGCATTGAGCGACACCGCCTGGTGGCCACCGCCATTGTACAGCGAGGCAAGGTTGCGCTGGAGGGTGCGCGCGACGGTGTATTCGCGCGGATCGGCCATGTGGCTCATGATCGCGGGATTGCCTGGCACCATCGCGGCCCCGGCGGCCGTGGCGGCCAGCGCCAGCCGGCCGATGCGGGCGCGATGCTGGAACGCGAACTGCTGCGCCACGGCGCCGCCCCAGCTGATGCCCAGCACGTCTACCGCATCGAGATGCAGGCGATCGAGCAGCGCGGCCAGCGTGAGCGCAATACACGGCATGGTATAGGGAATGATCGGATCGGGTGACTTGCCGATGCCCGGCATATCGAAACTGATGATCCGGCGGCAGGGCAGGGCGCGAACCACCGGTTCGAGCAGCTCCATGTTCATGCCGATGCCGCCCAGCAGCACCAGCGGACGCGCACCTTGGGCGCCGACATGCCACTGGCCAAGGCGCAGGCGCCGGCCGGCAACGCCAACCATCGAAAAATCAGCGGTAAAACTCGCCACGATCCCGTCATCTCCTGCCGGGTGCATGGCGCCTGTGCGCCGGCAATCCCGCCAACGTTCGCCCTGATAAAGTCCCACCCACGTCCGGCACGCCGCCTAGCAGGTTCATTACGGAGGTAAAAGTGGGCAGATTTCGTGTCGCTTCGTCAGGCCTGCTTAACGGTTTTTCAAAGCCGTTCGGGCATGCGGGTAACCATGGCAGACGTATCCGGGGCAGAGCAGATCGAAATCGAAGCGCGGGGCGAGGAGCGCCGTGACTTTGCACGCACGCAGCGACGGCGCGAACGCGTGCCGGCCAGCCACGCGCCAAACCCGCGGATGGCCAACCGTTTGATCGCGCGCGAATGGCCGCAGATCGCAGCGCCGATGGCGGTGGGCCTTGCCGGGCTGGCGCTGCTTAACGGGGTGATTCCCGATGGCATCGTGGTGTCGGTGGGAATCACCGCGGTCATGCTGGCGTTGCTCGGCGCGCTGGCGGTGCGGGTGGAAAACGCCGGAATCGTCGGTACCGCGCCGCGCATGCTGCTGATGGCGCTGGCCGTAGGCATGCCGATGTTTCTGTTTGGCGCGGCGGTGGGCCACTGGGCCGAGATCGGCGCCGTGCCGTGGTTGCAGGGGCTGGCCCTGCTGGTAACCGTGTCGCTGCTCGCCACCGTGTTCGAAAGCGGGCAACTGGCCAGCGTGCTGGTGGCGCAAGTGGCGATCTGGGCCGGGGTGGCCTGTGCGGCAAACCGCCTGGGCGGGCTGGTCACGCTGGGTATTGGTCTGGCCGTGGCGGTGGCAGCCTATTTCCGCCAGCGCGAAATCGAAGCGCGCGCGCGCGAGCAGATGGAAATCGAAACGCGCATCCAGACCCGCGCGCAGGAGATTCTGGCCGATTACGAGGAAACCGGCCAAGGCTGGTTCTGGGAAACCGATCGGCGTGGCCAGATCACCTATCTTTCGCGCCCGGTCGCCCAGATCCTGGGGCGCGGCGTGGAAGAACTGATCGGCCGGCCATTTCCCGAACTGTTCAACCTGGCCGACCAGGCCGGCGAGGGTGAGCGCACGCTGGCCTTTCATCTTTCGGCGCGATCGAGCTTTTCCGAACTGGCCGTGCGCGCGGCAACCGACATGGAAGAGCGCTGGTGGCAGATCAATGGCCGCCCGACCTATGACACGTTCAACAATTTCCAGGGCTTTCGCGGCTCGGGCACCGATCTGACCGAAAAGCGCCGCTCGGCCGAGCATGCCTCGCGCCTGGCGCAATTCGATTCGCTCACCGGCCTGTCGAATCGCCTGCGCATGTCGCAGACGCTGGAAAAGATCCTGGTAGCGCCGCAGGTGCAGCACCGTGCCTGCGCGGTGTTTCTGCTCGATCTCGACCGGTTCAAGCAGGTGAACGATACGCTGGGCCATCCGGCCGGCGATGCGCTGCTCAAGCAGGTAGCGCAGCGGCTGGAAGGCGTGATCGGCAATGTCGGCCGCGTCGGGCGCCTGGGCGGCGACGAGTTCCAGGTGATCATGCCCGGCAAGATCGAGCGCGACCATCTGGCCTACCTTGCCAACCAGGTAATCGAACAGCTTTCCGCGCCCTATGCCATCGACGGCAACCGCGTGATGATCGGCGCATCGGTGGGCATTGCCATTGCCCCCGATGATGGCGTGACCAGCGAGGCGCTGATTCGCAACGCCGATCTGGCGCTCTATGCCGCCAAGGACGGCGGGCGCGGGCGCTATCACTTCTATGCCGCAGACCTGCACAGCGATGCCGAGGAGCGGCGCCAGCTGGAAGAGGAATTGCGCGATGCGGTGGCCCATGGCGGGCTGGAGCTGTATTACCAGCCGGTGGTACAGACCGCGACCGAGCGGATCACCGGGTTTGAAGCCCTGCTGCGCTGGCACCATCCCCAGCACGGCTTCATTTCGCCGGCCAAGTTCATTCCCATTGCGGAGGATACCGGGCTGATCGCCGCGATCGGCGAATGGGCGCTGCGCACCGCGTGCCAGGACCTGGCGCAGTGGCCGCAGGATGTGCGCGTGGCGGTCAACGTCTCGCCCCTGCAGTTTGCCAATCCGGCGTTGCCCACGATCGTTACTTCCGCCCTGGCCCACGCCGGAGTGGAGCCCGAGCGGCTGGAGCTGGAAATCACCGAAAGCGTCTTCCT
Source organism: Novosphingobium sp. GV079 (assembly GCF_003058045.1). Classification (NCBI taxonomy): domain Bacteria; kingdom Pseudomonadati; phylum Pseudomonadota; class Alphaproteobacteria; order Sphingomonadales; family Sphingomonadaceae; genus Novosphingobium; species Novosphingobium sp. GV079. The sequence continues at coordinate 279,340 of NZ_QBUE01000006.1, read as the reverse complement.
CAACAACGACGAGGGCACCGACCAGATGTTCAAGCAGCTGAAATCGATCGGCGTGCGCCTGGCGCTCGACGATTTCGGCACCGGCTATTCCTCGCTCGGCTATCTGCGTTCGGCGCCGTTCGACAAGATCAAGATCGACCAGTCGTTCGTGCGCGGGGCAACCCAGCCGGGCAGCCGCAACGGCGCGATCATCGCCTCGATCGTCAGCCTGGCCGAGGCGCTGGGCATGGAAACCACGGCAGAGGGCGTGGAAACGCTGGACGAACTGGACCTGGTGCGCATGCTTGGGTGCAGCCATGTGCAGGGCTATATCTATGAACGGCCGCTCTCGGCGGTCAACGCTGCGGCGCGGCTTTCGACTGGGCTGGTGGCCGTGGCCCAGGGGCCGCGCTCGGCCCGTGCCAGCCGCCAGTCGATGCTGCGCAAGGTCGTGCTGGAAAACGCCGGGCACAAATACAACGGCATGGTGCGCAACATCTCGATGACCGGCGCCCTGATCGAGGGGCTGTGGAATGTGCCGGAAGGCACGGTGTTTCGCATCCAGCTCGCCGATGGCCACGTGGTCACGGGCACCTGCCGCTGGAGCAACGACGATCGCATGGGCGTGGAATTTGCTGCCCCGCTCAAGGCCGATGACGATGGCCGCATTGCCGTTGTCCAGGTGCGCACGCCCGCGTTGGCGCCGGTGCTGGAGCGGCCGCTGCAGCGCAAGGTGGGGTGAAGGGGCTTTGGGCCCTGACATGCCCTCCCCAAACCCCTCCCGCAGGCGGGAGGGGCTTTAGCGGGTTGCACCCTCTCGCAGGCGGGAGAGACTTCCGTCCTTGCTCCCCTCCCGCTTGCGGGAGGGGCTGGGGGAGGGCGTGTTGGCCAACCTGAAAACCCCCGCCGAAACTGCCCATCGCGCCTGATGACAGCGCGCAACGGGCCTGCTAACGGCGGCGCATGACCGACCTCGCGCTGATCCGCAATTTTTCCATCATTGCCCACATCGACCATGGCAAGTCCACCCTGGCCGACCGCCTGATCCAATATACGGGCGGCCTGGCCGAGCGCGAGATGACCGCGCAGGTGCTCGACAACATGGACATCGAGCGCGAGCGCGGGATCACCATCAAGGCACAGACCGTGCGCCTGGATTACAAGGGCAAGGATGGGCAGACCTATCAGCTCAACCTGATGGACACGCCCGGCCACGTCGACTTCGCCTATGAAGTCAGCCGCAGCCTGGCGGCCTGCGAAGGCGCGCTCTTGGTGGTGGACGCGGCGCAGGGCGTGGAAGCGCAGACCCTGGCCAACGTCTATCAGTCGATCGAGCACGACCACGAGATCGTGCCGGTGATCAACAAGATCGATCTGCCCGCCGCCGAGCCGGAAAAGGTGAAGCACGAGATCGAGGAAGTGATCGGCATCGACGCCAGCCAGGCCGTGCTGGCGAGCGCCAAGGCCGGCATCGGCATCGAGGAAGTGCTCGACGCGGTGGTGGCGCGCATTCCCCCCCCGGGCGGCGATCGCAATGCGCCGTTGAAGGCCATGCTGGTCGATTCCTGGTATGACCCCTATCTGGGCGTGGTCATCTTGGTGCGCGTGATCGACGGGGTGATCAAGAAGGGCTTGCAGGTCAAGTTCATGGCCGGTGGCACCGAACACCTGATCGATCGCGTGGGTTGCATGCGGCCCAAGATCGAGCAACTGGCCGAACTGGGGCCGGGCGAGATCGGTTTTATCACCGCGCAGATCAAGGAAGTGGCGCAGGCCCGCGTCGGTGACACGATCACCACGGTCAAGGGCGGCGCCAGCGAAGCGCTGCCGGGCTTCAAGGAAGTGCAGCCGGTGGTGTTCTGCGGGCTGTTCCCGGTCGATGCCGCCGATTTTGAAAAGCTGCGCGATTCGATCGGCAAGCTGCGGCTGAACGATGCCTCGTTCAGCTTTGAAATGGAAACCAGCGCGGCGCTGGGCTTTGGTTTCCGCTGCGGGTTCCTGGGCCTGTTGCACCTGGAAATCATCCAGGAGCGCCTGAGCCGCGAATACGATCTCGACCTTATCACCACGGCGCCGTCGGTGGTCTATCGTCTGACCATGACCGATGGCTCGCACATGGAACTGCACAACCCGGCCGACATGCCCGATGTTGTGAAGATCGACACCATGGAAGAGCCGTGGATCAAGGCGACGATCTATACGCCCGACGAATACCTCGGTTCGATCCTCAAGCTGTGCCAGGATCGCCGTGGTATCCAGACCGGGCTGACCTATGTCGGCGGGCGCGCGCAGGTGAACTATGAACTGCCGCTCAACGAAGTGGTGTTCGATTTCTACGATCGCCTCAAGTCGATCAGCCGTGGCTATGCCAGCTTCGACTACGAGCAGATCGGCCTGCGCGAGGGCGACCTCGTCAAGATGAACATCCTGGTCAACAACGAGCCGGTCGACGCCTTGAGCATGATCGTGCACCACAGCCAGGCCGATGCGCGCGGGCGCGGGCTGTGCGAGCGGTTGAAGGACCTGATCCCGCGCCATCTGTTCAAGATTCCGATCCAGGCCGCGATCGGCGCCAAGGTGATTGCGCGCGAAACCATTGCCGCGATGCGCAAGGACGTGACTGCCAAGTGCTATGGCGGTGACATCAGCCGCAAGAAGAAGCTTCTGGAAAAGCAGAAGGAAGGCAAGAAGCGCATGCGCGAATACGGCAACGTGCAGATTCCGCAGGAAGCCTTCATCGCCGCGCTGCGCATGGGCGAGGAATAGGGGCGTATCTGCCGCGGGCCGGGGAACCGAACCGCGCGCTATCCGGTTACGTTGGGTGGGAGCGTTCGCTCCTGCAGCAATACCGGAGGCCCTTTGCTCATCGTTCGCCTGTTCCGATTTGCCCTGATCGCGCTGTTGCTGGGCGTGGCTCCATTGGCCCACGCGCAGTTGACGCCGGCGGCGGCATCGAGTCCGGCCGCGCCCAGCGATCCTTATGGCCGCGAAACCCCGCGATCGGCCGTCGCCGGGCTGATCCAGGCCCTGGCCGGGCGCGATTACGAGCGCGCGGCGCATTTCATGTCGGTGCGGCTGGACAATCCGCGCCTGGCCAATGGCGCCGAAGAACTGGCGCGGCGGTTGCAGGTGCTGCTCGACAAGGGTGGTGCGCTGCGCGCGTTTGGCGCCCTGTCGAACGATGCCGTGGGCGATCTGAACGACGATCTGCCGTTCAACCGCGAGCAGGTCGGCACGATGCGCGTGGGCGATCAAAAGGTGCCGGTCTTGCTGGCCAGCAGCCAGCAGGGCCAGGTGGTGGTCTGGCGTGTTGCCCCTGAAACCCTGCAGATTTTGGCCAAAGCCGACGTGCCGCGCGACGCACCGGTGGCGAGCACCAACCCGGATAGCTGGATGGTCGGCGGTGCGCCGATCGGCGATTGGGCGCTGCTGCTGGGCCTGGCGGCGGCCAGTTTTGCCGCGTTTCGTTTGCTGGCCGCGCTGATCCTGCTGGTGGTGCGGCGGTTGATCCCGCAGTTCCAGGATAGCGCGGTCTATCGCTTCCTGGCAGCGGCCTTGCCACCGCTCAGCCTGTTTCTGTCGATCATGATCTTCTTCATGTGGGCCAACCGCCTGCCCGTGGCGATCGTCGCCCGGCAGACGCTGCTGCGCTATGGCGGCACGGTGGGCCTGGTGGCGCTGGTGTGGTTTGCGCTGCGCCTGATCGATGCGATTGCCGAACTGGCGACGCGGCGCCTGCGCCATCACCAGCGACGCCAGGTGATTTCGGTGGTCAACCTGCTGCGGCGCGGGGCCAAGCTGTTGCTGCTGGCCTTCACCGTGGTAGGTGTTCTTGATACGTTTGGTATCAATGTTACTACCGGTATCGCGGCACTGGGCATTGGCGGCATCGCTTTGGCGCTGGGCGCGCAAAAGACGGTCGAGAACCTGGTGGGCAGTGTCACGGTCATTGCCGATCAGCCGGTGCAGGTGGGGGATTTCTGCAAGGTGGGCGATGTTTCGGGCACGGTGGAGGACGTGGGCATCCGTTCCACCCGCATCCGCACCAACGATCGCACCCTGGTGACCATTCCCAACGGTGATTTCGCCGCGCGGCAGATCGAGAACTTTGCCACGCGCGACCGCTTCCTGTTCAATCCCACGATCGGCATCGCCTATGGCCTGCCGGTCGCCAAGGTCCGCGAGGCGGTGGACATCGTGCGCCAGACGCTGCTCGATCACGATGGCGTGCTCAACGATGGCGTGCGCGCCACGTTCACCAACTTTGCCGACACGGCGCTGACCATCGACGTGTGGTCTTACCTGGCGGGGCCGGATTACAACGCGGCGATGGCGGTGCGGCAGGACGTGCTGCTGACGATCATGGAACAGTTCGAGGCGGCCGGCATCGTGCTGGCGCAGCCGACACGCTCGGTCATGGTCCAGGGCGGCATGCCGTTGCCTGCTGCCGAAGTGCCGCCGAGCGCGGCGTGATCACCCGATCAGGCGGGATGCCACCACAGCCACGGCGACCAGCACCCCCGCACCCCAGATCGCGCGCGTAAGCGGACGGACCAGGGCGGCCCATTGCGGGGCCGGTTCGATCGGCGCCGGCGGCTCGGTCAAGCGCTGCACCCCGGCGCGCAACAGGCGCGGTGCGTCATTGCCGAGATGGGCCAGTTCCAGCCCCAGCGCGCGCAGGATCGGTTGCCAGTGATCGGGCGACAGCCGCGCGGCAACCAGCCGCACGGTGGACCGGCGCAGCGCGGCAGACAGTTCGAACCCGGGTTCGATGCGGCTGAGCACGCCATCGATCGTGACCAGCGCCTTGAAGATCAGCAACAGGTCTGATGGCATGACGATGCCGGTTTCGCGCAGCAAGGGCAGGAAATCGGCAACCATTGGCGCCAGGCGCAGGCTCTCGCCGCCGTGGGTTTCGACCAGGCGGCGCGCCGCGGCGGCCACGGCTGATGCCGGCGCGCTGCCGCTTTCATCCCAGGTGGTGAGAACGTCGGCCATCGCGGCATCGTCGCGCGCGACGAGCGCCTGGGTAAAGCGGATGAACTCCTCGCGCCGGCGGGGCGAAACCTGGCCGACCAGGCCCAGATCGAGCAGGGCAATGGCATTGCCGGGCAGGCAGCGCAGGTTGCCGGGGTGCGGATCGCCATGGAAGCGGCCATTGATCAGGACCATGTCCAGCACGACATCGGCACCGAGCGCGGCAATGCTCGCCGGATCGATACCGGCGTCGCGCAAGGCCTGTCCGCTGGTGGGAGCAACGCCGGCCACGAAATCCATCACCAGCACGCTTTCGCTGCTGAGCGGCCAATGGATCGTGGGCACGACCACGCGCGGATTGCGCGCAAAATCGGCGCGCAGCCTGTCGGCATTGCGGCCTTCCACGGTGAAATCGAGTTCCTGGCGCAAGGCATCGGCGAGTTCCGCCGCCATCGCTCCGGCGCGCAACTGCCGCGCCTGGGCATTGGTGCGCTCGGCCAGGGCAGCGGCACCCGCGATCAGGCGCAGGTCCGCCAGCATAGGGCCAGTGATGCCGGGCCGGCGGATCTTGACGGCGACCGGGGTGCCATCGGGCAGCGTCGCCCGGTGCACCTGCGCCATCGAGGCGGCGGCCAGCGGGATTTCATCAAACGTGGCAAAGCACGTTTCCAGTGGTGCACCCAGCGTCTGCTCAAGATCGGGGCGCAGCGCGGGGAAGGGCAGCGTGGGGGCCTGACTTTGCAACTGCTCCAGTTCTGCGATCCATGGCGCGGGCAGAAGATCGGCGCGCGTCGCCAGGATTTGCCCCAGCTTGATCCAGGCCGGGCCCAGTTCTTCCAGCGCCAGGCGCACCCGGCGCGGCGTGGTGGCGGGATCGCCGTCGGGCGTCTCTGCCGCGCCGCTGCCAGGCATGAAGCGTGCCGCCAGCCAGCCGAGCCCGTGGCGGGCAAGAATGCGGGTGATATCGGCAAGGCGGGCGCTGTCGGCCGCGCGGCCAGGGAAGGGCAGGGTCATGCCAGCCAAGGTAGGGTGGCGATTGCCGCGCGCAACCTTGGGGTGCGGCATGGCTGGACTCACTCGCTAACAATTGTTAGGTTGACGAACAAGTAGGGTGCGCCAGATCGCCCTGCGGTGCGAGAGGATCTGCCATGGATGCCGCGTTGCATGCCCGCCCCGATGTGTTCGACCCGATCGAGGAAACGGCGCGCCAGGCGCCGGCGATGATCCGCTATCTGGGGGAGGGGGATTTCGTCACCCGCCGCTATGTCAGCCAGGGGGCCGAGATCAACACTGGCACTTACACCGATCACGCCGTGGTGGTGCGCGATGGCATGCCGCTGCGCGATCACTTCGCGCTCGATACCCATGGTTTCATGCTGGGCCAGCACCGTTCGGCGGTGAACGACTTTCACGATGCCGCGATGGTTGACGCGCTGTACCTTGCTGAAGTGGAAGCACTGGTGGCGCAGCTGTGCGGGGCCAATCGCGTGGCCGCGCAAGGCTGGATGATCCGCACCTCGGCCGATCTTTCTGCCCGCGCGCGGGAAAAGGTTGCCAATTATCAGCACAATGGCGGCATCCAGCCGCCTGCGGGCGAAGCGCACGTGGACTACAATCGGCCCACGGCGCGGCGCGCGGCCCGGCGCATGCACGACCAGCGCTTTGCCGATCAGGGCGGCTATTCCCGCGCGATCTGCTTTTCGCTGTGGCGCACGTTTTCCCCAGGGCCGCAGGATTGGCCGCTGGCGGTGTGCGACGGGCGCAGCGTGGGTGAGGCGGAAACCGCATCCAACACCCTGTTCGTGGTGGACGAATTTCCCCAAGGCGACGCGCTGACTGCGCCGGTGGCGGGCGAGGAAGACATGATCGCGGCCACCATCTTCCGCTATTCGCCCGCGCATCGCTGGTGGTATTTTGCCAACATGGCGGCCGATGACGTGCTGCTGTTCAAGTTCAACGACAGCGATGAAAGCGTGACCTGGCGCTGCCCGCACACCGCCTTCCACGATACCAGCCTGCCCGATCCGCGCGTTCGCAGCAGTATCGAGGTGCGTTGCATCGCCTATTTCGACTGACGTTTGGATAGGGTGTGTGTGCCAACGTGCCCTCCCCAGGCCCCTCCCGCTTGCGGGAGGGGAGGCATTCGATTCTGCGCAATGCGTTTGTGACCAAAGTTTGGCTTGGGGGCGCTTAACCAATTCGCCCTGTCATTCCAGGCGCGGCCTGTGCCAAAGGCGGCGCCATGACCAGCCCATCGCTCACCCATCTCCAGCGCCTTGAAGCCGAGGCGATCCACATCATGCGCGAAGTCGTGGCCGAGGCGCAGGCGCCGGTCATGCTCTATTCGGTGGGCAAGGATAGCGCGGTGATGCTGCACCTGGCGCGCAAGGCGTTCTATCCCGCGCCGCCGCCGTTTCCGCTGCTGCATGTGGACACCACCTGGAAATTCCAGGACATGTATGCTCTGCGCGATCGCATGGCGCGCGAAAGCGGGATGGACCTGCTGGTCTATCAGAACCCGGAAGCGCAGGCGCGCGGCATCAATCCGTTCGATCACGGCGCGCTCCACACCGATATGTGGAAGACCGAGGGCCTCAAGCAGGCGCTGGACCTCTATGGCTTTGACGCGGCGTTTGGCGGCGCCCGGCGCGATGAGGAAAAGAGCCGCGCCAAGGAGCGCATCTTTTCGTTCCGCACCGCCAGCCATGGCTGGGACCCCAAGAACCAGCGGCCCGAGCTGTGGAATCTCTATAACGCCCGCAAAAACAAGGGCGAGAGCATCCGCGTCTTTCCGATCAGCAACTGGACCGAGCTGGACATCTGGCAATACATTCACTTGAACGACGTGCCGATCGTGCCGCTCTATTTTGCCGCGGTGCGCCCGACCTATGAGTGGGACGGGCAGCTGTTCATGGCCGATGATATCCCGCGCCTGGAAAAGGTGCTGGGCTATCGGCCCGAGATCGTCGAGCGCTCCATCCGCTTCCGCACCCTGGGCTGTTTCCCGCTGACCGGCGCGGTGGAAAGCAGCGCGGCGACGTTGCCCGAAGTGATCCAGGAAACCCTGCTGACCACCACCAGCGAGCGCCAGGGCCGCGTGATCGACAAGGATGCTGGCGGCGCCGGCATGGAAGTGAAGAAGCAGCAGGGGTATTTCTGATGACCGATCCGGTTTACGTCACCGATGCCCTGATCGCGCAGGATATCGACGCCTATCTCGATACCCATCAGCACAAGACCATGCTGCGCTTCATCACCTGCGGGTCGGTGGACGATGGCAAGTCCACGCTGATCGGGCGGCTGCTCTATGATTCCAAGATGATCTTTGAAGATCAGCTGGCGGCGCTGGAAAACGACAGCAAGAAGGTGGGCACTCAAGGCCAGGCGATCGATTTCGCGCTGCTGGTCGATGGGCTTGCGGCAGAGCGGGAGCAGGGCATCACGATCGACGTGGCCTATCGCTTCTTCAACACCGAAAAGCGCAAGTTCATCGTCGCCGATTGCCCCGGGCACGAACAATATACCCGCAACATGGTGACCGGCGCCTCTACCGCAGACCTGGCGGTGATCCTGATCGATGCGCGCAAGGGCGTGCTGGTGCAGACCCGGCGCCATTCCTACCTCTGCCACCTCCTGGGCATCCGCAACATCGTGCTGGCGGTCAACAAGATGGACCTGGTCGATTACAGCCAGGCCCGGTTTGACGAGATCGTGGCCGAGTATCGCGCCTTTGCCAGCAGCATCGGCATCGAGACGTTCACCGCGCTGCCGATCTCGGGCTTTGCCGGCGACAACGTGACGGCGCCTTCGGCCAATACGCCGTGGTACACCGGGCCTTCGCTGATTGCCCACCTGGAAACCGTTCCGGTGCGCGGGGCCGACGATCTGGCCCGCCCGTTCCGCATGCCGGTGCAATGGGTCAACCGCCCGAACCTGGATTTCCGGGGCTTTTCCGGCCTGATTTCCAGCGGCAGCGTCAAGCCGGGCGATAGCGTGCGCGTGTTGCCTTCGGGCAAGACCAGCACCGTGGCGCGGATCGTCACGCTGGAAGGCGATCTGGACCAGGCCCAGGCCGGCCAAGCCGTGACCCTGACGCTGGCCGATGAAATCGACTGCTCGCGCGGGGACGTGATCGCCCTGGCCGACAATCCGCCCGAGGCGGCCGACCAGTTCGAAGCGACGCTGGTGTGGATGGCTGATGAAGCCTTGACGCCCGGCCGTGCCTATTGGCTCAAGCTGGGGACGCAGACCGTTTCGGCCACGGTGCGGGCGCCCGAATATGTCGTCAACGTCAACACGATGGAGCGCCTGGCGGCCAAGACGCTGGAACTCAACGCGATTGGCGTGGCCGAGGTGGTGACTGACAAGGCGCTGGTGTTCGAACCCTATGCGCAAAGCCGCACGCTGGGCGGGTTCATCCTGATCGACAAGATCACCAACGCCACGGTTGGCGCCGGCATGCTCAATTTCAGCCTGCGCCGCGCCCAGAACGTGCACTGGCAGGCGCTGGACGTGACGCGCAAGGCGCATGCCGCGCTCAAGATGCAGGAGCCGGCGGTGCTGTGGTTCACTGGGCTGTCCGGCTCGGGCAAATCGACCATCGCCAACCTGGTGGAAAAGAAGCTGCATGCCCTGGGCAAGCACACGTTCCTGCTGGATGGCGACAATGTGCGCCATGGCCTGAACAAGGACCTGGGCTTTACCGACGCAGACCGCATCGAGAACATCCGCCGCGTGGGCGAAGTGGCCAAGCTCATGACCGATGCCGGCCTGATCGTGCTGACCGCCTTCATCAGCCCGTTCCGCGCCGAGCGTGAGCTGGTGCGCAGCCTGCTGCCGGCGGGCGAGTTCATCGAGGTGTTCATCGACACCCCGCTGGAAGAGGCGGAAAAGCGCGACGTGAAGGGCCTGTATAAAAAGGCGCGCAGCGGACAGCTCAAGAACTTCACCGGGATCGACAGCCCCTATGAGCGGCCCGAAAATCCCGAAATCCGGGTGGACACCACGCGCGAAAGCCCCGAAGACGCCGCCGAGCGGATCGTGGAGCGGGTGATCGGCGCGTGGATGCCGGTGATCTGACCGGATCGCAGGGGGGAAGGCGAATGGACGATCTGGCGCTGGCGCGGCATCTGGCCGCTGAGGCGGGGCGCATCCTCATGGATTTGCGCGCCGCCGGCACGCACGAGGGCAAGGCGCTGGGCTGTGAAGGCGATGCGCGGGCCAATGCCTTTCTCATGGCGCAGATCGCGCAGCACCGTCCCGACGATGGCGTGCTGAGCGAGGAAACGGCCGACACGCCGGCGCGCCTGGGCAAAAGCCGCGTGTGGATCATCGATCCGCTGGACGGCACGCGCGAATATGGCGAAGGCCGCGCCGACTGGGCGGTGCACGTGGGCCTGGCGATCGATGGCAAGGCCGTGCTGGGCGCGGTGGCGTTGCCGGGAGAGGACCTCGTGCTCGACAGCGGCGGGGTGGGCGTGATGCCCGCCATGGCCGCCGTGCCGCGGCTGCTGGTCAGCCGGTCGCGCCCCGCGCATGAAGCGGTGGAAGTGGCCCGTGCGATTGGCGGCGAACTGCTGCCGATGGGCAGCGCCGGGGCCAAAGCCATGGCCGTGGTGCGCGGCCAGGCGGAAATCTATCTGCATTCGGGCGGTCAGTATGAATGGGACAACTGCGCGCCCGTGGCCGTGGCGGCCGGCGCTGGCCTGCATGTCTCGCGCATCGACGGCGCGCCGCTGGTCTACAACAACGCCGATACCTGGCTGCCCGATGTTTTGATCTGTCGGCCTGAATGGGCCGACAGGGTGCTTGAGGAAGTTGCCCGGATCGGCGATTGACGCAGCGCAGCGATAACTTTGACCCAGGCGAGGACCCCATGATCGATCCCAAGCATTTCCGCACCGTTCTGGGCGCCTACCCCACCGGCGTTTGCGTGATCACCTCGGTCGACGAGGCGGGCGTGCGCACGGGCCTGGTGGTCGGTTCGTTCACCTCGATTTCGCTTGATCCGCCGCTGGTGGGCTTCTTCCCTGACAAGCGATCGAGTTCCTGGCCGCGGATTGCCGCGACCGGGCGGTTTTGCGTCAATGTGCTGGGCGCCGACCAGCTGGACCTGTGCCGCCGCTTTGCCGCCCGCGCCGACGACAAGTTTGCCGAACTGGCCCATGGCCATACGCCGTCCGGGCAGCCGCTGCTCGACAATGCGCTCGCCTGGATCGACTGCCGCATCGAGCGGGTGGACGATATCGGCGATCACTGGCTGGTGGTCGGCGCGGTTGAGGCGCTGGATGCGCGGGCCGGGGGAACGCCGCTGCTGTTTTTCCGTGGCCAGTATCACGATGCGGTAGAGATCGCCCAGGGCGTGTGATTGCCCGCGCACGGCCACCAATTTGCGCCATTTCAGCGCTAATTGTGGCGTGGTTGACGCGGATCAAAGCGGACCCCACGCGATCGGCCTAGACCGGAAATCGCCGAAGGGAACAGGTCTTTCCAACCCGGACAGCCTGTTCGTTTCGCGTGATTTCTCCCCAACTCGGGCGGCATGCCTTGCTTGCCGCCCCCCTTTTCGTTGGGGTGGCCTTATCACACTTTGGTCTAATAAGGCCGTGTCTTGTCATTGTCTTGGCGCGCGCAAGATGGTAATTGCACGGCCATGTCTTCTTGCGAAACCTGCGTCGTCCGCAACCGGGCCATCTGTGCCGGACTCGACAATCAGGAGATTGTCGCGCTCAATGCCATTGGGCGCCGCCGCAGCGTGTCTGCTGGGGAGCCGTTGATCTGGGAAGACGACGATTCGCTGCTGGTCGCCAATGTGATCGATGGCGTGCTCAAGCTGACGACGAGCACCGAGGATGGTCGCGAGCAGATCGTGGGCGTGGCCTATCCGTCCGACTTCATCGGGCGCCCGTTTGGTCAGACGAGCAAGGCCAGTGTCGTGGCGCTGACCGATGCGCGGGTCTGCGTGTTCTCGCGCAATGATTTCGATCGCTTTGCCCGCAGCCATCCCGAGCTGGAGCACAAGCTGCTGGAACGCACCCTGGCCGAGCTTGATCGCACGCGGTCGTGGATGATGCTGCTGGGCCGCAAGACCGCGCCGGAAAAGATCGCGACGTTCCTGCTGGAAATGTCGGATCGCTTGGCCGAAACCGGCTGTACCCCGATCACGCGCGGCCCGGCCAAGCGCTTTACCCTGCCGTTCTCGCGCCAGCAGGTGGCCGACGTGCTGGGCCTGACGATCGAGACCGTCAGCCGCCAGTTCACCAAGCTCAAGAACGAGGGCGTGATCGACCTGCCGGCGCGCCGCGACGTGGAAATTCTCAATCGCGCCTCGCTGGTGGCGCTCGCCGGCTGATCCAGCCGCCGCGCCGATCACACGATCAGCAGGCGATGTGGTGAACCGGACAGCGCCTTGCGCCGATCCGGCCACCACATGCCAGTGATTTGCGTGGCCGATCAGCTTTCCGGCATGGCCGCAGCGCGCAGCGCATAGGCGCCGGTCTCGCCATTGTTCGCGCTGGTCACGCGGACGATATAATCGCCTTCCGTATCCGGCGTGAATGCAATGAACGCGTTCTTGCCGCCGCCGCTGTCATCATCCTGGGTGATCGGCTGGTCGGTCGTCTTGCCTTGCGCATCGAAGATCTGCAGCACCGGGTCGATCGCGTCGCTCTTCAGGAAGAACAGCATGGTCTGGCCGCTGTTGACGTGGAAGATGAACTCGTCCTCGTACTTGCCGCGGATTTCGCCATCAGACGCTTCCAGCGTGCCGCCATAGGTTTCCAGGCGCAGCGCTGTGGTGCTTTGCGGCTTTGCCTTGATCGGGGCGGGCAGGGGGCGCACCTCGCGCAAGGTCAGCTTGTAGTCCGCGCCGGGCTTGGCGCCGTCCACGGCCTTGACGCGGACGCGATAGGTGCCGCTGCGCGTCGGGGAAAAATCGAGCAGCGCGTTGTTGCCTTCGCCGCCGTCATCATCGTCGGCGATCACCTCGGCATCGGGATCGGTCAGCGTCATGGCCGGATCGAACGCCTCGGAATCCACGCCGATTTCGTAGCGCTTGCCCGCAGTCAACTGGATCGGATAGCTGGCATAGATTTCGCCATCGCGGGGATTGCGGCGATCGAGCTTGCCGGCATAGGTAATCGCCTGTGCGCGCTGCGCCAAAGCCTGTTCCACGCCACCGCTCTCACCGGCCAGCATGAGCCCGAGGGCGATGAGGATTTTCCGTTTAGCCTTGGCAGCCATGTATATCGTCTCCTGCTTGCGATGGAGGCGCGCCGTCGCATTGGGCCACAGGGGCCGGCAGCCAGACCACCCGCCTGATTTAGCATATTCTATTTGTTTGAAATTTTTTGTGACGGAGACGATCGTCTGTCAAGGCTGCGGCGCACCCATGGACGTGGTTGGCGCACATGAAAACGGGCGGGCCGATGCCAGGGGATCCCAGACCCTGGACCGACCCGCCCGCTGGCCCTGCATACGACGGATATGCAGGGCTATCGGTGCAAAGGCTTAGAAGCGGTAGGCGACGCCGGCGCTGAGCACCCACGGGTCCATGCGGTGGCGGGTGGTGAGCGCTTCGGTGCCGTTGGCGGTGTAGAAGTGCGCGGTCGTGCTGATCCAATACTTCTTGGCATCGAGCGTGAGACCAAGACCGGTCTTGGTGATCGGAATATCGATGCCGCCCTGGACCACAACACCAGCATCGTTATCGAGCTTTACGCGCGTGGCGCCCAGGGTCTGGGCGGTCGCCCCGGCGCGTTCGTCGATATAGAAGAACCAGGCCCCACCGGCGCCGACATAGGGCTTAATGCCGCCGGGCAGGGTGAGGTGATACTTAGCCGTGACAGTGGCCGGCAGGATCAGCGCGTGATCGACCAGCGCGGCCCCGGCGAGCGAGCCCGCCCCGGTGACGTGGTGCGCGGTAAAGCAGCAGATCGTTTCGACCGAGACATTGGGCAGGGCGAAGTATTCGATCGCCAGCGTGGGGGTGAAGCTGTTGTTGCTCGCGTCGGTCTGCGCGCCGGCGGGCAGGCCGATCAGATCCTTGCGCACCGCGGTGATCTTGCCATCGGCCAGAACCGAGGTGGCCAGCACCTTGACCTGCCACTTGCCGGCCGGTGCCTCGTCGGCCGCCAGCGCGGGAGAAGCGAACGCCAGCGCCAGGGCGGCGGCACCAAGAGCTTTGCCAAGAACCTTTTTCATCACGCGTTTCCTAGTCAGATGCAGCATGCACCGCTGCAGGCTGCGCCACTGCAGGCGGCCTGCCCCTCGCAGGCTCCGTTCCCTCTGGCGTGGCACCGTCAATGGCGGGCAGCGCGATTCGCTACATTGACGCAACGCAAAAAAGCGCAAGTTCCCAACAATTCGTTCACCGCACAGGTTATTTGACTCGTATCAATGTGAAAGACCGGCAATCGGCGCAGGGGCACAATCTGTAGTTTGGCATGGAAGGGAAGGGTCCATGGAACAGGTTCTGTTGCGCGCCGGCCTATGGTTTGGCGCGCTTGTCCTGGCGGTGGTTGCCTGTGCTCTGGCAGTTGACCAGGGCTTTGCGATTCATATGGCGATCTTTGGGATCGCCGCCGCCATCGCGCTGTGGGTTACCATCAGCGGCAAGAGCGTCGACAATGCAGTGCGCGGTATCCTGCGCATGCCCGATCAGGGCCGCTATGACGACGATGTAATTCGCTGGGGCGTCATCGCCACGGTTTTCTGGGGGGTTGCCGGATTTACCGCCGGCCTGTGGATCGCGCTGGAGCTGACCTGGCCCCAGCTCAACTTCGGGCTGGAATGGATCAACTTCGGCCGCCTGCGCCCGCTGCACACCTCGGCGGTCATTTTCGCTTTCGGAGGCAATGCGCTGATCGCCACGTCGTTCTACGTCGTGCAGCGCACCTGCCGGGCGAGGCTGGCCTTCCCCGGCCTCGCCCGTTTCGTGTTCTGGGGTTATCAGCTGTTCATCGTCATCGCGGCGACCGGTTATCTGCTGGGCATTACCCAGGGCAAGGAATATGCCGAACCGGAATGGTACACCGACCTGTGGCTGACCATCGTCTGGGTGGCCTATCTGGCGGTCTTCGTCGGCACGATCATCAAGCGCCATGAGCCGCACATCTATGTGGCCAATTGGTTCTACCTCTCGTTCATCCTGACCGTGGCGATGCTGCACATCGTCAACAACCTCAACATTCCCGTCAGCCTGTTCGGATCGCGGTCCTACCCGGTCTTTGCCGGGGTGCAGGGGGCGCTGGTGCAGTGGTGGTATGGCCACAACGCGGTGGGCTTTTTCCTGACCGCCGGCTTCCTGGGCATGATGTATTACTTCGTGCCCAAGCAGGCCGAACGCCCGGTCTATTCCTATCGGCTGTCGATCATCCACTTCTGGGCGCTGATCTTCCTCTATATCTGGGCTGGCCCGCACCACCTGCACTATACCGCGCTGCCCGATTGGGCGCAGACGCTGGGCATGGTCTTCTCGGTCATGCTGTGGATGCCGAGCTGGGGCGGCATGATCAACGGGCTGATGACGCTCAACGGCGCGTGGGACAAGATCCGCACCGATCCGATCATGCGCATGCTGGTGATGAGCCTGGCGTTCTATGGCATGAGCACGTTCGAAGGCCCGATGATGAGCGTGAAGAGCGTCAACTCGCTCTCGCACTATACCGACTGGACCATCGGCCACGTGCATTCCGGCGCACTCGGCTGGAACGGCATGGTGACGTTCGGCGCGCTCTATTACCTGGTGCCGCGCCTGTGGAACCGCGAGCGGCTTTATTCGCTGCGCATGGTCAACTGGCACTTCTGGTGCGCCACGCTGGGCATCGTGTTCTATGCCGCCTCGATGTGGGTGGCAGGGATCACCCAAGGGCTGATGTGGCGCGAATATGGGCCTGACGGCTATCTGGTGAACAGCTTTGCCGAAACCGTGGCCGCGCTGCACCCGATGTATGCCCTGCGTGCCTTTGGTGGCCTGCTCTACCTGAGCGGCGGGGTGATCATGGTGATCAACATCACCAAGACGATCCTGGGCCAGTATCGCACCGAAGCACCCATGCATGATGCCGCATTCGATCCCGCCAAGGATCGCCCCATCGTGGCCCAGCCGGCCTGACCGCCCGCGAGATAAGGAAACTCGAACAATGTCCAGCATTGTTGAGCGTCACAAGACGCTGGAGCGCAATGTCACCCTGCTGGCAGTCCTTGCCTTTGCCGCGGTGACGATCGGCGGGATCGTGGAAATCGCCCCGCTGTTCTGGATCGACAACACCATCGAGAAGGTGGAGGGGATGCGCCCCTACACCCCGCTGGAGCAGGCCGGCCGCGACATCTACGTGCGCGAGGGCTGCTATGTCTGCCATAGCCAGATGATCCGCCCGTTCCGCGACGAGACCGAACGCTATGGCCATTACAGCCTGGCGGCGGAATCGATGTACGATCACCCGTTCCAGTGGGGATCGAAGCGCACCGGGCCGGACCTGGCCCGCGTGGGCGGCAAGTATTCGGATGAATGGCATGTCCAGCATCTGAAAGACCCGCGCTCGGTCGTGCCGGAATCGATCATGCCGACCTATCAGTTCCTGGCCGGGCGCCCGCTCAACCAGGGCGACATGACGGCAGAGCTGCAAACGCTCTACACCACCGGCGTTCCCTATACGAAGGACCAGATCGCCAAGGCCAACGACGATCTTAAGGCCCAGGCCGACCCGGAAAACGCCACCGAGTTCAAGAAGCGCTGGCCCAAGGCCCAGGTGCGCGACTTCGATGGCGATCCCACCAAGCTGACGGAGATGGATGCGCTGGTCGCCTATCTCCAGATGCTGGGCACGTTGGTGGATGTGAATGCGCCTGCTGCCCAGGAAGACCTGGCAAAGGAGAAGGGGCGATGAGCACGTATGACGCGCTGCGCCATTTTGCCGACAGCTGGGCGCTGGTGGTGATGGGCGCGATTTTCCTGGCCCTGTGCATCTGGCCGTTCCGCCGCGGGGGCAAGTCCTCCGGCAGGGAAGCGGCCAACTCGATCTTCACGGAGGATCACGATGGCTGACAAGCGCATCGACGAGCCCACCGGCGTTGAAACCGTCGGACACGAATGGGACGGCATCGAAGAACTCAACACGCCCTTGCCGCGCTGGTGGCTGTGGACGTTTTACGCCACGATCGTTTTCGCGATCGGCTATGTGGTGGTCTATCCGGCTATCCCCGGCCGCCATGCGGCAACCGCGGGCACGCTGGGCTGGACCAGCCGTGGCGCGCTGGACAAGGACCTGAAGGCGGCCGACGCCGCCCGGGCCCAGACCCGCGCGGCGATTGCGGCGACGCCGGTGGAAAAGCTGGCGGACAATCCGCAACTGCTGCGCGCCGCGATCGAGGGCGGGGCTGCCGCGTTCAAGCAGAACTGCGTGCAGTGCCATGGCGCGGGCGCGGCCGGCTCCAAGGGCTATCCCAACCTCAACGATGACGACTGGCTGTGGGGCGGCGATATCGCCACGATCCACCAGACGCTGGAACACGGCATCCGCTATCCCGGTGACGAGCAGACCCGCGTGAGCCAGATGCCCGCATTTGGCAAGGATGGCATCCTGACCGCCGCCCAGGTGCAGGACGTGGTCAGCCACGTGCGCGTGATCAGCGGGCAGGACAAGCCCAATGCTTCGTCCACGCGCGGTGCCCAGATCTTTGCCGACAACTGCAGCGTGTGCCACGGCGCCAATGGCGAGGGCAACCGCACGGTGGGCGCGCCGCGCCTCAATGACAAGATCTGGCTCTATGGTGGCGATCGCGCCACGCTGACGCAGACCGTCACCTATGCCCGCCAGGGCGTGATGCCGGCATGGGGGCAGCGGCTGGACCCGGTCACCATCAAGATGCTGGCCGCCTATGTCCACTCGCGCGGGGGCGGGGAAGCCCTTCCACCTGCGCCACCTGCAGCGCCTGAGGCGCCGGCAACGGCTGCCGTTGCCCAAGCAAGGTAACCCAGACAATGCCCGCTGATCCCAAGCTCAAGCTGGTAGCCTCCACCCCCGCGCCGCAAGGCGGGGGTGGGGCACCCCACGAACCATCGCTCTATGCCCGGCGCGAACCGGTTTGCCCGAGCAAGATCGATGGGCGGTTCCGGCGCTTCAAATGGGCCGTCATGGCGTTTTGCCTGGCAGTCTATTGGGGCACGCCGTGGCTGCGCTGGGATCGCGGGCCCTGGGCGCCCCACCAGGCGGTGCTGATCGACCTGGCACATCGCCGGTTCTACATGTTCGGCATCGAAATCTGGCCGCACGAGTTCTATTTCGTGGCCGGGCTGCTGATCATGGCGGGCATCGGCCTGTTCCTGGTCACATCGGCCGTGGGCCGGGCGTGGTGCGGCTATGCCTGCCCGCAGACGGTGTGGACCGATCTGTTCCAGCATGTCGACCGCCTGATCGATGGTGACCGCAACGCGCAGCTGGCGCTGGACCGCGCCCCGTGGACGGCGCGCAAGGTGACCAAGCGTGTGGCCAAGTGGGCCATATTCCTGGGCATCAGCTTTGCCACCGGCGGGGCGTGGATTTTCTATTTCGCCGACGCCCCCACGCTCCAGCGCGAATTCTGGACCGGCACGGCGCCGGGCGTCGCCTATGGCTGCGTCGCCGTGCTCACGTTCACCACGTTCTGGTTGGGCGGATTCATGCGCGAGCAGGTGTGCGTCTACATGTGCCCCTGGCCGCGCATCCAGTCGGCCATGCTCGACGAAAAGTCGCTGATCGTTACCTACAAGGATTGGCGTGGTGAGCCGCGCGGGTCGCTCAAGCAGGCCAAGCGCCTGCCTGGCGCAGTGGGCGACTGCATCGACTGCAAGCAGTGCGTGGCGGTGTGCCCCACCGGGATCGACATTCGCGAAGGCGCGCAGATCGGCTGCATCACCTGCGGCCTGTGCATCGATGCCTGCGACCGGGTCATGGGCCAGGTCGGCCGCGCGCGGGGCCTCATTGACTATTGCACGCTCGATGATGCCGAACACGAACGGCAAGGCGGGGCCGCCAAGCCGTTGATCCGCGCGATCTTCCGCCCGCGCACGCTGGTCTATCTGGGTCTGTGGGGTGGGATCGGTCTGGCGCTGCTGTTCATGCTGGGCCAGCGCACCCGGCTCGACCTGTCCGTCGCGCGCGATCGCAACCCTGAATTCGTCCAGCTTTCCAACGGTTCGGTGCGCAATGGCTTCACCGTCAAGCTGCGCAACATGGAAGACCGGCCGCGCCGGGTCGTGCTGTCGCTCGATGGCTTGCCGCAAGGCGCGATCTATAGCGACGAGATGGACGCAGCCGCGGCGCGGCCCGCGCTGGGCTTCACCGTGCCGGCCGATACCACGCAGCGCCTGCGCATCTATGCCGTGGTGCCCAGCGGTGCCGCGCAAGAGCGGCATTTCACCTTCCGCCTCTCTGCCCAGGCTCGGCCCGGCGAACAGCCGGCGCAAGATGCCGTGAAGACCGAATTTTCCGCCCCCGGCGACACCGACTAGCAAGGAGCACAGCCGATGACCCAGCATCGTCTTCCGCAGGATGCCATGCCCGCCACGCGCGTGGCCCGCCCGTTTACTGGCCGCCATATGGCAGCGATCCTGATCACGTTCTTTGGCGTGGTGATCATCGTCAACGTGGTCATGGCGCGGCTTGCCCTGTCAACGTTCGGCGGGGTGGTGGTGGAAAATTCCTATGTCGCCAGCCAGAACTTCAACCGCTGGCTGGGCGAGGCACGCAGCGAAAAGGCACTGGGCTTTGCCGGCAGCATCGCGCGCGACGAGACTGGCGCGCTCGCGGTGGTGCTGAACGATGCGCAGGGCCATGCGATTGCCGGGGCGGCGGTGACCGCGCTGGCCGAACATCCGCTGGGCCTGCGTGATGACCTGGCGCTCAGCCTGAATGAAACGGCGCCGGGCCATTATCGCGCCGCGCTGCCTGGCGGGCGCTGGCGCATCAAGCTCAAGGTCGTGCAGCATGGCGCCACATGGCGCATGATGGGCGACGTGGGATGACCCGAGCCGCCCAGACCCTGGCGCCGACCGATACGGCGGCACCGGCATCGCTGCACACCGCGTTGTCGGTGCCGGGCATGCATTGCGGCGGCTGCATGGGCAAGGTGGAGCGGGCGCTGGCTGCCGTGCCCGGCGTGGTTGCCGCGCGTGCCAATCTTACTGCGCGCAGCGTGGGCGTCGATCACGTGGCGGGGGTGGCCGTGCCCGATCTGGTGGCGGCGCTGGCGGCCACCGGCTTTGCCGCGCAGCCGCGCGCCACCGTGCTGGAACAGGCGCCTTCTGCCGTGCGGCCGTTGCTGGCACCGCTGGCCGTGGCGGCGTTTGCCTGCATGAACGTGATGCTGCTGTCGGTCAGCGTGTGGTCGGGGGCCGATGGCGCCACGCGCGATCTGTTCCACTGGCTTTCGGCGCTGATCGGGGTGCCGGCGATTGCCTATGCCGGGCGGCCGTTCTTTGCCTCGGCATGGGGCGCCTTGAAGCACGGGCGCACCAACATGGATGTGCCGATCTCCATCGGCGTGACGCTGGCCACCGCGCTGTCGTTCTATGAAACCGTGACTCACGGGGCTGAGGCATGGTTCGATGGCACGCTGATGCTGCTGCTGTTCCTGCTGGCCGGGCGCGCGCTGGATGCGATGATGCGCGATCGCGCGCGGGCCGGGGTGGATGCCCTGCTGCGCCAGGCCGCGCCTGGGGCCATGGTGGTGGCCGCCGATGGCACGCCCGCTTGGCTGGCGGCAACAGACCTGGCGCCGGGCATGATCATGCGCGTGGCCGCCGGAGAGCGGCTGGCTGCCGATGGTGTGATCCAGCGCGGGGCGAGCCGGCTCGACCGCTCGCTGCTGACCGGCGAAAGCGCTGCCGTTGCCGCCAAGGTGGGTGATCTGGTGCTGGCCGGCACGCTGAATGAAGAGGCGCCGCTCGACGTGGAAGTGCGCGCGATCGGCGAGGATACCGCCCTGGCCGAGATCGCCCGCCTGATGGAGACGGCCGGTCAATCACGCTCGCGCTATGTGCGGATCGCCGATCGGGCTTCGCGCCTCTATGCCCCGGCGGTGCACAGCCTTGCGGCGCTGACCTTTGTCGGCTGGATGCTGGCCGGGGCCGGGCTGTACAAGGCGCTGGTGATTGCCATTGCCGTGCTGATCATCACCTGCCCCTGCGCGCTGGGGCTGGCGGTGCCGGTGGCGCAGGTGGTCGCCGCGGGCGCGCTGATGAAGCGGGGCGTGCTGATCAAGGACGGCTCTGCGCTGGAGCGGCTGGCCGAAGTGGATCGCATGCTGATCGACAAGACCGGCACGCTCACCCTGGGGCGCCCGGTGCCCGACGCCAGCGCACTCGATGCACTGACGCCACAGGAAGCCGGCGTCGCGCTGGCGCTGGCCAGCCACAGCCGCCATCCGCTGTCGCTGGGCCTGGCTGAGGCTTTGGCCGCGCGCGGGGTAAAGGCGGCGCCCCTCAGCGAGGTGGAGGAAGTGCCCGGACGCGGGGTGACCGCACTGTGGCGGGGCATTGCCGTGTCGCTGGGCCGGCCATCCTCGCCCGCCGGCGGCATGGCGGCGGCGCTGGCCCTGGGGGCTGATCCCGTGCGCCTGATCGGCTTTGCCGACAGCCTGCGGCCCGATGCCCTTACCGCGCTGGCGGCCCTGCGGCGTCAGGGGCTGGAAGCCTCGATCCTGTCGGGCGACAATGCCCAGGCGGTGGCGCAGGTGGCGCGGGAAACCGGATTGACCGCGCAGGCCAGTGCCTCTCCGCAAGACAAGCATGACGCGATCGCGCGGCTGACGGCTGGCGGGCGCCGGGTGCTGATGGTGGGCGATGGGCTCAACGATGGCCCGGCGCTGGCGGCGGCCCATGCCTCGATCGCGCCGGGCACGGCCAGCGACGTGGGGCGCCAGGCCGCAGACGTGGTCTTTACCGGCACCTCGCTCATGGCACTGCCGCGCTGCGTTGCCATGGCCCGCGCCACGATGCGGGTGGTGCGCCAGAACTTTGCCCTGGCGATTGCCTACAACCTCCTTGCCGTGCCGCTGGCCATGGCGGGGCTGGTTACGCCACTGATCGCGGCGGTGGCGATGTCCACCTCTTCGCTGATCGTCGTGGCCAATTCCCTGCGGTTGTCTTGGGTGGGGGGAGACGTGGCATGACCTCTATCGCGGTTCTCATTCCGATCGCGCTGGGCATGGGCCTGATCGGACTTTGCGCGTTTTTCTGGGCCCTGCGGCGTGGGCAGTTCGTCGATCTGGATGGCGCGGCGGCGCGCATCCTGATCGACGAGGCCGATGAAGCGGACCGGCAGCCATGACCCGGCGCGGCCGCCTGTGGCTGGTCACGCCGGCCTGCGCGCTGGCGGTGCTGCGGCTGGTGCTGCCGGCGCCCGCGCTGGCGCAGGTGGGCGGTGGCAGTGCCTTTGCCGTGCCGATCTGCGGCGAGGCGGGCCATGTCCTGGTGATCCGCATTCCCGGCCAGGGCCAGCAGCGCAAGCCGCAGGGCGATGGCACCGCGCCGTGTTGCGCGATTTGCCATAGCGCAATGCGCAAGCGCGCCACGGGCGATAGCTGCTGTGGCGAGGAGGACGATGACGATGTCGCTTGAAGCAGGCCCAGCTGCCCAGATGAACACCGCCGTTGCCGCGATTGCCGGGGCGATGCCGCCGCAATCGGGTGAGCGATTCGATGATTGGACCTGGTATCCCGAACTCTTGGCGCGGCCGGTGCCGCGCTACACCAGCTATCCCACGGCGGCCGAATTTGCCGACGCCGATCTGGCCGATGCGCAAGCGCGGGCGCTGGGCCTGCTGCGTGGGCCGGTCTCGCTCTATCTGCATATCCCCTATTGCCAGGAAATCTGCTGGTATTGCGGCTGCAACACCGGTGCTGCCAACCGCAGCCAGCGCCTTGCCGCCTATCTCGGCGCGCTTCACCGCGAGATCGAGATGGTGGCCCAGCTGATCGGGCCGCAGGCGCGGATCACGCGGATCGCCTTTGGCGGGGGCAGCCCCAACGCGATTTCACCCACCGATTTCGTGCGGCTGATCGATACGCTCACGCTCAATTTCCGCCTGGCGCGCCCGGTCATCTCGCTTGAACTCGATCCGCGCAGCCTCATGCCGCAGTGGTTCACCGCGATCGCCGGGATCGGCGTGATCAAAGCGAGCCTGGGCGTGCAGACTTTCGATCCGCGCGTGCAGGCGGCGATCGGCCGCGTGCAGCCGCAGGACGACATTGCCCGCGCGATGGATGGCCTGCGCGGGGCCGGGGTGGATTCGATCAATTTCGACCTGATGTATGGTCTGCCCCATCAGGACGAGGCCGTGCTCGACCAGACGCTCGACACCGCCATTGCCATGGCGCCCGATCGCGTTGCGCTGTTCGGCTATGCCCATGTGCCGCACGTGGTGCCGCGCCAGCGGCGGATCGACGTGGCCGCGCTGCCGGGCCAGCGCACCCGCTTTGCCATGGCCGCGCAAGGATCGGCGCGGCTGCGCGCGGCGGGCTATGACGCGATCGGGTTCGATCACTTTGCCCTGCCGGATGATGACCTGGCCAAGGCACGCCGCAATGGCACGCTGCGCCGCAACTTCCAGGGCTTTACCGACGATAGCGCCGGCGCGCTGATCGGCCTTGGCGCCTCGTCGGTCGGGGTCTTTCCCGGCCTGCTGGTGCAAAACGAAAAGAATGCCGGGCGCTATCGCCAGCAACTGGAAAGCGGGCGCCTTGCTGGCACGCGCGGCGTGGTCCAGACGGTGCAGGACCAGCGCCGCGCGGCGGTGATCGAGACGCTGCTGTGCCAAGAGGCGGTAGACCTGCCGGCCGACCTGCTGGACGAAGCGCGCGACGGCCTGGCGCCGTTCGCGGCCCGCGGCCTGGCACGTATCGAGGGGCAGCGCCTGGTCCTGGCACCACACAGCGCGCCCTATCACCGCTCCATCGCCGTGCTGTTCGATGCCTATCGCGGCGGCGGGCACCAGTTCAGTTCTGCGGTGTGACTGAAACACGGGGCAGCCAAGCCGCTGGCGCGGTTTTTGCCACACTTTGAGGAAATAGCTATGCGCCCGGTCTGTTAGCGGGTGCACAACTGCGCGTTGAGGGGCTAGGCTTTTCTCCTGCCAAATGCGGGGAGAGTTCATGAAGCCGATCGAAGCCATCATGCGCACGGCGCCTGTCATTCCGGTGCTGGTGATCGATGATGTGGCCCATGCCCTGCCGGTCGCCCGCGCCCTGGTCGCCGGCGGCTTGCGCGTTCTTGAAGTCACGCTGCGCACGCCTGCCGCGCTCGAGGCGATTACGGCGATGAAAAGCGTTGAAGGCGCCATCGTCGGCGCCGGCACGGTGACCAATCCCGATGAACTCAAGGCCGCGATCGACGCCGGCGCCGAGTTTATCGTGTCGCCCGGCCTCACCGATCGCTTGGGCCAGGCGGCGGTGGATGCGGGTATTCCGTTCCTGCCCGGCACGGCCTGCGCCGCCGATATCATGCGTGGCCTTGACCTGGGGCTGACGCATTTCAAGTTCTTCCCGGCGTCCACCTCGGGCGGGTTGCCTGCGCTCAAGGCGCTGGCCGCACCGTTCTATCAGGCGCGCTTCTGCCCCACCGGCGGGATCAGCGCGGCAACTGCCCCCGAATGGCTGGCGTTTGATCGCGTGCTGTGCGTGGGTGGCAGCTGGGTCGTGCCCAAGGGCGCGCCGGACGAGGCCGAGATCGAGCGCCTGGCGCACGAGGCCTCGGCCCTCGCGAAGGGCTGAGGGGCCCAGGCGCGGGTGGCGGGCAGGAAAGTTCGCTCGACAGGAAAGCCGGATGGCGCAGCAAGGCCAGCAGGGGGGAAACGGCAGATGAAGACCGTCGCAAAGCTTAGGGACCGTTTGCGCAAGCTGCATGAACGGACGTCTGAAACGCCGCTGTTCAATCCGGTTTTCCAGCTGAGCCACGATCTGTCGCGCGATCTGGAAACCGGCGCCCTGTCGCTCGACGACATGGAAGGCCTGGTGGCCGAGCTGGAATGCGAGGCCCTGCAAAGCCGCGCCGGCCGGCTGCGCCGTCTGGTCGCGCCGACCGATCCGCAGGAAAACCTGTCACGCATCGCGGCCCTTCTGGACGAGGAAGATGGCTTCAGCCAGTTCCGCGCGCGCTGGGAAAAGCCGCTGCTGCACGGCGTGTTCACCGCCCATCCCACGTTCCTGCTCAACCCGGCGCAGGCCGATGCCGTGGCCACCGCCGCGCTGGCCGACGATCCGCTGGCCTCCACGGTCTGCGCGCTGCCGGCCCACGGCCCCAAGATCACGCTGGAATTCGAACACCTTGAGGTGTGCAACGCGATCGAGCGGGCCGGCCGCGCGCGCGACCGCATCAACGCCACGCTGCTCTCGCACGCCCGCCAGCGCTGGCCGGGCCGCTGGCTCGATTTCCGCCCGCTGCCGTTCCGCTTTGCCACCTGGGTCGGCTATGACATGGATGGCCGCACCGACATCGGCTGGCACACCTCGATCGCGTTCCGCCTGCGCGAAAAGGCGCGGCGCCTGGGCACCTATCGTGCCAGCCTGGCTGGCCTGGCGCCCGATCATGCGCTGATCGCCACGCTTGATGCGGCGCAGATCCATGCCTCTGACATGGCGGAGCTGTTTTCCCGCCCGCTCGATACGCCCGAAGCGCTGGCCGCTGCCGCCAACCGCATGACGGCCGACGATCCGGCCAAGCTGCTGAGCCTGACGCCGCTGATCGAGACGCTCGAAGCCGATGCGGCCGGGGCCGAAGATGGCGATCTGGCGGTGGGCCTGGCCACCCTGGCCGGCGCCATGCGCGCCGATGGCCTGGGCATGGGGTGGATCCACTTCCGCGTCAATTCCTCGCAGCTTCACAACGCCTTGCGCCGCCGGATCGACCCGGAAGGCACGCTCGACATCGCCAGCAAGAGCGCGATCTCGCGGCTGCGCGAGCTGCTGGCCGAGGTCAAGCCGCTGCGCGTCAACTTTGCCGCGCTGGCGATCG
Organism: Novosphingobium sp. GV079; assembly: GCF_003058045.1. NCBI lineage: Bacteria > Pseudomonadati > Pseudomonadota > Alphaproteobacteria > Sphingomonadales > Sphingomonadaceae > Novosphingobium > Novosphingobium sp. GV079. The sequence goes on along the minus strand of NZ_QBUE01000006.1, from coordinate 253,395 downwards.
AGACCAGCACCGCGATCCGCCAGTTCCTGGCGATGGCGCAGATCCTGCATCATATCGATGCCGATGCGCCGATCCGCATGCTGATCGCCGAATGCGAACAGCCGCAGACCGTGCTGGCTGCGCTCTATTTCGCCAAGCTGTTCGGCATCGATGACAAGGTCGACGTTTCGCCCTTGTTCGAAACCGAAACCGCGCTGGAACATGGCGGCCGCTTCCTCGAAGCGCTGCTGGCCGAAGAAGCCTATCGCGATTACGTGCGCCGCCGCGGCCGCGTGTCGATCCAGACCGGCTTTTCCGACGCTGGGCGCTTTATCGGCCAGCTGCCGGCCGCGCTTGCGATCGAGCGCCTGCAAGGCCGCCTGGCTGAAGCGATGACCAACAACGGGCTGGCCGATGTGGCCGCCCTGGTGTTTGACACCCACGGCGAATCCATGGGGCGCGGCGCGCATCCCGCCGGCTTTGCCGATCGCCTGACCTGGCCGCTCAGCCGCTGGGCGCGCCGCCGCTTTGCCAAGGCGGGCATCGCGCTGGAAGCCGAAGCCAGTTTCCAAGGCGGCGATGGCTATCTGTTCTTCCGCAACGACGAACTGGCGCTGGCCACGCTGGCCCGCATCGCCGAAGCCGAAGTGGCGTTCACGGCGCCGGCATCGCGCGATCCGTTCTATGATCGCACCGATCTCAGCCTCGATTTCTATCGCGCGATCCGCCGCGTGCAGCGCGATCACCTGAAAAGCGCGACTTATGCCCGCGCGGTGACCGCGTTCGGCCTGGGCATGCTGACGCCCACGGGCAGCCGCGTCTCGCGCCGCCAGTCCGACATTTCGGCTGACCGCTCGATGAGCCTGCGCCAGATCCGCGCGATCCCGCACAACGCCATCCTGCAGCAGATCGGCTATCCGGTGAACGTGATCGCCGGCGCGGGCACGGCGGCTGGTGACGAGATGGAGGCGATTGCCGAACTCCTGGGCCAGTCTGACCGGGGCAACCAGCTGGTGCGCCTGCTGCGCGCGGCCAATGGCCTGGCCTCGATCAAGACGGTCGCCGCCTATGGCGAGCTGTTCAATTCCGCCTATTGGGCCAGCCGGCCCTATCGCGGCACTGAAACCGCGCTGGAAGCAGCGTGCATGGCCCTGGCCGAATACCTGACCAAGGACGATCGTTCGGGCGTGTTCCGCCGCCTGACCTCGCGCCTGCGGGTGGACTGGATGAATCTGCACCGCCTGCTCGCGTTGGTGCCGGGCATGCCGTCGGGGCGCGATCCGGTGGTCGATGCCGAACGGCGCAATATCGGCCTGCTGCAGGCCGTGCGCCTGTCGCTGCTGATGCACATGTTCCTGCGCGCGGTGCAGGTGCCGCCGTTCTCCCGTTCCAACGACGTGAGCCGCGACGACGTGCTGGAAATGGTGCTGTCGCTGCGCGTGGACGATGCGCTGGCGCAGCTGCGCCGGGCCTATCCGGTGGCGATGCCGCACGTGGCCGATTTCAGCGTGGACGAGCCGAGCGACTTTCCCGATCACGAGGGCGAAGATTATGGCGCGATCCGTGCCCGCTTCATAGACCCGATCGAGCGGGCGCACGCGCTCAACCTGCGCGTGGCCGTGGCCGTGGCCAACTACTTCGGCGCCCACGGCTAAGCCGCCCGGCTCAAATGCCGCGGTTTTCGCCTAGGCGGCGGTGCCAGGCCATCGCCGCCGCGCCTGCCAGCATGCGCAAGGTGCCCAGCCCCTGGGCATGGGCCATCGCGCCGCGGGTGCGGTTGATCAGGCCACCTAGATCGTGCAGCGCGGTTTCCGCCTCGATGCTGGCGAGGCCAGCGGCGCGACGCACCGTTTCGATCTCGGCAAAGGGGCGGGCGGCGCTGACCGCGTCGAAATAGGCGCGGTTGGCGGCAATGCCTTCGGCGATGCGCCCGGGCAAGGACGCGCCGAAATCGGGCCACAGCAGGAAGACCGCGAGCAGGGCCGCCAGGCTGCCGATGACATTGTCGATCATCCGGGCTGCGGCAATGCCTTCGCCGGGATGGAGCATGGCCGTGACGATCACGAACAGCATCGTCAGGAACACGACGAACACGGTATAATTCACCGCGCGCAGGGCAATCGCCACGCCGGCCAGCAGCGTGGCGAGGCAGGCCAGTGGCACGGTTTCCGCCCCGCCGAGCAGCAGCAGGGCCGAAGCGAAGAGCCCGCCCAGCACGCTGCCCAAAATGCGTTCGAGACAGCGCGCCCAGGTGACGCGCACCCCGCCTTGCAGGACGACGACGACTGCCATCGCCGCCCAATAGGGATAGCCCAGCCCAAAGGTGAGCGCGGCGGCATAGACCGCCACCAGCCCGGCGGTCTGCCGCAGGGCCTGTTGCACCGCCGCGCGCGACAGGGGGCGGGCGCGCAGCACACCGCCCGCTGCCGGCAGCGGTGCGGCGGGTGGGACGGGGGTGGCAAAGGCCTGGGCCATGGCCAGGGTACAGCCAGCGCACAGGTCATCGCGCAGCCCGCCGGCCAAGGCGTGCATGCGGCGCAGTGCCCAGGGCAGGGCGGCAGGTTCGGCGATGCCAGGCGGCATGGCGCGATCGTGCATCCAGGCGAGCAGCGCGGTGCGGCAGGCCCGCGCGACGGCCAGCCGCTCGCGCGCGGAGCCGACCTGCTCGATAAAGCCCTGGTCCAGTGCGATCAGCGCGCCAAACAGGGTTTCGGCAGTGGCCAGCGCCTGGTGATGCGGGGTAAGGCCGGTAGTCTGTACGGCATAGCGATCGAGCAGGCTGCGCAGCCGCTCTACCGCCAGGCGCACGGTGCGGCGATGCTCGGCATGTTCGCTGTGCCAGGCGCCATCGCGGTGCGGGCCTTCACCCAGGCTGACGAGGCTTTCGGCCATGTCGAGCAGGCGCACGATCACGGCATCACTGGCGCGCACCAGCGGGCGCAGCGCATCGATCGGCCAGAGCAGCGTGATCAGCAGATAGGCCCATGTCGCCCCGGCGAGAAAGGCCAAGGCCTGCGCGCCGGCGAGGTGCAGCCCCTGCGGAAAGCCCACGGCGACCACTGCCACCACGCCGAGCAGCGTGCCGAGCAACCCGCCATAGGCAATGCGCCCGCAGGCCAGCAGCACGGCAAACACCAGGATCGGCCCCAATAGCAGCCCCGCCATGGGCCAGAGCGCGGCGAGCGCACTGCCGGCAAAGGCCATGGCCGTGCCCGCGCCCAGGAACGTGCCCAGCATGCGTCGCCGCACCGCATCGGGTGCGGGGGCATCGCACAAGCAGGTCCAGAATGCCGCGAAGACCGACCAGCCCAGCACGGCCAGCCCGCTGGCCAGGGCCAGCGTCAGCGGCGCGCCTACCGCCAGCGCGGCGCGCAGCCCCTCGGCCAGGTCGAAATGCTCGGGGACAAGCCCGAACGAGCGCAGTTCGAGCCGCCGCGCCGCCCAGCGCAGCATGCTGTCGGGGTGGCGCCTCATGACGGGCAGCGTGGGAAGAGGGGCGAGGGCGGGATCGGGCATGGCAGAGCCGCGCTCCTGCCCAGCGTCAGGGAGCGCAGCAATTGCCATTCTTGCATTCGCAGTTGCGCCGCGTTCATCGCACCAGGGCGCGGCCGTGCTTCACCGGCCGGGCCGGAGCGTGGAATACCGCGCCGGCCGAAAGGCGGCTGCCGCGCACGACCAGCAGGATGCGGTCGCCGGCCTCGATCCGCACGTCTTCGCCGGGGTGCTGGATCTGCTGGCCACCGGCGCGATCGATCTGGACGATGAAATAGGCGCCGTTGCCGCGCCGCTCGGCTTCGCCCACGCTGGCGCCGGTCAGCGCGCCCTTGGCCGGGCAGGTCACCACTTCCAGGTCCAGCCCGAAATCGTGCAGCTTGCGCTTTACATCGCTCATCGGGCTGTTTTCCCCCATCGCCGCGCCGGTGGCGGGGTAGAGGATCAACTCGGTGATGCGCTCGGCCCCGATGTGGGTGGGCAGCACGACCTTGTCTGCGCCGGCGTGGAACAGCTTGCTTTCGGTGGACGGCGCCTCGCCCCGGGCGATGATCTGCACGGCGGGGTTTAGATTGCGGGCCGAGAGCGTGATGAACACGTTGGCGGCGTCATCAGGCAGAACCGTGGCCAGGACCTTGGCGCGGGTGATGCCGGCCTCCTTGAGCGTTTCTTCCAGCGTCGCCTCTCCCACCAGGGTCAGGAAGCCATGGCTGCGCGCTTCTTCGGCCTTGGCAGGCGAGCGTTCCAGCACCAGGAACGGGTGGCCTGCTTCGGCCAGGGCCTTGGCCAGTTGCACGCCGATGCGGCCATAGCCGCAGATGATGGTGTGCCCGCTCAGACGTTCGATTTCGGTGTGCATGCGATCAAGCCCCAGAAGGCGGCGGAACTGGAACAGGGTGAAGACCTGGACGAGCGCGCCGGTCAGCACGATCATCCCGGTGCAGCCCAGCACGATCGTCATCGTCGTCCACAGCCGCAGGAACGTGCCATCGATCGGCCGCACTTCGCCATAGCCGACCGAAAAGATCGTCAGCAGCACCATGTAGGCCGCATCGCCCAGCGGCCAGCCAGCGCGGACATAGCCCATCGTCGACACCGCAAACAGCGCCACGACATAAAGCAGCGTGCCCGCCAGCAGCCGCAAAGGTGAACCCAGCACGCTGTTGGCGCCATGTGAGAATGCCGATTCGCTGCCCTGCCTGATGTCTGCCATTGCCCCCGTCCGGCCGGGAGTGTGGCGGGCGATCATGGCGCTGTCCAGCGCGCGGGCGCCACTCAGTGCGCGCTGATGGCGTCTTCCACGCGGGCGAGGGCGGCAGCCAGGGGATCGGTTTCACCCAGCAGGCGGAACGTGCCGTTGAGCGCGAAGAAGCAGTGACCGTGCACCGTTGCCAAGAGCGAGCGCGCCAAGGGCTGCGCCGCTGCCCGCCGGGCGGGGGGTAGGGCGGCGGCCACCTCACGCACCACGACATCGGTGATGGCGGTGACGCGGGCGGTGTAATCGGGCGGTGGCACTTCGTTTTCCGGCAGGCGGAAATCGTAGAGTGCGGTCCAGGCGTGGCGATGGTGGCTGGCAAAATCGAAATAGGCGGCAATCGCCTGGGCCAGGCGGTTTTCGCTTTGCCCCGCCAGCCGATCTTCCAGCGCGGCGCGCCACAGATCGAGCGTGTGGCCATTGATGGCCAGCATCAACGCATCCAGGCTGCCCATGACGTTGTAGATCGTACCGATCGAATAGCCGATGCGCTTGGCCACCTCGCGCGCGGAAAAGCGGGCAAAGCCCACTTCGGAAAGCTGGCGATGTCCCTCGCGCACGATCATGGCGTGCAGCTCTTCGCGGGTATGATCTGATCGGCGGCCCATGCCGACTGCTTTAACCGAGAAAATGAACACCGTCTAATTATTTAATTGAACGATGTATAATTCTGTGGGAGGTACTGGGCCACCGCCGGTGAGTCGCGGCGTGAACGGGTAACATTCGGCAATCCTTAAGCTGTTGCCGGCCAAGCACGGGCCGGGGCAGCGCAGACGGGGTAAAGGCGCATGGCGAAATCTGATATCGGCCTGTTGGGCACACGCCGGTTCGGGCCGATTTTCGTGGTGCAGTTCCTGGGCGCGTTCAACGACAACCTGTTGAAATTCGCGCTGCTGTTCCTGGCCAACTTCGGCCTCTACGCCGCCGCGCCCGACAAGGCCAAGATGCTGGCGGCAGTGGCCACCGGCCTGTTCATCCTGCCCTATTTTCTGTTTTCCGCGCTGGCCGGGCAACTGGCCGATGGCATGGACAAGGCGCGCCTGGTGCGCTTGATAAAGGGGGCCGAACTGGCGATCATGGCGGTGGCCATGGCCGGTTTCTGGCTGCTCTCGGTGCCGCTGCTGCTGGCCGCGCTGTTCCTGATGGGGCTGCATTCCACGCTGTTTGGCCCGGTCAAGTATTCGATCCTGCCCCAGCATTTGCGCGGGGACGAGATCATGGGCGGCACCGGCCTGATCGAGGGCGGCACGTTCCTGGCCATTCTCGGCGGGCAGTTGCTGGCTGGGGTGATGCCTTCGCACCTTGCCGGGCTGGCGTTGACGGGGCTGGCGCTGGTGGGCTTCCTGGCGAGCCTGGCCGTGCCGGCGGCGCCCGCAGGCCGCTCGGTCGAGCGGCTGGACTGGAACCTGTGGCGCGGCACCATGGCCATTCTGGACGATGCCCGCGCCATTCGCCCGGTGTGGGGCGCGATCCTGGGCACCAGCTGGTTCTTTGCCGCCGGCGCCGTGCTGGTTTCGGAATTTGCCCCGCTGGTCAGCGGCACGCTGGCGGCGCGGCAAGACGTTGCCACGCTGTTCCTGATTGTGTTCTCGCTGGCGATCGCGGCCGGTTCGGTCTGCGTCAACCTGCTGCTCAAGGGCGAAGTATCGGCGCGGTGGGTGCCGCTTTCCGCGCTGGGCCTGGCGGCCGGACTGATCGACCTGTGGATTGCCGCCAGCGGCTTTTCGGTGGAAGTGGCCGGTGCCTCGATCGGGCAGTTCCTGGCGACCGACGGGGCCTGGCACATTCTGATTGACCTGGGCGTGATCGCCTTTTCCGGCGGCATGTTCATCGTGCCGCTGTACGCCATCATCCAGGTGAAAAGCCCGGTGGAGCAGTGCTCGCGCCTGATCGCGGCCAACAACGTGGTCAATGCCGCGCTCACCGTGGCGGTGGTGCTGGTCGTGGCTGGCCTGCTGGCGCTGGGCGTGGACGTGCCCGATCTGATCGGCGTGCTGGGCTTTGCCACGCTCGCCGTGGCGCTGGCCAGCGTGTGGCTGCTGCCCGAAACGCTGTTCAAGGACGTGATCCGCCTGACGCTCAAGGTGCTCTATCGCGTAGAGGTGCAGGGCCTTGAACACATGCCGCGCGCGGGCGAGGGGGCGGTGGTGGTGGTCAACCACCTGTCGTTCCTGGATGGCGTGCTGCTCGGCGCGTTCCTGCCGGGCAAGCCAACCTTTGCCGTCCACACCGCGATCGCCAAGTCTTGGTGGATCCAGCCGTTCCTCAAGCTGTTCAAGGCCTTTCCGGTCGATCCCACCAATCCCATGGCGGCCAAGGCGATGGTGCGCACGGTGCGCGATGGCGCGTGCCTGGTGATCTTTCCCGAAGGCCGCATCACGGTGACCGGCGCCTTGATGAAAGTGTTCGACGGGCCGGGGATGGTGGCCGACAAGGCCAATGCGCCGATCATCCCGGTGCGCCTAGATGGCCCGCAGTTCTCGCCGTTTTCCTATCTCAAGGGCAAAGTAAAGCTGCGCTGGTTCCCCAAGGTTTCGCTCACCGTGCTGCCGCCGCGCCGCTTTGCCATCGACGGTGAGATGACGGCGCGCGCCCGCCGGGCCGAGGCAGGCCGCCGCCTCTACGACGAGATGAGCGGCATGATCTTTGCCACGTCAGACACGCAGACCACGCTGTTTGCCGCCCTGGCCGAGGCGCGCCGCCTGCATGGCGGCAAGACCCGCGTGCTCGAAGACATCAAGCGCGTGGCGCTCAGCTATGACAAGCTGCTGGTGGGCGCTGGCCTCCTCGGCAAGCGGTTGGACCAGGGCACGGCCGTGGGCGAGGCGGTGGGCCTTCTGATGCCCAACGTCAACGGCGCGATGGCGGCGTTCTTTGCCCTGCAGGCGATCGGCCGCGTGCCGGCAATGCTCAATTTCACCGTGGGCGCGGCGGCCATGCGCTCGGCCTGTGCCACGGCGGCGGTGCGCACGGTGGTGACAGCGCGCGCGTTCGTGGCCCAGGCCAAGCTGGAAGAGGTGATTGCCGCGCTGGAAAGCGATGGCATCACCGTGCGCTATCTCGAGGATATCGGGGCCACCATCGGCGCGGGCGAAAAGCTCTGGGCGCTGTTGCGGGTTGGCCGGCTGGCCCGCGCCCATGCGCGGCGGCGGATCGATGCGGACGCGGCGGCGGTGATTCTGTTCACCAGCGGGTCGGAAGGGCTGCCCAAGGGCGTCGTGCTGTCGCACCGCAACCTGCTGGCCAACTGTGCCCAGCTTTCGGCGCGGATCGATTTCAACAGTGCCGATGTGGTGCTCAACGCGCTGCCGGTGTTCCACTCGTTCGGGCTGACCGGCGGCACGCTGCTGCCGCTGCTTAACGGCATTCGCGTGGTGATGTATCCCAGCCCGCTGCACTATCGCATCGTGCCGGCGCTCGCCTATGACGCCAATGCCACGATCATGTTCGGCACCGATACGTTCCTGGCCGGCTATGCCCGCATGGCCCATACCTATGATTTCTATGCGCTGCGCTATGTCTTTGCCGGGGCGGAAAAGGTGAAGGACGAAACCCGCCGCACTTGGGCTGACAAGTTCGGCCTGCGCATCCTGGAAGGCTATGGCGCCACCGAGTGTGCGCCGGTGATCGCGGTCAACACGCCGATGCACTTCCGCGCCGGCACCGTCGGCCGCCTGCTGCCCGGGATCGAGACGCGACTGGAGCCGGTGCCCGGCATTGCCGAGGGCGCGCGCCTCTATGTGCGCGGGCCCAATGTCATGGCTGGCTATTTCCTGCCCGCGCAGCCTGCCGCGTTGCAACCGCCGGCGGATGGTTGGCACGATACCGGCGATATCGTCACTATCGATGCCGAAGGATTCGTCACCATTCGCGGCCGGGCCAAGCGGTTTGCCAAGATCGGCGGCGAGATGGTGTCCTTGCCGGCGGTAGAGGCGCTGGCGGGCGGGCTGTGGCCGCAGGGCGCCCATGCCGTGGTCACTCGCCCCGATGCCCGCAAGGGAGAGCAACTGGTGCTGTTCACCACCCAGGCCGATGCCACCTTGCGCGCCTTGCAGCAGTGGGGGCGGCAACAAGGCGCGGCAGAGCTGGCCATTCCGCGCGAAATCCGCGTGCTGGAGGCTTTGCCGGTGCTGGGAACGGGCAAGGTGGATTACGTAACGCTGGGCGACTGGGCGGCGCAGGCGCCCGCCACCGTGATGGCAGATGAAGAGGAGAGCGCCTGAGCTGCAGCGGGCATACATCAGGCAGTAAGGATGGCTTTGGCACAGCCACGGGCCATCCACCCCCGCTGGGAGAAGCATGTGCCATGACGTGCCGCAATCGCATTGCCCTTGTCCTGGCCCTTGCCAGTTCCGCCGCAGTGTTGCCCGGCAGCCTGGCACTGGCCCAAGCACCTGCCGCCGCCGTGGCTGCCCCGGCCTTGCCGGCCATGCTGCAAAGCCTGCCAGCCGGGCGCTATGTCGTCGACCCGGCGCAGACGGTGGCGCGGTTCAAAGTGCGCTATCTCGGCGTCAACCACGTGGAGGGCACCGTGCCCGGCGCCAGTGGCACGATCATGCTCGACCCGGCCAATCTCGCGACCATGGCGCTGGACGTGGTGATGCCGGCCACGGCCATCGCCACGCAAGACGGCACGTTTGACGATGAGCTCAAGGGTCCCGGCCTGTTCGACGTGGCGCACTATCCCACGATCCGCTTTCTGGGCCGCAGGCTGGTGCCGACCGGCCCGAACGCCGCGCGGATCGAGGGGGAAGTGACGATGCACGGCGTCACCCGCCCCTTGCTGCTCGATGCGACCTTTGCCGATCCGGCAGGTGCCGCGCCCGGTGCGGGCCTCGCGGTCAATGCTTCGGGCGTGGTGCACCGCTCCGAATTCGGGATGACCAAATTTGCCCCGTTCGTGAGTGACGACGTGCGCATCACGATCACCGCCGTGCTCAACCGCGCCGGCTAGACCCTGCTAGCCCTGCGCGCAGCGCCGGTGGGCGGCTGCGGCAGGGCAAGCAAGGCGGTCAACCCGGGTGGCCGCCCTCGTGGTGGGCGTGCGCGGCCATGGCGCGTTCCTGTTCGGCCTGATGCTGCGCGGCCATTTGCGCCTGGTGCTGGGCCTGTGCCTGGGCACGCTGTGCCTGCATCTGCTGGGCCCGGGCCATGGCTTCCTCGCGATGCTGCGCCGCTTGGGCCTGCGCCCGTTCGCGCGCCTGGGCTTGGGCCTGGCGTTGCTGGGCCATTTCCTGCGCGCGCTGCTGCTGCATCTGGCGCTGCTGTGCCTGCTGCTGCATGGCGCGTTGCTGCGCCTGGGCGCGTTCGGCCTGCATGGCCTGCGCGCGCTGGGCTTGCTCTTGCGCCCGTTGCGCCTGGGCTTGGGCACGCTGGGCCTGCGCCGCGGCCTGATGCTGCGCGGCCATCTGCTGTTCCTGCGCGCGGCGGGCCTGCTGCTGTTGCATCATCTGCGCGCGCTGGTTGGCCGCGCGGGCTTGGGCCTGTTGCTGGGCCTGCTGCATTGCCATGCGCTGCATCTGGGCATGTTGCATCGCAGCCTGCTGCATCGAGGCATGTTGCATGGCCGCTTGCTGCGCGCGCTGTTGCGCCATCTGCATCTGGGCGCGCTGCATCGCGGCCTGCTGCGACTGCTGTTGCGCACGTTGCTGTGCAAAGAACTGCTGCTGCTGGCGCTGCTGCATGAACTGCTGCTGCTGCTGTTGCTGCATCGTTGCCTGCTGGCGTGCGCGCTGGAACGCGGCCTGCTGGGCCATGGCCTGTTGCTGCTGGGCAAAAGCCGCCTGCTGGCGCTGCTGCTCTTGCCGCTGGCGATCGTTGCCGAACCAGTTGGAGAACCAGCCAGACGGGCGCTGCTGCGGAGGAGGTGGGGGCGGACTATAGACCACCGGGCGCGGCGGGGGAGACATGAAGCCCACCTGCTGCCACGCGGCAAACTGCTGTGCTTCCATCGCGCGGCGCTGCGCTTCCTCTTGCCACTGCGCGCGCTCCTGCGCCTCGTGTTCCTGGTGATAGGCCTGCCATTCGGCCTGCTGCGCCATGTCTTGCGACCACTGCGCCTGCTGCGCGGCGATTTCGGCGCGGCGCGCGGCCCAGTTGGCGGCAATCACGCCGCGATGCTCGCGCTCTTGCGACAGCTGCGCCAGATAGGCAGCGCGATCATAATAGCGCGAGGCATAATCGACGCGGGTTTCATAGTCGTCTGGCGGCAGCAGATCGCCACGATCGTCATAGACGGCAACCAGCTGCGGCCCCGAATAGGCATAGCTGTATTGCGGATCGCGCACGAGATAGGGCGTGTCGGAATCCGCCTGATAGTAATAATAGCGGTAGCCGCCATCGACCGGCTCGGCATAGCGGCGATCGCCCAGGCTGGTTTGCCACACCCAGGGATTCACCCCGCCATCGTCATAGGAATAATCGGGCGGGGCATCGCCGATCGCGCGGGTCACCCCTTCGGCCCGATCGAGATAGGCATAGGCATCGCGCTGGTTGGCAACGCGTGCCACGCGCACCCGATTCTGGATCGGCAGGGCCTGTGCCGCCGGGGCCGGAGCCATGGCCGTGGCCGCGCCGGCCTGCAGCGGTACTGCCGCGGGCAGGGCGGGCAGGCCATTGCTCGCCTGGGCCGACGGATCAGCGTCGGGCGTGGAGGAGGAATGGTTGCAGGCAGCAACGCCCAGGGCCAACGCGCTGGCTGCGGCGATGCTTATCGTCTTGCGAAATGTCAGCATGGCGTGTCACTTTCGTTGCGCGTCCCGGCATGACCATGGGCGGCGCTGCCTGAACCGGCGGTGGCGGCCCCGTTCATCGCCGCCTAACGCACGCCTGCCTGTCATGATCCGCAACAAAACCCGTATTGCGCCCACGAAAAAGGGCGCACCCGGCGGGCGCGCCCTTTTTCATCAAGCCAAAGCTGGAACGGTTCAGCCCTTGGGGGCGAGCACCATCAGCATCTGGCGGCCTTCCATGCGGGGGAAGGCTTCGATCTTGGCGATTTCGGCCACATCTTCCTGCACGCGCTTGAGCAGGTTCATGCCCAGCTGCTGGTGCGAAAGCTCGCGGCCACGGAAACGCAGCGTCACCTTCACCTTGTCGCCATCCTCGATGAAGCGATGCACGTTGCGCATCTTCACGTCATAGTCGTGATCATCGATATTCGGACGCATCTTGATCTCCTTGATCTCCTGCGTCTTCTGGCTCTTGCGGGCAAGGTTGGCCTTTTTCTGCGCCTCGTAGCGGAACTTGCCCACGTCGAGGAACTTGCACACCGGCGGATCGGCGTTGGGCGAGACTTCAACCAGGTCCAAGCCGACTTCGGCTGCCTGGTCGATCGCTTCACGCGTGTACATCACGCCAAGATTCTCGCCGTTTTCATCGATCACGCGCACCTTGGGCACGTTGATCATCTGGTTGAAGCGAGGGCCGCTCTTGACGGGGGGCGCCAACATGCGCCGGGGTGGGGGAGCTATAGTGCTATCTCCTGATGTGGATCCGGGTGCGAGTCATGGAAAGGACTCAAGGCGCGCTCATATCACAACAGCGCCGCAGATAAAGAGCCTTCGGGCATATCTGGGCGGCCGGGCGCCTGCTTTCAAGCCGCAGCGGCCTGCCATAGTGGGAAATGGGCCACACGCGCCGCCGTGGGCACCAGCGCGGTAATGCTGCGTGCCGGTTGCATCGCCTTGAGCAGCGCGGGATGCGCGGCATCAAGGCCCCCGGTCAACGCGCCGAACGCGGGCAGGATCAGCTTGCGCTCGCTCATCACCGCGCAGGGCCGGCTGACCGTGCGGCCACGCGCCGCCACGCGCAGGCGCGGGTGAAAGTGACCGGAAAGCTCTGGCCCGGCTTCCTGCCCTTGCGCCTCGTGCCGCAGCATTACGCCGCGCACCATCACCTCGCGCAGCATCGTGCCGCCGATCAGGTCATCGGCCGGGGCCCCATCTTTTCCAACATGACCGTCTTTCTCATCATGGTTGCCGGTGATCCACACCCAGTCCACCGCGCGCACCAGCGCCGCCAGCCGCTCTGCCGCGCCAGGGTCCAGCCGCGCCGGCCCATGGGCATCGTGGAAATTGTCGCCCAGGCAGAACACCCGCCGCGCCCCGGTATGCCGCACCAGCGTGGCCAGCCGATCGAGCGTCTCGCGGCTGTCATAAGGGGGCAGCATCTGCCCGGTGCGGGCAAACCAGCTGGCCTTTTCCAGGTGAAGATCGGCCACCAGCAGGGCCTGCTCCTCGGGCCAGGCCAGCGCCCGCGCCGGGCCGAGCAGCCATTCCTGGCCGGCAAACTGGAAGGGGGCGAACGAAAGGGGAACCATGCCTTCCCCTTGCCGCAGCCCCGCCGATTTGGCAAGCGGTTGGCTTGGGCGCTGGCTGGCCCATGGGAGATGGCATGACCGACTGGACACCCCACACCGCACGCGCCCGCGCCTGGTTCGAAACCCTGCGCGACCAGATCTGTGCCGCATTCGAAAGCATCGAGCGCGAGGCCGGCAGCGACGCCCGCTTTACCTATACCCCGTGGAACCGCGAGCACGAGGGCGAGCCGGTGGAAAACGGCGGCGGCGGCGTGCAGGGCCTGATGAAAGGCAAGGTGTTCGAAAAGGTCGGCGTCAACGTCTCCACCGTGCAGGGCGCGTTCAGCCCGGAATTTGCCCGCACCATCAACGGCGCCGATCCCGATAATCCCGGCTTTACCGCCACCGGCATCAGCCTGGTGGCGCACATGGCCAATCCGCATGTGCCCGCCGTGCACATGAACACTCGCTTCCTCACCACGCGCAAGGCCTGGTTCGGCGGTGGCGGCGATCTCAATCCGCCGCTGCCCTATGAACAGGATACCGCCGATTTCCACGCCCGCTTCCAGGCGGCCTGCGACGCGCACGATCCGGCCTATTACCCGCGCTTCAAGGCCTGGGCCGATGACTATTTCTATATCCCCCACCGCAAGGTGCATCGCGGCGTGGGCGGCATCTTCTACGATCACCTCGAATGCGCCGACGACGCTGGGTTCGACGCCAACCTGGCCTTTACCCAGGCGGTGGGCGAAGCATTCCTCGACGTCTATCCGCGCCTGGTGCGGCGGCGGATGAACCAGGATTTCACCGCGGCAGACGAACTGCAGATGCTGGAATGGCGTGGTCGCTATGCCGAATTCAACCTGGTGCACGATCGCGGCACGCTGTTCGGCCTCAAGACCGGCGGCAATATCGATGCCATCCTGATGAGCCTGCCGCCCCGCGCGGTGTGGAGCTGACACCATGGCTATTGCCGAGACAGGCGCCCCGCTCAGCAGCGGGTTTCACGCCCTGGCGCCGGGCGACCTGGCGGCGGTGGTCACCGCGCTCGAAATGCGCAGCCCGCCGCCCAGCCTCAAACGCCTGGTGCCCGAGGCCGACGTGCCGCTGCAACTGGTGCGCTGGAAAGCGCCAGACCCCGCCAAGTACCGCCTGCTCTATCGCCGCGTCGGCGCCAAATGGCTGTGGTGGTCGCGCCTGGCGCTGGACGACGCGGCGCTCACCGCGATCGTCCACGATCCCCAGGTAGAAGTCTATGCCGTGGCCGACCGCGCCGGCGTGGAAGTGGGCATGCTGGAACTGGATTTCCGCCAGGCCGGCGAAGCGGAAATCGCCTTCTTCGGCCTGATCCCCGGCGCCACCGGCAAAGGCTTCGGCAAATGGCTGATGCGCCGCGCCCTGCAAAAGACCTGGAGCCACGACGGCGTGGCGCGCGTGTGGGTGCACACCTGCACGCTGGACGGCCACCAGGCGCTGCCGTTCTACATGGGGCAGGGCTTTGTGCCTTATGCGCGCTTCGTGGAAGTGTTTCCGGACCCGCGCGGGGTGGGGTTGTTGGGGGATGAGGCAGCGCAGGTGCCAGTTTTGGGATGAGGGGGGAGCGAGGGTGCGGCATGTTTCGACCAAATCAAGTCGTTCCATTCGGGAGCGTGAACGTCGCCTCCCGACTGAACCGGTCATTCCAATCTACCGCCATGACCTACCTGCTACGAACATGTAAGAATCGTCTATATTCCGCGCGGATTGTCGGAGCGGGAATCTGCTATGAAATCGCAGAAACATGACGATCATTGCCGACATGTTGGCATCTGGCCAACATATCGGCCATCATAGCGACGCCCCTGTGGGCAAGCCGCTTGGGCTGAAGCGCGCTGTTCGTCCAATCATTGTTTCGGCGACGTTCATTGCTTACGCTTCGAACATTATGGGGACGACGAATCACGACGAAGCTTACGACAAACTGCTGACTGCGCTGTTGGGTCGAGTGCTGGACATGCTGCGTTTCGCCGAAGCGAAGAGCGCCGCGCTGTTGGCGTTCGCCTCCGCATGGATCGTCGGCATCGTGAACCTTCTTTCATCGGGCAAGCCGACCCCGCCGGGCTACCATTACGTCGCCCTTGCAGCGCTGCCTTTGTTCATCATCGCGGCAACCGTGGCGATAACGTCGCTATTGCCTAAGCTTCAGACTTCGACGTTCACCGGCGACCCGAAGGGCCACTTTCAAAACCTGCTGTTCTTCGGCGACATAGCCGACATAACCGTTGACGGGTTCAAGAACGATATTCGTGCGGCCTATCGCCAAACGGGCGACGCGCCGACCGAAGCCTATTTGAGCGACCTTGAAGCGCAAATTGCCATCAACAGCAAAGTCACGAAGCGGAAGCATCGCATGTTCAACGTCGGGGCCGTGGCGGCGTTGATCGCGATTGCGCTATTTTCCGTGCCCACAGTGGGGGCCGTGCTGAATGCTATAGGGTGCTGGATCAGCCGATGACGAAAATGTCCGACCTCCGCGACGAACTGTCCGATGAAGTGGGCACGATCCTAGCGAAAGACTTTACCGTCACCGCGACGACAACGAAGACCGTGCCGCATTCCAGCGACGGCGCTATCACCTTCCCGAACTTGGACGCAAAAACGCAAGCCTGTAAGCTGATTGATACGTGCGTTCTCTACATCGACATTCGACGTTCAACCGAACTTAGCATCACGCACAAGCCGCAAACGGTTGCGAAGCTATATTCGGCCTTTGTCCGCGCGATGACGAAGTGCGCCCGTCACTACGGTGGGCATGTACGTGGCATTATCGGCGACCGCGTTATGGTCATCTTCGATTGCGACGATTGCTTCGCTAACGCGGTGAACTGCGCCATTCTTATGAACTCCGCTGCGAAATATGTCATCAACAAGCACTTTACGCGCAACGAAGTTCAATGCGGCATTGGCATCGACACGGGCAAGATGCTCGTGACGAAGACAGGCTTTCGGAGACGCGGCGTCGAACAGCATAACTACAAGAACCTTGTATGGCTTGGTCGTCCGGCCAACGTTGCGTCGAAATTGACCGACATTGCGAACAAGGGCAGCGAGGGTTTGTCGATAGATACGATGAAAGTCGCCTACGGACGAACCATTTTTGACGAATGGCAGTGGATCAAAGAGTATCCCGCAAACTTCGTGAAGAACTTGGAGGTTAGTGGCGGTACGATCACGCACAAGAACCCGAACTATCTTAGCCATATTCATACGTCTGAATATCTGACGACTCGCGAAGCTACGAAGCCGATTTTAATGACTGCGCCAGTTTACAACGGCTTCAAGGCCGAGCGACCCAATGACAATTCGGTCAAGAACGGATGGTTCAAGAAAGTGGCCGTCGAAGTGCCGGGCTATACTGGCGATGTTTACGGCGGCGACGTGCATTTCACCGCGTTCAACGAGTGATGGCGGCCCTATCTTCCGTCATCATCAAACGGTCACGGCGACCGAGCGTCGGCTCACGGCAATTGCCGACGTTCGCTCCATCCAGCCGAACCGACGGCTTCGTCCCAGTCGAAGTCAGTCCAAGACCACGATCGCGACGCGATACATATACGACCCCATTGAGCAATGCCCGGCTGTCCTGGCCCACCCCCGATCACACCCACCCCCAAAATTCCCCAGCCTTTCCCCTTGCCCTAGGCCGCATTTTTCCCCCATTTAGGGCGGGTAATGCTCCGCCAATATGAACTTGTCGAACGTGTGCTGGCCTATGCTCCCCAGGCGGACGAGGCCATGCTCAACCGTGCCTATGTCTATACCGTGCAGAAGCACGGGACGCAGAAGCGTGCCAGCGGGGATCCCTATTTCTCCCACCCGGTGGAGGTGGCGGGCCTGATGACCGAGCTCAAGCTCGATCAGGAAACCATCGTTACCGCGCTGCTCCACGATACGGTGGAGGATACGCTGGCCACGGTGGACGAGATCGAGCGCCTGTTCGGGCCCGATGTGGCGCGGCTGGTCGATGGGGTGACCAAGCTTTCCAAGATCGAGACGATGACGGAAAGCGAGCGCGCGGCCGAAAACCTGCGCAAGTTCCTCCTCGCCATGAGCGAGGATCTGCGCGTGCTGCTGGTCAAGCTGGCCGACCGGCTGCACAATATGCGCACCTTGCATTTCATCAAGAGCGAGGACAAGCGCCGCCGCATCGCGCGCGAGACGATGGAAATCTATGCCCCGCTTGCCCAGCGCGTGGGCATGTATGAATATATGCGGGAAATGCAGCTGCTGGCGTTCGAGCAGCTGGAGCCCGAGGCCTATGCCACGATCACCGGCCGCCTGGCTGCCATCCGCAGCGAGGGTGGGGGCGAGGTGGGGGACATTGCCCTGTCGATCAAGCAGGCCCTGGCCGAGGCAGGCCTGCGCGTGGAAGTGGCCGGCCGCGAAAAGCATCCCTATTCGATCTGGAAGAAGATGGCCGAGCGGCACGTGTCGTTCGAACAGATTTCCGACATCATGGCATTTCGCGTGCTGGTTGACGACGTGGGCGATTGCTACAAGGCGCTCGGCGTGCTGCACCAGACCTGGCAAATGATCCCCGGGCGGTTCAAGGACTATATCTCCACGCCCAAGATCAACGGCTATAAAAGCCTGCATACCTCGCTGATCTACAACAATGCGCGCCGGGTGGAGGTGCAGCTCAAGACGCGCGAGATGCACCACCGCAACGAATATGGCCTGGCCGCGCACTGGGCCTACAAGCAGGGTGGGGAGCCTGATGGCCAGGTCGGCTGGCTGCGCGACCTTGTCGAAATCCTTGACGCCAGCCACGATCCTGACGAACTGCTGGAAAACACCAAGATGGCGATCTACCAGGATCGCATCTTTGCCTTCACTCCCAAGGGCGCGCTGTTCCAGCTGCCCAAGGGCGCCACGCCGATCGACTTTGCCTTTGCCGTGCACACCAATCTGGGCGGGCAGGCGGTGGGCGCCAAGATCAACGGCCGCCACGTGCCGCTGCGCACGCCGCTGGGCAATGGCGACGTGGTGGAAATCATCAAGAGCCGCAATTCCGAGCCGCAACTGTCGTGGCTGGGCTTTGCCGTGACGGGCAAGGCCCGCGCCGCCATCCGCCGCGCCGTGCGGCAAAAGGAACGCGCCGAAGTGGCCCTGATCGGCCGCAAGCTCTATGAGGAAATCACCGAACGGCTGCCCACCCAAGTGGGCAAGAAAGCCCTGGCCGATGCGATCAAGCGCCTGAAATTCAACAGTGAGGAAGACCTCATGGTGGCGATCGGCTCGGCCAAGCTGGACGATCGCCAGGTGATGGAAGCGCTGGTGCCCGGCAGTACCGCCAACTTGCCCAACCCAGAGGATTGGCCGCGCCAGCAGCGTGCCATCGCCGTGCGCGGGTTGACGCCGGGCATGGCCTTCAAGCTGGCCGAATGCTGCCACCCGGTGCCCGGCGATCGCATCGTTGGCCTGCGCCGCCCGGGCAAGGGCGTGGAAGTGCACGCGATCGATTGCGAGAAACTGGCCGATGGTGTGGACGCCGACTGGATCGACCTGTCGTGGGACAAGCGCACCGATGGTGCGGTAGGCCGCTTGCGCGCCGAGCTGTATAACCGCCCTGGTACACTGGCCGAAATGGCGGGGATATTTGCCAAAAACCACGCCAACGTGGTCAACCTGGAAATGACCCAGCGCGAAAACCCGTTCCACACCTATCTGGTCGATCTGGAAGTGCGCGATCTGGCGCACCTCACCCGCATCGTCAGCGCGCTGCGCGCCAGCGACGCGGTGGCCCAGGCCGACCGAATTTAGTGGCGCGTCACGGCTTCTGGCGGATGGGCACCGGCACGTTGCAGATGTCCACCCCGCCGGCCGGGCGCACGTAGAACGGATCGCGCCGGTTGGCGCGCGCATCGGCATAGCGGGCAAAGCTGGCGCTGGCGGTGGACAGATACTGCCACGTCGGCAGGCCCGGCACCGCATCACCCAGCCGCACGCGCTGGATCGGCGTGCGCTCGGCGGCCTGGCGATAGAACCCCATGTCTCCCTTGCCGCGCGGCAGGCTGGATAGCCATTCCATCCCGGCAATCACCCGGCCGACCACCGCGATGTTGCGATCAAGCTGGCGCGGCGCATCGCCGATCACGGCATAAAGCTCCGCCCCGCTGCCGGCGTCGGGCGGCATGTCGCGCCCCACGCCCACCGTGCCATAGCAGTGCACCGGCCAGGTCTCCGGCGCCTCACCCTGGCCCATGGCGATCGGCCAGCCGTGATAGAACCGGGCCTGGGCGGCATAGATGCCATCGGCAATGCGCGGCCCCTCCAGCGCCGGCGCGGCGCCAGCGGTAAGGGTATAGGCGCCTTGCGACACGCTCAGCAGCGACGGGGGCAGGGGCCGCGCCTTGGCCTTGTCCTCCGCATCGGGATCGCCCCATTGCACGACATAGCCATCCTGCACGCGGGTGATCGCCGTGCCATCCCACCAGTGCGCGGTGGCGAGCTTGCGGATATTGCCCACCCAACCTTGCGACCAGGGCGCGGGCAGCAACTGGATCACCACCTGCCGCGCGGCGCCGTCGGCCGCCGGCGCCAGGTCCATCACCAGCAGATCCGCAGGCGCGATCGCCACCCAATCGGCCGCCGGCGCCGCGCCGACGATCTCGGTCGGGCTGGGCGGCACCGGGGGCGCAGGTGGCTGCGCCTGTGCATAACTTGCAGCCGAAATGGCCAGGATCAGCGAGGCAGCGGGGCGGATCAACATTTTGCCGTTGTGATCACCAAACCGCCCTTGCGCAACCCCACACGGGCGGCTAGGGGGGCGCCTTCCAGTGCATGCGGAGCGGTGGCCGAGTGGTCGAAGGCGCTCGCCTGGAAAGTGAGTATACGTCAAAAGCGTATCGAGGGTTCGAATCCCTCCCGCTCCGCCATATGCCCCCTCCGGCAGCACGCTGGGCTACCGTAAAATACGATCCAAAGTACGGAAAAATAGGCGTTTTTTCTGAAGTCCTTATTTTTGCTGGGCGAGCCGTTGAAGCGCGAAGTGTGGGCTAGCGCAGGGACGGCCGGTTTGAAACCGGGCCCTCCGGTGATAGATTCCGGGCATGGGAAAGCTCACCAACTCCATGGTCAACGCGCTCCACGAACCTGGTCGCTATGCTGATGGCGAAGGGTTGTATCTGCGCATCTCGCCGGCCGGTGGCAGGAGATGGGTGCTGCGGATTCAGATCCATCACACACGCAACGATATTACTATCGGCGACGCTCGCCACATTTCACTGAAGAACGCGCGCCTCGAAGCGGCCGCTCTGCGTGCACAAGTTGCAAAGGGCGGCGATCCCGCTGAGGAGCGGCGCAAGGCCAAGAAAAAGATCCCCCGGTTCGAGGAGGCAGCCCGGCGGGCCCATGCCGAGATGTGCAAGGGCTGGAAAAACGGCAAGCACCAGCAGCAGTGGATCAAGGCCCTGGAACTCTATGCCTTTCCCAAGCTGGGCAAGCGCACGGTCGACAAGATCGATGGGCCGATGATCCGCGATGTCCTGGCTGAAATCTGGCTGGATATTCCCGAAACCGCGCGCCGCGTGCGGCAGCGGATCGGTGCGGTGCTGGACTGGTGCTATGCCAAGGGGCTGCGCGACAGCGAAGCGCCGATGCGCTCGCTCGCGCGCGGCTTGCCCCGCCAGCCCAAGCGCAAGGGGCATTTTGCCGCGCTCCCCCATTTCGAGGTCCCGGCCTTTCTGGATACCCTGCGCGCCAAGCCGATGAGTGCCGGCACGCTGGCACTGGAACTGTTGATCCTCACTGCGGTCCGTTCGGGCGAGGTCCGGCATGCGCTGTGGTCGGAAGTGGATGATGACCTGACGATCTGGACCATACCGGCCGAGCGCATGAAGATGGGGGTCGAGCATATCGTCCCGCTATCGCGCCAGGCGGCCGATGTGCTGCGGCGTGCCAGGCAATTGTCGATCGACGACAATCCATACATCTTTCCTGGCCCGATTTCGGGTGGGGCTCTGACGGACATGGCGTTGCTCGAACTGGTGCGCGGCATGGACGTGCCTGTGACGGTCCATGGCTTTCGCTCGAGTTTTCGCGATTGGGTCGCCGACGAAACCGACACGGCCGATGAAGTGGCTGAAGCTTGCCTTGCGCATTCCATCGGCAACAAGACCAAGGCAGCCTACCTGCGCACGGACTTCTTCCGCAAGCGGCGTGCGCTGATGCAACTCTGGGCGGACCACTGCCTGCCGCTGGACCGTATCGTGGCCCTGCCGGCGCAGCCTGTCGCGACGATCCAGCAGACGCCCGTGCCTGTCCGCAATGCGGCGACGCTCCCACCATTGCGGCGGCATGCCTATCGTTGACGCTGTGTCGGATCTGCCATCGCCGGATGCGGTCGAGAGTGGTGGTTGGTGGGCGGCGCCGTGTCTGCGGTGGTGAATTGCTGGGAGAGGGAAGGGGGATTTGGGGGGCTGAAGCCCCCCGGGAGCCAGGGCATGGCGGTCCGCCCTGTTTGCCTGGATGGCCGTGGCGCCCGTGTCTTCGGCAAGCTTGGCGGCGGCATCGCGTGATCCGGCATAAGGTGAAAGCCACTGAGGCCGCACCCTCGCTGAACCGGCGGACGATGGCGGCACCGATGCCACGGCTGCCGCCAAGCACGAGAACATTCTTTCCGATAAAGTCGTTCATGTCAGTCTCCTCTGGATGGGAGCAGCGGGACCGGCCCTGAAGAGGCAGGCCGTCGCGCTGTCTGGACGGGAAGATGCCGATCGGGCAGCGTTCGCACCAGCTATCCAATTCTGGTTTTGAACGACGGGAAATCCGAACAATGATGAAGCTCGACGGCATTACAGCCTTCGTCGCCACGGTTGACCAAACCTCGATCAGTGCCGCAGCGCGACGCCTTGGACTGGCAAAATCGGTGGTCAGCGAGAGGCTGGCAGAGTTGGAGAGGGCGCTGGGGGCAACGTTGCTCCAGCGTTCCACCCGGCGCCTGACATTGACCAGCGCGGGCGAAGCGTTCTTGCCGCGTGCGCAACGCATCCTGCGCGAAATGGAGGAAGCCGCAGCAGAGATCGACGCGAGGAGCGGCAAGCTGGCCGGGCCGCTGCGCATATCGGCGCCCGTGGGCTTTGGCATTCTTCACCTGGGGCCGGCGATTGCCCGCTTCCTGCAGGAGCACCCGGGGATCGAGATGTCTCTCGACCTGGACGATCGCTTTGTCGATGCGGCGACCGGCGGGTTCGATGCCGTCCTGCGACACGGCGCCATCGGCGATGGCCGCCTGATCGCGCGACGGCTGGCGACCAGTCGACGCCTTCTGGTGGCTGCGCCTTCCTATCTTGCGGAGCATGGCAAGCCCACTTCGCTGACGGAGCTGGAAGGTCACACGGCCATTCTTTACGCCAACAGGTCAGGTGACTGGCGCTTCGCTGCGGGGTCTGGCTGGACTGTCGTGCGGCCGCGAGCGGCGCTGCGGGTCAACAACGGGATCGTGATGCGCGATGCCGTCTTGGCCGGCCTTGGGCTTGCCATGTTGCCGACATTCTTCCTGCACCAGGAAATCAAGACCGGGGCCCTGATCGAAGTGGACATAGGCTGGCCTGCGGAAGGCGCGGAACTTTTCCTGACATATCCGCGCGATCATGGTGCCGCGAGCAAGATACGCGCGTTCGGGGACAGTCTGCGCCGTAGCTTTGGCGATCCGCCCTACTGGGAGCAGCCCTGATTGCGCATCGGTTATTCCGTTTGCGTGAGGCCCATCGGCAAGACCCGGCGCGGTGGAGTCGCCCCTTCAGGCTTTCTGCATGTAAACGCTTACTCCGAAATTTGCCGAGTGCGACGTCATTTAATCCACGGACGGTGTCGGCTGGGGCTGATGTTGGTTACGTTGGCAATTTGGCTGGCGTGATACGCTGTTTGCCCCATTTCGAGCGGACATACCGATCTTGATGGGGTCGGTTCCGAACGGTCCCTCATGAATGAAAGCGCTTGCATAAAAGGCGGGAACGGGGCTATGCGGTGCTTCAGGGCGCGCAAGGCCTGTGCGGACCCAGATGCAAAATCAGAATGCGGGCCAGCTTCATGCGCCGGGCAGTGTCCGATATCGGGAGAGGGGTATCCAATATGAGGTATAAGCACTGGATCGCAGGCGTGTTGCTTGCTGGAACGTCGGCTCCTGCATTTGCGCAGGCCGAAGGCAGTGGTGCGGCCGCCGACGAAGGCGCGGCTGCCCCCGGCATCGTGGTGACCGCCGAGCGCCGCAGCCAGAGCGCGCTTTCCACGCCGATTTCCGTCGTGGCGCTCAATGCCGACATGCTGAAGGCCCGTGGCGTGAGCGATATCAACAGCTTGCAATCGCAGGTTCCGTCGCTGAGCTTTGCTGACTACGGCAACGTCAAGTTCGTCAACATTCGGGGTGTCGGCATTTCCGAAGGGGCGCCGAACCAGTCGGTTGGCGTGGCGATCCATTGGGATGGCACCTATGTCGCCCGCGAATTCGTCTACGGGGACTCGTTCTTCGATGTTGCCAGCGTGGAAGTGTTGCGCGGCCCGCAGGGCACTTACACGGGCCAGAATGCCAGCGGCGGCGCGATCTACATCAGTTCGGTGCGGCCCGATTTCAACGGAACCAGCGGCTTTGGTAGCGTCACGTTGGGCAATATCGGCCGCAAGCAGGTCGAGGCAGGCGTCACCACGCAGTTGAGCGACAAGCTGGCCGTCCGCCTGTCGGGCCAGGTCGAGCGGCGCGGTTCGGCGTTCACCAACCTGGGGCCGACCGGGGCGGCGCAGCCCGTGCGCTATGGCAACCAGCCGGGCAACCTCAGCCGTTTCCTGGGCCGCGCCCAACTGCTCTACAAGCCGATCGATGACCTGGACCTGCTGCTGATCCACCAATACAGCGACCGGCGGACCGATGGCCTGCCCACGCAGAGCTTTGCCCAGGCCCCGGTGGGCAATCGCACGATCGCCTATGACACCGACCAGGCGCTCAACACCATGTACAACCGCACCACGGCGGTGCTCAACTACAGCGGTATCGATGCGTTCAAGGTGCGCGTGCTGGGCACCTATCAAACGACCGACCAGCTCTCGGTGCGCGACAACGATTATTCCACCGCTGCCACCGGAACGTCGAGCAAGATCACCATTCACGATCGCTATTACACTGGCGAAATCGATCTGATCTCTCCCGACAATCGCCCGTTCACCTGGACGGCCGGCGCGACCATGCTCAATTATCGCCAGCCGGCCTTTACCGTGCCGAACATCGCCAAGGGCGCGCCATACGAGCAGAGCCTGACTATCTTCACCGATGCACGGCGGCGCAACGAGGCCGTCTTTGCCGAAGTCGGCTACAAGCTGGGCAATGGCTTGGAAATCAAGGCCGGCGGCCGCTACAGCTGGGACCACGTGGGCTTCATCGACAGCTACATTGCCCCGGCCGGCCCTTCGGGCTTCCGCATCCCCCTCAATCCCGGCATTCGCGACTTTTCCGAGTTCACCGGCCGCGTCGCGCTCAACTGGCAGATCGATCCCAGGCTGTTCATCTATGGCACGATCAGCAAGGGCTACAAGCCGGGAGGGACGACGCCGTTTGGCATCAACTACGATGCCGAGCGCGTCATCAACTATGAAACCGGCGTCAAGGGACGCCTGTTCGATGATCACCTGACCGCTTCGGTCAGCGGCTTCTACATGACATACCAGAATTTCCAGGCGACCTACGCGGCCGACATCAACAATCCCGCGACCGCGATCACCCGCAACGTCAACGGCACCAGGATCAAGGGTGTCGAAGGGCAGTTCGACCTGAAGGTGGGGGGCTTTGCGGCCGATGCGTCCTTCTCGGTGCTGGATGCAAAATATGGCCAGTTCGAGATTGTCCAGCCTGCGGGCCTGTTCGGCAATGGGCTGCCGGCACAGCCCGAACTGATCAACCTTGCCGGGCGCACCATTCCCTTTGCTGCCAAGTTTTCGGGCGCGGCGGGCGTGTCCTACGTCTTCGCCCTGGGCAAGGGCTCGCTGACCCCGTCGGCCCGCATCAGCTACCAGGGCGCACAATGGGTCAACTTCTTCCAGGCGCCCTATAACCGTCTCCCCGCCCGGACGCTGGTTGGCGCGCGCCTCACCTACAAGGCGTCCGACAACTGGTCGCTGGCAGCCTATGTCGATAACCTGCTGGACAACAATTACATTGCCAGTGTCGACCAGGTTACCGACGGCATCGGGTCCTATATCCTGGGGCAACCGCGCGAGTTTGGCGCAACACTGTCGTTCCGGTTCTGATCGTGAAAGTCCCCTCCATGAACAGCGTTTTGCGCAAACCCGGTCCGCTTCGTCTCCTCGCGGCGGGCCTGCTGCTTGCGGGAGCGAACGACGCGGTGCTGGCGCAGTCGGCGGTGCCGGGTGCGGCTGCGGCCGCCAATTCAACCGCGGTCGTGCGGCGCTTGCCGCTGTTCGTGGGGGGCACCACGCTGCAAAGTTGGATGCGGATCGATCCCGCGCTGTTCGACTTCCCCGGCCTTGGCACGGTCCTGACCGGAAAGGGCGGTCTTGCCGCAGGGGAAGCCGCCGCGCGCGCGCAGATCGAAAGCGGCCGGTACCAGGTCTTGCACCTTCAACCGGATCACCTAGTGGACGGCAAGGGCCAACTGGAAGCCACGCGCAACGCCGCGGATCGGCTGGCCCGGGCGGCGCAGGGGGCGGGGCTGAAGGTGGTCCTTGCACGGCCGCTCGGCCTTGCGGCCGGCGCGTCGCGCGATGACGAGGCGTTGGCGCAGTGGATGCAGGATGCCGCCCTGGCACGCGGGTATCGCTATGCGGATTACAACCACATCGATTTCCATCCCGAGATCAAGGTGGATTCGCCGGCACGGCTCGCGCTGGTCAGCAACACCGTACGCGGCGCGCTCGACGCGGCGTTTCGCGCGGTGCCCGGGTTGAGCGACGAGGCCGTCCTTCAGCGTGAACGCGAACACCTCAACGGCCTGCCCGACGAGCCAGGCAGCGGCCCTTATCCCGCGATCCGCGCGATCGAGCCCGCCTTGCCCGGCGCCGTGCTCTACCGCCCGGCAAATCTGGCTCTTTTCGAGCAGGCCCGGCTGCCGGTGCTCATCTTCGGCAACGGCGGCTGCATGGCCGATGCCAGCAACGCGCGCCGGCTGCTGACCGAAATTGCCTCGCACGGCTATGTCGTGATCGTGCCCGGTGCCATGCTGGAGGGCCCGGGCGGCTTGCGCAACTATCCGCAAGGCGCCGTCCTGGCGCCCGATCGCCCCGGCCAAGGCGTAAGCCCGGCAGACATGACCCGCGCCCTCGATTGGGCCAGCGCCGATGCCGCCGGCAATGGCGGCTGGGCCCGCTATGTCGACAAGGCACGGATCGGGGTTGCCGGTTGGTCGTGCGGCGGCTTGCTTGCGCTGAGCCTCTCGACCGATCTGCGCATCCGCGCCACGATCGTGTTCGATTCCGGGCTTTTCCCAGCGGGTGGTGCCGGCATGCCGGGCCTGGCGGTGGACAAGAGCCTGCTGGACCGGTTGCATGCGCCGATATTGTACATGTTGGGTGGCATGACCGACGTGGCCTATACCAATGGCACCGATGATTTCGCCCGGATCCGTTCGGTTCCCGCGGTGCTCGTGAGCCGCGACGTCGGGCATTCGGGCACGTTTTTCGAACCGCGCGGCGGGCTTTGGGCCATCGTTGCCCGGCACTGGCTCGATTGGCAGCTCAAGGGCGAGCGTGCCGCCAGCGCGGCGTTTGTCGGCGCGGATTGTCGGCTGTGCCGCGATCCCGACTGGACCGTTAGCCGCAACCTCCGGGTGGTGGCGCCATGAAAGCCATGGCCACCCTTGCCATGGCCATGGTCATGGCGCCGACCTCCGGTGTCGCCCCGGCCCAACCGGTACCGTCCACCGACCCGGTTCCTGCCGACGTGCAGGTGCTTTCGGGCACTCTGCCTGGCGGCGGGCGGTGGCACGCGATGGTTTCCGGGCATTGGAACGGTACGTTGCTCGTCTGGGGGCGGGGGTACGAACCGCAGGCGGCGTTGCCGGATCCGGCGCCCGCCGGGTTGCGTGACACGCTGCTGGCGCGGGGCTACGCGCTTTTGGCATCGGATTATGCGTCGGGCGGATGGTCGCTGGCGCAGGCCGTACCGGCGCAGCGCGCTGCCATTGCTGCCTTTGCCGCCCAGCATGGGGCCCCGCGTCGCACCATCGCCTGGGGGGCGTCGATGGGCAGCCTCGTCACCATTGCCTTGGCCGAGCAGCCCCGCGGCGGACCCGATCGTATCGATGGCGCGGTGGCGCTGTGCCCGTCCATCGGCGGCGCTGTCGGCATGATGAACATGGCTCTGGATGGCGCCTTTGCCTTTCGCACCTTGCAGGCGCCGGGCGACGGCATCGTGTTGACGGGCGTTGCCGACGATGCGGCCAACGGCATGCGGGTGCGCGATGCGGTCAAGGCCGCCATGGCGACACCGCAGGGGCGGGCGCGGCTGGCGCTGGCCGGTGTGCTGGGCGGCATGCCCGGATGGACCGCGCCCGATCAGCCGGAACCGCGCGCCGACGATGCCGATGCCCAGGCTGCCAACATCGCGGCGACCTTTGCGATGGCGGTGTTCCCGCCGCGCCACGACCAGGAAACCCGCGCCGGTGGGGCGTTTTCCTGGAACACGCAGGTGTCCTATCCCCGTCAACTGGCGCTTTCGGGGCGCCGTGCATTCGTGGCCAAGCTCTACGCGCAGGCCGGCCTGAACCTCGATGCGGATCTGGCCCGCCTCGATGCGGCGCCGCGCATCCCGGCCAAGCCGGCAGCGGTGGCTTACATGATGCAGCACTACACACCCGACGCGCGCCCACGCGTGCCGGTCGTCTCGCTCCAGGCCGAGGGGGACGGCATCACGTCGCCGTCCTTGCAGCAGGCCTATGTCGACGCGGCCAGGCCTGCGATGGTCAAGGGCCTGTGGTATCGCGGTGCCGGCCATTGCCGGTTCCCGCCCGAGGCGCTTCTGGGCGCGCTGTCGACCTTGGAGGCGCGGCTCGACCGCGCGCGCTGGGTTGTGCCGAAAGGCCCGTTCGTTGCCCATCGCCCGGCACCGATGCTCCGCCCGTGCCTGCGAGGAAAACCCTGCCGATGACCAGGCCTGCTCAATCTGCGCCCACCTCCGCGACCGGCGGCATGCCGATGGAACTGCTGCTGCTGGGCTATCTCCTGTCCTATCTGCCCAGCATCATGCTGACGCGGTATCTCGCGACAACGTCGATCGTGGCCCTGGGACGTCCGCTCACCGGCCTCGAACTCCTGCCCGGCTCGCTGATGCTCAACCTGGTGATGACTTATGCCTTCATCTGGCTGTCTGGCTGGCATCGGCAGGCCAACCGCCTGGCAATCGGTCGTTGGAGCGTGCCGTTTCCCCGCCGTGCGACGTTCCTTTCGGGGCTGGCGACCTCGCTGGTGCTGTTTACCGTGCCGTTGTCGCTGACGTTCAAGGGCGTCAGCATCCCGTTCATCCAGCTGATCATGCGCGGTGACATTCTGATCCTGGCCCCGCTGGTCGACGTGCTGTTCGGGCGCCGCGTGCGGTGGTGGAGCTGGCTGGCCCTGGCCATGGTTGCATTCGCCCTGGTGATCACCCTGACCGATCGGGGTGGGCTGCGGCTGCCTCCTCTCGCGGTGCTGACCGTGGTGCTTTACACGCTTGGCTATTTCCTGCGCCTGGTGGTGATGACGCGGGTGGGCAAGACCGGCGATCCACAAACGGTCAGGGCCTATTTCGTCGAAGAAAAGATCATCGCGCTGCCCATGTCACTGGTGGCCCTGGCGGCCATTTCCACGCTCGGCCTGGGTGGACAGGCCGATGAACTGGCGCGTGGGTTCATCGGCATCTGGCGCCTGGGCGTGATCTGGCCGCTGGTGGGCATGGGCGTGACGCTCACCGCCGTGTCCATCCTGTCGATTCTCATCCTGCTGGACCCGCGCGAGAATTCCTACTGCGTCCCGCTGGAGCGGGCGGCCAGCCTGATCGCGGGTGTCGTGGCGGCGCTGCTGCTCGCTTGGATCTGGGGCATGGCGGTGCCACGCCCTGCAGAATTGGCCGGTGCGGCGATCCTGATTGCCGCGATCGCCCTGCTTTCGCTCGCCCCCCGCCTTTCCGCCCGTGCCGCGCACGGCGTCATGCCTGCGCGCGCCATGGCCAGCCCTGACAAGGACCACTGAGATGACCGCAATCCCGTCGGACTTCGATCCCGAGGCGCCCGAGGATTTCGACAGCGCCCATCGCGAATATGCCCGGCTGCGCCGGGAATGTCCGGTGGCCCATACGGACGGGCTTGGAGGTTTCTGGGCGCTCAGCCGCTATGAGGATGTGCGCCGCGTTGCCAGTGATTGGGCTTCGTTCTCCACCGAAACGCAGAACGTGATCCCGAAGGTGGCGTTCACCGGCCGGCGCCCGCCATTGCACCTCGATCCGCCCGAACACACGCCTTTCCGCCAGGCGCTCAATCCCTTGCTGTCGCAGGACAAGGTGCGTCGCCTCGAAGCCGATACCCGGCGCTTTGCACGCGAAATGCTGGCGCCGATGGTGGAGCGCGGCGGTGGCGACATCTGCACCGATTTTTCCTCGTTCTTGCCGGTGCGGGTGTTCGGCCTGTGGATGCGCATGCCGCCCCAATGGCTCGATACGCTGCATGATGACGGGCGTGCTTTCGTTCTGGCCGTACATCGCAACGAGCCGGAGCTGATGAAGGCCACCAGCCTGCGCCTTTACGACATGGCGCGTGATCTGGTGCGGCTGCGGCGCGAGGCGCCCGAAGACCCTGCGATCGACCCGACGAGCGCCCTGCTTGCCGCTGTCCACGGCGGGCAATCCTTGCCAGAAGACCTGCTGATCGGGGCCGTGCGCCAGGTCTTGGTGGTCGGCATCGTAGCCCCGATG
The DNA here is from genome assembly GCF_003058045.1 of Novosphingobium sp. GV079. Taxonomy (NCBI): domain Bacteria; kingdom Pseudomonadati; phylum Pseudomonadota; class Alphaproteobacteria; order Sphingomonadales; family Sphingomonadaceae; genus Novosphingobium; species Novosphingobium sp. GV079. Next base: position 223,443 of record NZ_QBUE01000006.1, on the reverse strand, counting down.
GTGCTGGTCGGAAGCATGGCGGTGCACCTGGCACGCGACCAGGAATTGCAGGCGCAGTTGCGCGCAGACCCGGCGCTGGTCCCCGCCGCCGTCGAGGAATTCCTGCGGCTCTACACACCCTATCGCGGGTTTGCCCGTACCGCCGTCAACGACACGGTGGTGGGTGCGCGCGCGATCAAGGCCAACGATGCCATCGCGCTGCTCTACTGCTCCGCCAATCGCGACGAGGCGATCTTCCCCGATGGCGACCGCTTCGTGCTTGATCGCCCCAACATTGCCGAGCATCTTGCGTTTGGCCGTGGACCTCACAACTGTCCGGGGCTGCACCTGGGGCGCATGGAACTGTGCGTGGCGCTGGGCGAACTGCTGGCTGCCACGCCGGGTGGTTTTACGCTCGACGGGCCGATCACGTTGAGCCGCTGGCCAGAAATCGGGCCACTGACTGTGCCGTTGCGGTTTGGATGAGAACGCTTGCATCTTTCCGGCAAATTCGGAAAGGGTGGCAACCATGGTCCGTCCTTCCACGCGCAATCCCAAACTCGATGATGTCGCCGCGCGGGCCGGAGTATCAACGGCCACGGTCAGTCGCTTCCTCAACAACCCGGACATCGTGGCTGCCGGCACTGCGGTGCGAATCCGTGCCGCGATCGAGGAAATGCAATACGTACCCAATCTTCTGGCGGGAGGATTGGCGTCGTCGCGCTCCAAGATGGTTGCGGTGCTGATCCCCCATTTGGTGGACTCGTTGTTCGACCGCACGATTGAGACCATGGTGGAGGAATTGAACGCCGGCGGCACCATGGTTATGCTAGCCTTGACCGGGACAGCGGCGGGCCGCACCGAAGCGATGATCCGGGCCGCCATGGGCCGCCAGGTGGACGCGATCGTCTCGACTGCCCCCCTCAGCGCCGAAACCACGGCGCTCATACAGCATTTTCCGGGCCTCTTTGTCCAGATCTGGGATCTTCCGGCGGAACCACCGGGCATCGCGGTCGGTTTTTCCCACGTCGAGATCGGGCATGACCTTGCGCGCTTCATCTATGAACGCGGCTATCGCCGGCCGGCGCTGGTCTCGGCAGAACTGGGCCGGGCCCGCCTGCGCCGCGATGGCTTCGTACAAGGATGGGAAGCGCACAGCGACACGCCGGTCAAGGAAATCGCGGTCGACAGTCCTTCCCGCTTTGGCCACGCCAGACGTGTCTTTGCAGAATTGCGCCGGCAGCCGGAACGCCCCGATGTGGTCGTCTGTGGCTCGGACTCGCTGGCCCAGGGCATCATCGTGGAAGCCAATGCCGCAGGCCTGAAGGTTCCTGATCAGCTTGCTGTCGTCGGTTTCGGCAATGCCAGCGTTGCCAGTGACATGCGCCCGACAATCACGAGCGTCGAAATCGACGGGGCGCAGATTGCGCGCGAGGTCAATGCCGCGGTGCGGAGCCATGTCTCGGGCGTGGCGCCGAAACAGCGTTCGGTGAACGTAGGATTTCGCATCATTGCCCGCGAGAGCGCTTGATTGGATACCCGTCCTGAGGGGGCAAAAGGCGGCAGGTCCCTGGTTGCGGCGCCAGCGCCTAAGCCCAACCGGCCGCGGTGCCGGCCTGCCGCCGGGCACGCGCCTTGCGTTTGGCGCGTTGGCGTGCCTACCAGAACCACACGCCGGTGATCGCGAAGAAGGGCAGGCCAAGGCTGGTGACGAACAGCACGATCTGTCCCGCCCTGCCAAAAAAGGCGCCCCGATGAATCTCGAACATGCTCGCCAGGATCTGCCGGCCCGGCTTGCCACCCGGCTCGCCTTGCCGGGCGATCTCGCCACCACGCCACCGGCGGCGCAGGAGACGCTTGCTGCGGTGCCGGATTGGCGGGCCGCCTCGCTGTTTGCCTCACCCCGACACACCGGCAGAGCGGATCAGCCAACGCCAGGCGTCACAGCGGATGCGCTTCCGGCGGGCCTGCGCGACAGCCTCTATCCAAACGCAACAGGCAGCCAGCCATGATCGCGCTGCCCAACGCCAGCGCTATGTCGGCATGGCCAAAGGGCTGCGATGCTGCCCATCGAGCCGCAATCGATCCCCGCGATAGAGCAGCAGCGCCAGCGCCGCGACGATCAGCGTGCTCAGCCCGAGCAGGGCACCGGTGAGCGCCAGGGTGGCGTGGAATGGCAAGGCCCACACGCCCAGGCGGTTGTGCCAGTCGGCCTCGGCCAGACGCCGCGATCCGCCCAGGCGCAAGTGGAACGCATCGCGCACCACGCGCGGATGGGCGAGCACCCCGGAGACGAGCGAAGACAGCAGGGCCACGCCGGTCAGCCCGACCAGGGACCCGCCCCAGCTTCGCGGCAGATGCAGGTTCACATGCAGGTGCAGCAGGAAATCGCTCCAGCGCGCACTGAGCGGTGCAAGCGTGCCGCCGCCGGCCACGGCCCAGGTCTGGTCGGCGCGATTGCCGCGATAGGCCAGCAGCACCGCGCCGGCCCGCGCCGGGTTCTGGCTCGATCCGCCGGAGCGATAGGCGCGCTGCACGGTGAATGCGGTGGTCAGGTCCGGCGTCCAGTCCATGCTGACCCCGGCCTTGGGCAGGAAGGCGTGGAACGTGCGGGTGTTGGCGGCCATCGGCGCATTGGCATCGTCGACCAAGCCGAGCACCCCGGCGTTGACGGCGGAGACCAGCGGGGCATAGCGCGTGCCCAGGAAATCGGTGGCGGGCAGCGTGCCGGTGAAGGTCGCTTGCGTTTCCGCGGCATAGCGATTGCGCTCGCGATCGAGGCCGAAGCCGCCGATCAGGGTCAGGCGGTCGGGCACGCGCCAGCGCGCGTCGCCAAACAGTGCCATGGTCTCGACCCGCTCCGGCTGCGAAGCGGCATAGGCAACCGGGATGACCGGCAGCACTTGGGCATAGGCAGTGGCGATCGTGGCGGCGCTCGTCGCCCCCACGTAGGGCGTGAGCAGGTTGGTGATCGTGCCGGTGGGCGTGGGCACGTTGATCTGGCTGCGCGCGGTCAGCCCGCCGGTGCGGCGATAGTACCATGCGCCGAGCAGGGCGCTGAGCCGGTCGCCTTCGTAATTGATGCGAAGTTCCTGCGTCAGGGTCTTGAAGCGATAGAGATTGTTGATCGTCGAGAGATTGGCCGCCGTGTTGTCGGAGTCGGCCACCGATTGCACGCGGGAGCGGTTCCACGACGTCGCGCTTGACAGCTTGAGGCCGTCGGCCAGCGGTACGCTCAGCCGGAACAGGGCGATGTCGCTGGCCACCCAGCCGCGATTGGGCTGGTCAGCGGTGGAGGTGCAGTTGTCATAGTAATCGGGCACGTCGGTGCGGGCATATTGGCAGAGATAGCCCCCTTCGCGACGCACGCGGTTGTAGCTGGCCACGGCCTCCACGCCGGGCAGGGCGCTGGGCGTCCATTTCAGTTTGCCGCGAAGGTTGAGCGACTCCATCGCGTCGTCATAGCCGCCGCGCGTGACGTTGCGGATCACGCCGCGGTTGGCGCGGCGCTCGGCCGACAGGCGCAGGCCGAGTTCGTCGGCGATGAGCGGGCCACCGAGCGCGGCGGAAAAGGTGCGGTCGTTGCGATCGGTCCACAGCACGCGCGCGTCGCCGGTCCAGCGATCGAGCGAGGGATCGCGCGTGGTGATGACAATGCCGCCGGCCAGCGCGTTGAGGCCCTGGATGGTCGATTGCGGCCCGCGCAGCACTTCCACCTGCTGCACGTCCCACAAGTCGGTAGGGCCGCCATAGAGCGCCTGGCGCGGGATCGGCGCGCCATCGATATAGACACTGGCGGTATCCGCCTGGCCGCCACCGCCCACGCCCGAATTGGTGATGCCGCGAATGATGAACCCGGCCGAACCATACGTGTCGCTCAGGTTCGCGGTGCGGGCATAGACATCCTGGATCGACAGCAGGGTTTCGCGGGCGATCTTTTCCGGCGTCGTAACGGCGATGCTGGTCGGCGTGTGCTGAAGCGTGCGCGCGGCCTTTTCGCCGGTCACGACGATCTCGCCCGGCGCAATCGTCCGCGGCGCCTCGGCATCTTCGGCGTGCAGGCCAGGAGAAGCGAGGAGCGCGGCGAGGGCACTTCCGGCGAGCAAGGCGTGAAATCGGGTCAAATGCGGAGCCTCCCTGTTACCGGACGGCAACTGGCTTAAACAGTAATGAGAGGCAATCGCATTAGCAGGAGGATTGGCAATTTCGTCTGTTGGGTGTGGTTTGGCATAAAATCATATAATAATATAAAATGACTATTCAGGTTTGCGCGTTCCGCGTAAAACTATCGCCATGGCGATTCCCGGTTTCCTGTCTGCCTCGGCCCCATCCGGCCCGCTTCTGTCCGCTCATGGCCGATCCGCCATGGCCGGTGGCGCGCGGCAGCCGGGCTTGCGCAACAGCCATGATCGCGTGGTCCATGGCATCGGCAGCGCGATCGTCGCCGGCGCGTTTGCGCAAGGAGGCACGCTGCCGAGCGAAGAATTGCTGCTGGAGCGCTTCGCGGTGTCTCGCACGGTGCTGCGCGAAGCGTTCAAGACGCTGGCGGCCAAGGGCCTGGTCGTGGCGCGCACGCGCGTGGGCATGCGGGTCTGTCCGCGTCAGCAGTGGAACCTGTTCGATGCCGACGTGCTGGCCTGGCACGTGGGCGAAGGCGTTGAAAGCCGCCTGCGCGAGGAACTGGCCGATTTCCGCCTGGCGATGGAGCCGGCCGCCGCCGCCCTGGCAGCGCGCCATGCCACGCCCGCGCAGATCGCGCAGATGTGCGGGCTGATCGCCGCGATGGGTGAGCCGGGCCTGTCTCGGCTGGATTTCGCAAGGGCGGACCTCGCCCTGCATAAGCTGATCGGCCAGGCTTCGGGCAATCGCCTGATGGCCGGGACCGAAGCGGTGATCGAAACGGCGCTGTTCGCCGCGTTCACCCTGAGTTCGCCGGTAGACGATGCGGCAGAGCACCAGGCCAGCCTGCGCGGCCATGCGGCCATCGTCGAAGCGATTGCCGCGCGCGACGGCGTTGCCGCCGCAGAGGCGGTGTGTGGCGTGATCCGCCACGGCCAACAGAGAATCGACGCTGTCGAACAGCGCGAAGGGGAGATCAGGAACCATGAAGGATAGTCTTTCCCGCCGGGCCATGCTGGCGGGTTCGTCGGCTGCGGCCGGCACTTTGCTGTTGCCCGGCAACGCCCTGGCCAATGGGCATGGCGCGAGCGATCCGGTCGCGCCGTTCCGCACGCCCTACAAGCTCGGTCGGCTGATCCTCGGCGGCTCGAAGGTGGCGGGCAGTTTTGACGAAAAGGCCGTCGATTGCCCGTTCGTGTTCCGCCACGAGGGCCGCTTCTACCTGACGTACGTGGGCTTTGACGGCACCGGCTACCAGACGGGCATCGCCGTGTCCGACGATCTGGTGAACTGGCAGCGGCAGGGCGTGATCCTGGCGCGCGATCCCAGCGATCCGGTCACCCGCTTCAACGTCGCCTCGGCCTCGATCCTGCGGGAAACCGAGATGCATGCGCCCGGCGAACTGATCCGGGTGAACGGCGAATATGTCTGCGCCTGGCACGCTTATCCCAGTCCGGGATACGAGGAAGGACCGGCGGTGATCGGCCTGGCGTTCAGCCGCGATCTGCGCACCTGGCGGCGCGGGCCGCCGATCCTGCGCGCGCAAGATGGCGCGGCGTGGGAGCGGGGCGGGCTCTACAAGCCCTACCTCGTTAAGCACGGCAACCAGTTCCTGCTCTATTACAACGCCAAGACCGCCGAGAAGGACTGGCACGAGCAGACCGGCGTGGCGGTGTCCACCGATCTCAAGACCTGGCGCCGCCATCCGGGCAACCCGATCCTGCGCAACGGCGCACCGCCCGCGCCGGACTCCCGCTTTGCCAGCGATCCGGTGGTGATGACGCATCAGGGGCGCTGGGCGATGTTCTACTTCGGCCTGTCGGGCACCGACTACAAGGCGCGCGACCTGCTCGCGCTGGGCCGCGATCCGTTCACGTTCCACAAGGTGGACGAAGTGCTGATCGATGTCGGCAAGCCCGGCTCGGTCGACGATGGATATGCCCACAAGCCCTCGGTGATTTTCTGGAAGGGGGACCTCTACCACTTCTACACGGCAGTCAGCGGCCCCTATCCCAATGATGTGCGGGGGATTTCGGTCTGCCGGTCGCGCCCCTGGAGCTGATCGAACGGGGTGGCGGCGCAGCCCTCAAGGCAACTCCGCCACCAGCACGCCATGCCCGCCGATCTGTCCGCCCGGTGCCGTGCCGATCAGCGGCCGGGCGCCGGTCGGCAGGGCCAGGGCGCGCGCTTCATCGCCATGGTTGATCGCGATCAGCAGGGTGCGGCCCTGGCCGCGTCGCAGCCCGATTTCCACGTCCGCCGCTGTGCCCGGCAACACCGGGGTAACCCCGGCCTGGGGCACCAGGCGCGCAGCGAGGCGTGACAGCGCCTCCGGCTCCAGCCAGGCGCCGACATAGACGATCCGCCCGCGCCCGACCTGGCGGGAGACGACCGCCGCCTTGCCATCGAGCCAGCCGCCGGGCTGGCGATAGCGCGCCAGGATCTCGGTTTCCGGTGCATCGGGCACCAGCGCCTCGGCCCAGATGGCGGCCTTGCCCTCGCCCAGCGGGCCGGTGATCGCCACGGTGCCGTCCTGCACATAGAATTGCTCGACATGCGCGCCCAGCAGCGTGCGCAGCGGCCCAGGCTGGCGCGCGGCCCACAGCGCGTTGGCATCGTCCTTCTGCCCGGTGCGCGGGCCGAGTACGAGCGTGCCGCCGTTCTGCACATAGGCGGCCAGGTGCTGCGCCTGGGCAGCGGTCAAGACGTTGAGACTGGGGGCAACCACCAGCTTGTAGCGCGCCAGGTCCGCTTCGGGCGCGACCACGGCGGCGCCTTGCGCGGCGAGGCGGAACGGGCGGTAGAAGTCGGTGAACTGGCGCACCGGGTCGAAATCCTTGTGCATCCGTTGCAGGTCGATCGCCCAGCGACTGTCGTAGGAAAACAGGAAGGCCATGTCTGCCACCGGCTCCGTGCCGGCCAGCGCGGCCGAGGCCTTGGCCAGTTCGCCGCCCAGTCCGGCAATTTCGGCAAAGATCGGCGCGGGCGTACCGTCTGCGGCCAGCAGCGTGCCATAGTTGGTTTCCTGGCCATTGGGCGCGGGGCGGAATTCCCAATAGAGAATGGCATCGGCGCCGTGCTGCACGGCCTGCCAGCCCATTTCGCGCACTTGGCCCGGGCGCATCGCGCGGTTGACCGGCGCCCAGTCGATCCGCCCGGCCTGGGTTTCCATCAGCCAGAAATTCTTCTGCTTGTAGCCGCGCACGAGATCGTGATCGGCACCATTGGCGATCCAGTCCGGCTCGGCATCCTGGATATAATTGTCCCAGGCGGCGATATCGAGCCCCTGGTGCAGCGCGAAATGATCGAACCCGTCGTTCCAGAACATCGTGTTGGTGGTGATGAACTGGTGCGGATTGGCCAACGCGCGGATCGCGTCGGCCTGGTTCATCGCATAGCTGGTCCAGGTGCTGGTGAGGAAATGGCGGTAATCGAGCAGCAGGCCGGGATTCTGCTGCCCACCCAGGTGCATCGGCACCTGGTCGAAACGCTGGTAGGTCTGGCTCCAATAGGCGGTGGCCCAGCGCTGGTTGAGCGTGTCGATCGTGCCATAGCGCTGCGCGAGGAACGCATGCCACAGCCGCGCGGCTTCGGCATCGAACGAGGGTAGGCCGATCTCGTTGTCGATCTGCCAGCCGATCACGGCGGGGTTGTGGCCATAGCGGCGGGCCATTTCCGTGGCGATGCGCCGGGCAAACTGGCGGTAGCGGGCGCTGGCGAACGAGAAGTGGCGGCGCCCGCCATGGCCGGCGCGGCTGCCGTCTTCGTCCACGCGCAGGATTTCGGGATAGCGCTCGCTCATCCAGATCGGGGGGGCGGCGGTGGGCGTGCCCAGCACCACGCGCATGCCGTGCCGTGCGGCAGCGGCGATCGCGCGATCGAGCCAGGCGAAATCGAACCGGCCTTCCTCCGGCTCCATCCGGCTCCAGGCGAATTCGGCGATGCGCACGGTGTTGATATGGGCCTGCTGCATCAGCGCCAGGTCGGTGTCCCAGCGCGCTTCGGGCCATTGTTCGGGATACCAGGCGGTGCCAAAGGCAATGCCCGGCGCGGCCGTCGCCTGCATCGGTGTCGGTGCCGAAGCGGCCAGGGCCGGCAGGGCCGTGGCGCTGGCCGAAAGGCAGAGGCAAAGCGCCAGGGCGCGGCTGGAAAAGCGCATCATGGAAAGTCCCCTTGCAGGCGGAAGCCGCCGATCAGTCTTGCGGGATGGGAAAGGCGGACGCGCGCGCGGCGGCATAGCAGGCCTCGACCAGCGCCATGGTCTGCCAGGCATCGTCCACGTGCGTGGCGAGATGGGTGTCCTCGCCGCTGGCGAAGCGCTGGAGATTGCACATCGGGCCGAGGAACGCGTCGGGAAACCAGCGCCCTTGCAGCGGCACCTGCTGCCACTCGCTGCCGCGCCGCACGATCCACAGCTCGTCCGGCTCACCCACCGGATAGTCGAGCAACAGGCCAAGCTTGACCAGCGCGGCGCCTTCGGTGCCTTCTAAGCGAAAGCTGGCATCCTGGAACTGGCGCGCGAAATCGTGGTGGTGGTTGATCGACAGCGTGACGCGCAAGGGCGCCGGGTAATCGAGCAGGATCGTGGTGCGGGTATCGGCCAGCGGGCTGCCGGGATAGCCGAAGCTGCGTGCAAAGACGCCGCTCGGGTTGCCGGCCAAGGCGCGGATCGTGTCGAGATAATGGATCGAGTGGGACACGATCTCCACGCGCGGATTGGGGATCAGGTGCGGAAAGAGGTGCCAAGGCGTGGCCAGGTTGAGATGCACCTCGATCTCCAGCAGCGTGCCGAGATCGCCGCGCGCCAGGCAATCGGCCAGCGCCAGCATCATCGGCGAATAGCGCAACTGGAAATTGACCGCTGCGGTCTGTCCGCGCGCATGCACCGCGTTGCGGATGGCGCGCGCGGCATCGAGATCAAGGCCCATCGGCTTTTGCAGCAGCACGCTGGCGCCGCGTGGCAATGCTTCCAGGATGGCAAGATGCGCCACCGGCGGCGCGGCCACGTCGAACACCGCATCGGCTTTTGCCGCATCGGCCAGCGTGGGGAAGACGGTGCCAATGCCGAACGCATCGGCCAGGGCGCGGGCGCGGTCCTGATCGGGATCGTAGACGCCGTAGACCGGCAGGTCGGCCTTGCGATAGGCGGGCAGATGCGCGTCGTGGGCAATGCCGCCGGTGCCGATCAGCACGATCGGACGGGGCTGGGCGGGGTGGTCCCAGGCCTGGCGCAGCGGGGCGGTCATGCCAGTGCCTCCGCCTGGCGCTGGGCTTGCGCCAGCAGGTCCGCCGTGGTCTGCTCGCCGGTCACCGCCTGGCCCAGCACATCGTCGATGATGTGCGAAAAATCGGCCAGGCGCGTGGTGTGCGGCAGCGCGCGCGCGGACTGGTGCAGCCAGTCGAGGCGGTGGTAATAGGGGATGGCGGCATTGACAGCCGGATCCGCCCAAGTCGAGCGGCGCGTGCCGATGGCACCATGGGTGGTGGTCAGGCGGTCCATCTCGGGCCGGGTGCAATGGCGCAGGAAGTCCCAGGCGAGATCGCGGTGCGTGCTGCCACTGCCGATGCCCAGCACCCAGAACACGTTGAGCGATACCGTGCCACCGCCCTCGCCAGCGGGCAACGGCGCCACGTCCACCAATCCGCGCACGGCGCTGTCGGGCGCGGTATCGGCATAGGCGGCAAAGCCGAACCAGTTGGCCATCATGGCCACATGTCCGGCGGCGAACAGCATGCCCGATTGCACGCTGTCGGTCTCGCGCGCGCCCGGCGCGATGGCCTGTGTGTCGCGCGCCAGCGTGCGCAGGAAATCGAGCGCCGCATGGGCCTGCGGCGAGGCGAAATCGGGCCGGCCGGCGGGCGTGAAAGGCTCTCCGCCGCGCGACCAGATGTGGATGCAGAAATCATAGAACCCGTTGTGGCCATCGGGAAACAGCGCCAGCACCGTGCCGCTGACGCCGCTGGCCGGATCGTGCAGGCGGCGGGCGGCGGCGTGGTATTCCTCCCAGGTGCCGGGCACGGCCAGGCCGGCGGCGGCCAGCAGATCCTTGCGATAGACCAGGCATTCCGGGCCATCGTGATAGGGCAGGCCCCAGACGCCGCCGGCGAAGGCCTGCATGGTGGTCAGCGAAGGGCTCCAGCCGTGGGGATAGTCGCTGGCCGGCCGCTGCGCGAGCAGAGGCGCCAGATCGGCCAGTTGCCCCATGGCCTGGGCCTGCGCCAGCCAGTCGGTGCACAGGAACGCGATGTCATAGTCGCCGCGCGCTAGGCCGCCTTGCGCAATCGCCTTGTGGTGCAGCGCGTTGAGATCGAGCACGTCCAGCTCGATCCGGGCAGAAACGCCGGTGTGCCGCACGAAATCGGCGAACTGGGCGGCAATGGCGCTTTCGAATGGTGCGAATTCGCGCACCGCGATGCGCAGGACGGTTTCGGTCATCGTGTTTCCCCGCGCTTGCGGTTGCCCAGGGTGTAGATCGCGGCGGCAACGATGATCACCGCGCCTTCGATGATGCCCTGGTAGTTGGCTCCCAGGTTCAGGATGTTGAACCCGTTGGTCAGCGTAAACAGGATCAGCGCCCCGGCAACGGTCTTGATCACGCTGCCTGCTCCGCCATAGAGCGACGTGCCGCCCAGGATCGCCGCGGCGATCACGGTCAGTTCCGCGCCCTGCATGGCCGTGGGGTTGATCGCGCCCAGGCGCGAGCCGAACAGCGCCCCGGCAAAGCCCGCCGCTAGGCTGGAGAGGATGAACACGCCGAGCCGATAGGCGCGCACGTTGATGCCCGAAAGGCGCGCCGCCTCGGCATTGCCGCCTACCGCCTGGATACGCCGGCCGAGCACGGTCCGCTCCATCACGAACCAGGCGGCGGTCGTGAACAGCAGCAGATAGACGACGGGGGCCGCCACGGTGAAGCGCGGGCCGACCAGGCCGGCCAGCGCCAGCAGCCCCAGGCCGCCCAGCGCCGGAGCAGGCGCCCGGCGTAGCGTCGCGATCGCCAGCGCCACGGCACCGAGTGCGAAGAGCGGCCAGAACAGCGGCGCCCGCGCGCTTTCGAACGCCAGCATTTGCGCCAGCACCTGCGGGTCTTCGACCATCAGCGAGCGCCCGTCGGTGACCACCAGGACCAGCCCGCGCACCGCCGTAAGCGTGCCGAGCGTGACGATGAAAGCGTTGATCCCGACGAATTCGACGATCACGCCATTGAGAATGCCGATCATCGCCGCCGTGCACAGCGCGCAGAGCAGCGCGGGAACGAAGCCGATCTGCCCGGCCAGCCCGACCAGCACTGCCGCCGCCAGGGCCGCAACCGATGCCACGCTGAGATCAAACGCGCCGGTGATCAGCATGATCGTCATCGCCACGGCCATGATCCCGACGAGCGAGGCTTGATAGGCGATGTTACCCAGGTTCGCCGGCGCCAGATAGGGCGGCAGGCCGCGGCTGGCAGCGAGCGCCGCCAGAATGCCGAGCAGCGCCAGCAGCGCATAGAATACGCCGGCCTGGCGCAGGCCCAGGCTTTGCCGCCAGGGGATTGAGGCGATCATGCAGGAACTCCATCGCAAGCCGGTGCGCTGCCGCTGGCCAAAAGGGTAAGGTCGATCTCGCTGCTGGTGGCCGGGTCCACGTCGGCCACCACGGCACCTTCGCGCAGCACCAGGATGCGGTCGCTCAGCGCCAGCAGTTCGGCGAAATCCGAAGAGACCAGCACGATCGCCAGCCCTTCGTCGGCCAGGCGCCGCACCTGTTCGAGAATGTCGACCCGCGCGCCGATGTCGATGCCGGCGGTCGGTTCGTCCAGCAGCAGGACGCGGGTCTGGTCGGTGAGCCACTTGGCCAGCACCACTTTCTGCGCATTGCCGCCCGAAAGGGTGCCGACCGGGCGCTGCGCGTCTTCGGTCTTGATCGCCAGGGCGGCAATCGCGGCCTCGGCCTCTTGCCGTTCGGTGGCGTGATCGATCAGCCAGCCCCGGCGGGGCAGGGCGATGTTTTCGGCCACGCTGAATCCGGCCACAAAGCCCTGGCGCTTGCGATCTTCGGGCACCAGCGCCAGCCCGGCGGCGACGGCGCTGCCGGTATTGGTCACCACGCCCGGCCCCAGCACCGGCGTGCCATCGACCAGCACCGCGCCGCGCGCGCAGGGATCGGCGCCGAACAGGGCGTGCAGCAGCTCGCTGCGCCCGGCGCCGAGCATGCCCGCCAGGCCCAGGATTTCGCCGGCGCGCAGATCGAACGAGATTGGCGCCAGGCCAGCCGGGGATGCCAGATCGCGCACCGCCAGGCGGACGGTTTCGCCGATGCGGCGCGCCCGGCGGGTCAGCCGCGCCACCGCGCGTCCGCTGATCGCGGCGGCCAGAGCGGCTTCGTCGAGGTCTTCGGTGCGGCGGTGAAGCACGTCACGCCCGTCGCGCAGGATCGTCACGCGGTCGGTCAGTGCCAGGATCTCGTCGAGAAAGTGAGAGACGAACACGATCGCCTTGCCTTCCTGGTGGGCCAGGCGGCGCACCACGTCATAGACCGCCTGGCGGTCCTGCGCGGCGAGCGAGGCGGTCGGCTCGTCCATCACCAGCACTTGTGCGCCATCGAGCAGCGCCTGTGCCAGGCTGACCATCTGCCGCGCGCCGATCGGCAGGTCGGCCACCAGGGCATCGAGCGGGAAGGGATTGCCCAGTTGCGCCACGACCGCTTCGGCGCGTGCGCGCTGTTGGCCATCGCGGCGCTGCCAGCCCGGCGCGCCGAGCAGGAGGTTGTCCAGCGCCGACAGCGTCGGCACCAGCGGGATGTGCTGGTACAGCGTGGAAACCCCGCCGCGCCGTGCGTCTGCCGGCCGCCGCCAGCGCACCGGGGCGCCGCGCCACAGGATCGCGCCTTCGGTGGCCGTGGTCGCGCCCGAGAGAATGCCGATCAGGGTGGACTTGCCCGCGCCGTTGGCGCCGAGCAGGCCATGCACTTCACCGGCGCGGATTTCCAGCGAGGCGTCTACCAGCGCCTGCGTGCCGTTGGGATAGCGCTTGGCGATGTGCCGCAGCGCGAGCAGGGGCGGGGCGGTCACCATTGGCCAGTGCACCGTTGCGCGCTGGCGCGCGTCACTGCCGGGATCGGGTAGGTGAGGAAGCGCGGCGTGCCCGGTGCGGGCGGATGGGCCAGCGCGCGGAAAGCCAGCGCGCCGAGCGCTTCGGGCTGGAAGCAGACGGTGCCGTCGATCGCCCCGGCCTTGAGCGAGGCCATGGCCAGGCGCGAACCGCCCACGCCGATCAGCCGGGCATGCGATCCGGCCGCGCGCACGGCGCGGGCGCAGCCGATCACCATGTCGTCCGCCTGGTTGAAGAACAGGTCGATGCGCGGGTCGGCTGCCAGCATGTTCTGGCAGGCGGCCTCGCCCCCGTCCGGTGTCCAGTTGCCGGGCTGTGCGGCCACGATGGTGTCGCGCCGGCCGCTGGCGGCAAGGCCGGCGAGAAAACCACGCGTGCGCTGTTCCACTTCGGGAAATCCGGCGGCCCCTTCGACAATTGCGATTCGCGCGGGACGGTCGGCGGGCAGCAGTTGCGCGGCGAGTGTGCCGGCGGCGCGGCCGGCGGCGACTTCGTCTTGCGAAACCAGCGCGGCCAGGCCGGGATAGACATCCTGCACCGCGCGCGTGCGCGGGTCGCCCACCAGCGCGGCCACCGCCACCACCGGCACGCCGGCGGCCTGGGCGCGCTTGACCCAGCCTTGTGCCACGATCGAATCCAGCGGCATGATCGCCACGCCGCGCGGGTGCTGCGCGATCAGGTCATCGATGTCGTTGGCCTGCTTCTGGATATTGGCCTTGCCGTCCACCACCAGGCCTTCGGCACCGGCTTCGCGCGCGGCCTGGCGAAAGCCCTTGGCGATCGCGGCGGCAAAGGGAAAGCTCAGGCCCACGGTCGATAGCGCATAGCGCGGCGCGCCGGGTGGCAGCGGGGCGCCGGCGGCGGCGGCAGCCCCATCGCTGCCGTGGCGCGCCAGCGCAACGAGCGAGAGGCTGCCCACGGCCACGACCAGGGTGGCGGCCAGCAGGGGAAGGGGGCGGATCGGGCGCATTGCGTCAGGCCGCCGCCGAACGGCGATCGACCAGGTAGAGATGCTCGCAGGCGAGCACGGTTTCCTCGCGCTGGTTGCGGATGTCCACCGTCTCGGTCACCACGCCCTGGGCGGTCCGCTTGGGATGGTCGCGCTTGTCGGCAATGCGGGTGATCGTGGTGATCGTGTCGCCGATGTGCACCGGGCGGATGAAGCGCAGGCGATCATAGCCATAGGACATGGCGCGCGGGTTGATCACCGTTGCGGTGAGGCCGATGCCGATGCTGAACACCAGCGTGCCGTGGGCGATGCGCTGGCCAATCTCCTGCGTGGCGCACCAATCCGCATCCATGTGATGCGGAAAAAAGTCTCCGGTGTGGCCGGCATGCACGACGAAATCGGTCTCGGTGATAGTTCGGCCAAAACTTCGCCGTTCCGATCCAAGAACATAGTCTTCGAAAAACTGTTCGATGATCATCGCAGATACCTCTCCGAAAAATCTGCAATAGTATTTTTATATGATTTATATTATTGCTAAGCTGTGATGATCCCGGAGTCAACCGGTGTTGTTCGCCGCGCAGGCAAGAAGGAGGATGGGATGAGCGAGACGACCTTGAAGGGCATGACGTGGGATCACCCGCGCGGTTACGAGCCGCTGGTGGCCGCTTCGCGCGAGTGGGCGCGGCTCACCGGAACGGCGATCGAGTGGGAGCGGCGCTCGCTCCAGGCGTTCGAAACCCATCCGGTGGAAGACCTTGCCCGCGCCTATGACCTGGTGGTGATCGATCATCCCCACGTCGGCATTGCCGCGCAGTCGGGCGCGCTGCTGCCGTTCGCGGGCGGCGATGCCGATGCTGCGGCCGGCAGCGTTGGCGGATCGTATGAAAGCTATGCCTGGGATGGCCGGCAATGGGCGCTGCCGATCGACGCGGCGGCACAGGTCCAGGCCTGGGTGCCTGGTCGCCTGCCCACGCCGCTGCGCGATTGGGGCAGCGTGCTGCGCCACGCGGAGGCTGGCGGCATCGGCCTGCCGCTGCGCGCGCCGCACAGCCTGATGAGCCTGATGACCCTGTGCGGCCTGATGGGCCTGGAGCTGTGCCCGGCGCCGCGCGTGCTGTTTCCCGATGCGGCGGCCGTCGCGGTGGAGCGGCTTTACGCCTTGGCCGAACGCGCTGCCCCAGGCGCGGCCGAAAGCGATCCGATCGCCGTGCTCGAAGCGATGGCCCGCGCGGATTCGCCGCTGGTCGCCGCGCCTTTGATCTATGGCTATGTCAGTTATGCGCAGGACGGGTTTCGGCCAGTGCGGCTGGCGTTCGCCGACCTGGCTCCATGGCAGGGCAGCGCGCCGCGCGGTTCGGTGCTGGGCGGCACCGGCATTGCCGTCTCGCGCCTCGGCCGCGATCCGGAGGGCGCCATGGCCTTTGCCCGCTGGCTCGCCAGTGGCCCAGTGCAGACCGGTATCGTTGCGGCAAATGGCGGGCAACCGGCCCACGCCCAGGCCTGGGCCGACATACCGACCAATGCCGCCACCGGCGACTTCTACCGCGCGACTCGTGCCACGCTGGACCACGCGTGGATTCGCCCGCGCCACGCCGGCTACATGCCGTTCCAGGACGAGGCCTCGGGCCTGATCCTGGCCGCCATTGCGCGCCAAATGCCTGCGGAATCGCTGGTTTCCACGCTCAACCGGGCCTTTGCCGCGAGCGTTCCGTAACGATTGGCAACGCACCAAAGTGTGTTTGTTAAAAAACATCTTGTTCATATACGAACAATCTGCCACATAGTCTACAGCCCTCGCAGAGGGGCGACGAAAGGATTGAGGATATGGCTGCGGCCATGAAAAGCCTGTCTTGCATCATGCTGGCCTGCGCTCTTGCCGGAGGGACAGCCCTGGCCGCACCCGCCGGTGCGCAGCCCGGCATCTCGTCCGATCCCAAGGCCGCCGCCGCGCAGATCGCCCGGATGGATCGTGAGGTCGCCGGGGGGCGGTTCAAGGCGGACTGGTCCTCTCTGGCCAACTATCGCGTGCCGGAATGGTACCGCGACGCCAAGTTCGGGATATTCGTCCATTGGGGCGTCTATGCGGTGCCGGCCTCGGGCAGCGAATGGTACTCGCGCAACATGTATGTGCCGGGCCACGCCGATTTCGTGCACCAGCGCGCGACCTATGGCGATCAATCCGTCGCCGGTTACAAGGACTTCATTCCCCAGTTCCGCGGCCAGCGCTTCGATCCGGCGGCGTGGATGGCCTTGTTCAAGCATGCCGGCGCGCGCTACGTCGTGCCGGTGGCCGAGCATTGCGACGGCTTCTCGATGTATGGCTCGGCGATCAACCGCTGGAATGCCGTGGCGATGGGGCCGCAGCGCGACGTGGTGGGCGAGATTGCCAAGGCCGCCCGCGCCGCCAATCTGCACTTTGGCCTGTCTTCACACCGCGCCGAACACTGGTGGTGGTATGGCCAGGCGCCTGCCGGCAGCGACGTGTGGAACCCGGCCTATGCCGATCTCTATGGTCCGGCCGCGCCGCGCACCCTGCCGGGCAGCGATGCCAGCGCGGAGCCCGATCCCAACCATCTCGAACAGTGGAACCCGCCGTCCAAGGCCTTTCTTGACGATTGGCTCGCGCGCACGGGCGAAGTGATCGAGAAGTACAATCCTGAATTCGTCTATCTCGACTGGTGGATCAACCAGCCCGCCTTCGCGCCTTACTTGCAGCGTCTTGCCGCCTATTACTATGACAGCGCGGCACGGCGCGGGGTTGGCCCGGTGCTGGCCTATAAGGAAGAGGCGTTTCCCGCTGGTTCGGCGCTGTTCGATATCGAGC
Source organism: Novosphingobium sp. GV079 (assembly GCF_003058045.1). Taxonomy (NCBI): domain Bacteria; kingdom Pseudomonadati; phylum Pseudomonadota; class Alphaproteobacteria; order Sphingomonadales; family Sphingomonadaceae; genus Novosphingobium; species Novosphingobium sp. GV079. The sequence continues at coordinate 206,482 of NZ_QBUE01000006.1, read as the reverse complement.
GCGGCCGGCTCGATGCGCTGCGCCTGCTGCCCTGGCAGACCGATACCTCGGTCAGCATCAACAGTTGGGGCTATGTCGAGAACGACAAGTATCGCACCGCTGCCAGCCTGGTGGCGACGCTGGCCGATGTCGTTTCGAAGAACGGCAACCTGCTGCTCAACGTCGGGCCCAAGGCCGATGGCACGATCCCGGCCGAAGCGGCCAGGGTGCTCGACGAAATCGGCGGCTGGCTGTCGGTCAATGGCGAGGCGATCTACGGCACGCGGCCGTGGGTGATGTTCGGGGAAGGACCCACGCGCAACGCGGTCGGCTCGCTCAAGGAAGGGGGCGATCCCACCTATACCCCGGCCGACATCCGCTTCACCACGCGTGACGGGCGGCTCTACGCGCTGGGTCTGGCCCATCCGGCCGACGGCGCGGTGCGCATCGGCGTGCTCTATGCCGGCAATCCCTATGCGCCGCCGGTCAAGGCCGTGCATCTTCTCGGCAGCACTGCGCCGCTCGCCTGGCGCCAGGAGAAGGATGGCCTGCATGTCACGCTGCCGGCCACCGGCGCCAAGGCCGACATGCCCTATGCGCTGCGCATCGAGTTTTCGCCCCCGAACAAGACGTGACGGGGCACTTGCACACCACAAGCTGACACAAGTTTGGGATAATGGGGAGGTTTAGCAATGAAGAACGTGGGAGCCTATCTCTGCACCGCCGCGCTCGGTGCCCTGGTCATGCCGGCGGGCTCCGCCCTGGCGCAGACCGCGCCGGCAGCGGCCAAGGCGACGACTGACGCCAAGGATGAAACCGTTGCCGACGCTATCGTCGTCAGTGGGGTCCGCGCCAGCTTGCGCAGCGCGCAGGATCGCAAGGCAAATGCCAGCCAGATCGTGGATTCGATCGTGGCCGAGGATATCGGCAAGCTGCCCGACCAGAACACCACCGATGCGCTGCAGCGCGTGACGGGCGTGCAGATCGAGCGCGACTATGGCGAAGGGTCGACCGTCTACGTGCGCGGCCTGGCCCAAGTGAACACCACGCTCAACGGCCGCGAGATCTTCACCGCGCAAGGCGCCCGTGGCCTCAACCTCCAGGATATTCCGGCCGAACTGCTCGCCGGGCTGGATGTCTACAAGTCGCCCTCGGCCAACCAGATCGAAGGTGGCCTGGGTGGCCTGATCGACTTGCGCACGCGCCGGCCGCTCGATTTCAAGGGCCTGACCGTGGCCGGCAACATCCGCGGCATCTATTCCGACCTGGCCAAGGAACTGACCCCGGCCGTCTCGGGCCTGATCGCCGATCGCTGGGACACCGGCGCGGGTGAGATCGGCGCGCTGGTCAGCGTGTCGTACCAGGAGCGCAAGTTCCGCTCAGACCTGATTTCCACCGGCACCCCGGCCAGCAGCACCACGATCGTGCCCGGCCAGACGGTGGTCGCTCCCAACGGCGCCTATGACGTGACGCCCTATGGCGATCGCCGCCGCCTGGGCATCAGCGGCACCTTGCAGTGGAAGCCCACGCCCAACCTCGAAATCTATTTCGAAGGCCAGTACGCGCGCTTCAACAACCTCAACGACAACTACGGCGCTTCAGTTGGCCTGGGTGGCTTGACCGCAGAGCCGGGCGCGACGGTGGCCGCCAATGGCGACGTGACCAAGGCGACCTATCTCAACGCCCCGCTCACCGTACTGTCTTATGCCTATGACACGCGCGACCGGATGACCCAGTTTGCCGGGGGCGGCAAGTGGACCAACGACAAGCTGACCGTGTCCACCGACATCAGCTATACCAAGGCCACCGGCAGCGTGGTGTTCAACAGCGGCTTCACCGGCGCCACGATCCCGCGCTTCTCGGTGGACAACACCGCGTTCGTGCCGGGTTCGAGCGCCAATGGCTATGACCTGCTGAGCCAGTCGAACACCAACTTCCAGTTCCTGCTCTACCAGGGCACGCAGAACAAGGCGGACCAGTTCGCCGGCACGCTGGATGCGTCCTATGCGGTGGACAGCGGCTTCCTCAAGTCGATCGACGTCGGCTTCCGCTACGGCAACCGCACGGCGCAATCCAACCAGACCAGCTTCTTCCTGTTCAGCGGCGCGCCCGGCACCGCTGCGCCCTCGATCCTGGCTGCCAACCCGGCCAGCGATTTCTTCAGCAAGTCTTCGCGCGGTACGCCGCTGCTGTCTAACTACCTGGTCATTCCCGTGCCGCTGCTGCGCGATCATCTGAGCGAAGTGCAGACCGCGCTGGGCTTTGACGCCACCGATCCGGTGAACGGGCCGCTGGCGTTCTATCGCGTCAGCGAAAAGACCACCGCGCTCTATGCCATGGCGCGCTTCGGCTCGCCCAGCGGGCTGGTCGATGGCAATGTCGGGTTGCGCTATGTCCACACCCAGACCGCGCTCAACGGCAACCGCACGCTTTCGGGCGGCGGCGTCGGGCCGATCCAGGTCAATTCCAGCTATGACGACTTCCTGCCTTCGGCCAACATCCGCTTCAACCTGACCGACAAGCTCAAGCTGCGTCTGGCCGCGTCCAAGGTCGTCACCCGCCCGAACTTCAGCGATCTTTCGCCGTCGCTGACGCTCAATTCGGTGCAGCAGAACGGGTCGGCCGGCAATCCCTACCTCAAGCCGCTCAAGGCCGACCAGCTCGACGCGTCGCTGGAATACTACTTCGCGCGCGGCAGCTCGATCTATGGTGCGCTGTTCTACAAGAAGGTGCGCAACTTCATCTCGGTCAATCCCTCGGTCGAGGTCTACGACGGCATCACCTACACGATCAGCCGCCCGGACAACAACCAGGGCGGGGAGATCAAGGGCGCCGAAGTGGGGTATCAGCAGTTCTTCGATTTCCTGCCCGGCGCGCTGTCGGGCCTGGGGATCCAGGCGAACTATACCTACGTGGACAGCAAGACGACCTCTTCGATCGTCGGCCAGACCACCCCGCTCCAGGGCTTGTCGAAGCACACCTACAACCTGGTGGGGATGTACGAGAAGTACGGCGTTTCGGCCCGCGTCGCCTACAACTGGCGCAGCACCTACTTCGACAGCACCTATCTGTTCAACGGGGTGGGGCAGCCGAGCTTCCGCCGCGGCTATGGCTGGCTGGCCGCTTCGCTCAGCTATGACGTGACGCCCAACGTCACGATCAGCCTAGAAGGCAACAACCTGACGCGCGTGATCCGCCGGTCCTATTACAACAACATGGATACCCGGCCGCACGAAACCCAGATCGACGATCGCCAGATCATCTTCGGGGTTCGCTTCAAGTTGTGATGCCTCCGCGCATCGGGCAGGCTGGCATCCGGCCGGCCCGATGCGCGGCCCAGACAAAGGCCTGCCATGCCGTCCAAGCGTGACTTCGATGCTGTATTTCCGGGCCTGATGGTGGATCGCCGCTCGGCCCTGCTGGGCGGATCGGCGGCACTGTTGTGCACGGGCACCGCGCCTGGCAACGGCCACGCCGCGCCGGTCGATCCGCAAGCGAGCGCCTGGGGCGAGGCATTCGACCGCCCTCCGCCCGAGGCCGGACCGGGTGTCTACTGGTACTGGCTCGATGGCGCAGTCAGCGCGGCCGGGATCACGGCCGATCTTGAAGGCATGCACGCCAACGGCATCACCACGGCGATGGTCTTTGCCATTGGCGCCTCGGCCAAGCCGCCGCTGGTCGATCCGCCGGCCGATGCACTCACGCCGCAATGGTGGGGCCTGATCGATCACGCCGTGGCCGAGGCGGAGCGGCTGGGGATTACGCTGTCGCTCAACATCTGCGATGGCTGGGCTACGGCGAGCGGCCCCTGGGTCACGCCCGACCTGTCGATGCAGGTGCTGACCTGGTCCGACACGCGCGCCACGGCCGGGCAGGGCGCGATCCGCCTGGCCACCCCGCCGATGCGGCGCAACTGGTATCGCGACGTGGCGGTGCTGGCATTTCCCTGGCCGGAAGCGCTGGACGAGACGAGCGCACGGCGCCATCCGCGCGTTTCCACCACCTTGCCGCTGGCCGGGCCACCGCTCGCGCGCCTGCTCGATCCCGGCAACGACGAGGACGTGTTCGACACCACCCAGGCCGGCCAGATCGACGTGGCTTTCGACCAGCCGTTCACGCTGCGCTCGGTCACCGTGCGCACGCCGTCGCCCTGGGGCTATTCCCCCGGCGTCTATCGCGCGGCCAATGCGCTGCGCGTGGAAGCAAGCGAGGATGGCGTCACGTTCCGTCCCGTTGGCCGGCTGGAATATCCCCAGCATGGCTGGCAGACCGACCTGACCACGCTGACCCACGCCTTGCCCGAAACCACCGCGCGCGTGTTCCGCTTCGTGCACGAGCCGCAGGCGCCCGGCCCCTATTTCGAGAATTACGATTTCGGGCAGGACGTGCGCCTGCGCCTGTTCAGCCTGGAGCTTTCGTCCCGGCCGGAAATCCACCAGATCGTGGGCAAGACGGCGGCGCAATGGTCGATCAGCCGCCGCACCGATGCGCGCGACGTGCCCGATGCGGTCTGCGTCGATCCGGCCAAGGTGCTCGACCTGACCGACAGGCTGGCGGCCGATGGCACGCTCGACTGGACCCCACCGCCCGGCCGCTGGCGCATCCTGCGCCTGGGCCACACTAGCAATGGCCGCGAGAACTCCGCCGCCGGGGGTGCGCAGGGGCTGGAAGTCGATCGCTTCAACGCGGCGGCAGTGACCATGCAGTTCGATCGCTGGTTCGGCGCCGCGCTCGATCGCATCGGCCCGGCGCGCGCGGGCAAAGTGTTGAACACGGTGCATGTCGATAGCTGGGAAGCCAGCGGGCAAAACTGGACGGCGAATTTTCCTGCCCGGTTCCAGGCCTTGCGCGGCTATGCCCTGCGCGTCTGGCTGCCGGTGCTGGCCGGCGTGCCGGTCGGCAGCGCAGAGCAGAGCGAGGCGATACTGCACGATTTCCGGCAGACCGTGGCCGATCTCACGCAAAGCGCGTTCTTCGAAACCATCGCGCGCCTGGCCCATGCACGCGGCTGCCGCTTCAGCGGGGAGCCGGCCAGCCCGACCTATGCCGTGGACGGCTTGCGCTGGGCAGAGGCGACCGATGTGCCGATGGGCGAATTCTGGTTGCGCACGCCGCGCAACGACAAGCCGACCGATGTGGCCGATGCGGTTTCGGGCGGGCGCATCTATGGCAAGCGGATCATTGCCACGGAAAGCTTCACCGAGAACGACATTCTCTGGGACGAGCACCCCGCGATGCTCAAGCCCTTGGGCGATCGGCACTATTGCCGGGGCATCAACCGCTTCATGCTGCACGTCTATACCGCGCAGCCGTTTCTCGATCGCGCGCCGGGGCTGACGCTCAACGGTATCGGCACGATGTTCAGCCGCACCCAGACCTGGTGGAGCCAGGCGCGCGGCTGGTTCGATTACCTGCGCCGCTGCCAGGCGGTGTTGCAACGCGGCCTGCCAGTGAGCGACGTGGCGGTGTTCACCGGGGAAGACATTCCCAACCGCGCGCTCTTGCCGCACCAGTTGGACGCGCCATTGCCGGCCGGCGTGGCCTATGACTCGATCAACCGCGATGCGCTGGTGCGCCTGGCGCGGGTGGAGCAGGGCGCGATCGTACTGCCCGGCGGCATGCGCTATCGCCTGCTCGTGCTGCGCGCGGGAGCGCGCTATTCCAGCGGCTTCCTCGCCGCACTCGAACGCCTGGTGCGGGCGGGCGCCACGGTGCTGGCACCGCCGCCGCTTGGTGCCGTCGGGCGAGAAGCCGATCCCGCGGCGTTCGTTGCGCAGTGCCGCCGGCTCTGGCCGGATGCCGGACGTCAGGGCGAAACCTGGCTGGGCGCCGGGCGCGTGGTCTGGGGGCAAAGCCCTGCGCATGTCCTGGCCAGCCTGGGGGTCGCGGGCGATCTTCTGGCGAACGATGCGGCGGGGCTCGAATGGACTCATCGCCGCGAGGCGGGGGTCGATGTCTATTTCCTGGCCAACACCGGCGGTGCCGCGCTCGATACCGAAGTATCCTTGCGCGTGACCGCGCGCGCCGTGGCGCTGTGGGATGCGCTGGAAGGGCAGCGCCTGCCGGCACCCGCCTGGCGGAATGTCGCCAGGCGCACGGTCCTGCCGCTGCGCCTGGCGCCGGGGGAAAGCCGGTTCATCGTTCTGAGCGACGGCGGCGTGGCACCGCATCTCGCACAGGCCCATCTCGCGGCCGGGCAAAGCCTGGAATGGCGCGGTGAGCGGCTTGTCATGGCCGGGGCTGGAGAAGCTCGGCTGCTGCGCAGCGACGGGCGCCGCCTGGCACCGGTGGCGCCGGCCATGACCCCGGCAATCGAACTCGACCAGCCCTGGACGCTCAGCTTTGCCGGCTGGCGCGCCCCGCCCGAGCGGCTGACGCTGAAGCAGCCCGCGCTGTGGAGCGACCTTGCCCCCGATCGCGTGCGCTTCCATGCCGGATCGGGCACCTATGCCACGCAGATCGACCTGCCGCGCCACATGCTGGTGCGCGATATCCGCCTGATGCTCGATCTGGGCGCAGTGCATGCCATGGCCGAAGTCACGGTCAACGGGCGCTTGGCCGGCCGGCGCTGGATCGCACCCTTCCGGCTGGACATCACCGCATTCTTGCGGCCGAGACGCAACACGATCGTCATCACCGTCACCAACACCTGGCACAACCGCCTGGTGGGCGATCGCGTCTTGCCCGAAGCGGAGCGGGTTGCCTGGGTCTATCCCAAGCTGCGCGGCACCAAGGACTGGCTGCCGGCCCGCGATGCGCCGCTGCTGCCGGCGGGCCTGGCCGGTCCGGTCCGGATCGTGGCTGAGCCACTTGTGGACATTCCGGTCTAATGAGGCTGGACCGTCGCACCGCGCTGGCCGCGATCGGCGCGACGCCGCTGGTGGCCGGCGCCGGCAGGGCGCATTCTCTGCCACCGGGTGATCTGCTGGCGCAAGACTTGCGCGTGGAAGGGGTGGCCGAGCCCGCGGGGCTCGACTTGCTGCGTCCGCGCTTTTCCTGGGGCCTTGCCGCGCGCGATCCAAGCGCGCGCGGCCTGGTGCAGCGCGGGTTCGAACTGATCGGCGGCACCGATCGCGCCCGCGTGGCTGCTGGCCAGGGCGCCCGCTGGGCCGGATCGCCCGCCGCCGGCGGGCAGACTCTGGTGGTGCCGACAGCGGACTTGGCGCTCGACAGCCACCGCCGCTATTGGTGGGCGGTCCGCGTATTCGATGCGGCGGGGCGGCCGGGCGCCTGGAGCGCGCCCGCCGCGTTCCTCACCGGGGTGCTCGAGCTGGCGCGCTGGCCCGACCGCTGGATCGCGGCGGAGCCCGACCCGGTTCTACCGCCGCACCGCCAGGGGCAGGCGAGCCCAGCCATGGTGCCCGCCCGGCCGCTGCCGATCCTGCGTCGGCCCTTGCGCCTGGCGTCGCCGCCGCGCCGGGCCGTGCTGTCGGTCTGCGGCTTGGGCCAATATCGCCTGGCGATCAACGGGCAGGCCGTGGGGCATGCGGCGCTGACGCCGGGGTGGACCAACTACCGCCGCCGCGCGCTTTATGACACGCACGATGTCACGGCCCTGCTGCACGCTGGCGACAATGTCCTGGCGCTGATGCTGGGCAACGGCATGTACAATGTAGAGGCCAAGGAGGGCCGCTACACCAAGTTCCTCGACAGCTTCGGCCGGCCCAAGGCGATTCTGGCAATGACCATCGAGCATGCCGATGGCCGGATCGAGCACATTGCCAGCGATGGGCAATGGCGTTGGCGGGAAGGGCCGATCCGCTTTTCCTCGATCTATGGCGGCGAGGACTGGGACGCGCGCCTGGTGCCGCCCGCTTGGATGGAACCTGGCTACGACGATCGCGACTGGCAGCCGGTAGTGGCCGTGCCGGGGCCGGGCGGGATGCTCCGCGCCGGGCTGGTGCCGCCGGTGGTCGCCGCGCGCACTCTGGAGCCGGTGGCGATCACGGCCGTGGCGCCCGATGTGCTGCTGGTCGATTTCGGCGTCAACTTCGCCGGTCGGCCCCGCCTGATGATCGAGGCGCCGGCCGGTGCCACGCTGACCATCCTGCCGGGCGAGACGCTGGACGAACAGGGCCGGGTCAGCCAGCGCAGCTTCAACGCCGGGCCGGGCAACCGCGTGGCGTTTACCCACGTCAGCACCGGGAGCGGGGTCGAAGCGTTCGAGCCGCTGTTCAGCTATCACGGCTTTCGCTGGCTGGAATTGCGCGGCCTGCTGCGCGCCGCGATCCATGCGGTCGAAGGCGTGGTGCTCCACGCCGATCTTGCGCGCGTCGGCCGGTTCCAGGCCGATGATCCCTTGCTCAACGCCATCCATGGGCTGATCGATCAGGCCGTGACCAGCAACATGGTTTCGGTCCTCACCGATTGCCCGCACCGCGAAAAGCTGGGCTGGCTGGAACAGACCTATCTCAACGCGCCCACGGTGCTCTACAACCGCGATGCCGCGCCGCTTTATGACAAGCTGGTGCACGACATCGCCGAGGCGCAGCAGGCCGATGGCATGGTGCCGGGCATCGCGCCGGAATATGTCGCCTTCCAGGACGAGCAGGGGCAGGACCAGGTCTGGCGCAATTCCCCCGAATGGGGCGCGGCGGCGGTGCTGGCACCCTGGGCGGCCTATCGCTTTTGCGGCGACGCCACCGTGCTGGTGGCGGCCTGGCCGGCGGCGCAACGCTATTGCGCCTATCTCGCGCAGCGGGCGCGGGATGGGATCGTCGATTTCGGCATGGGCGATTGGTACGATGTCGGCCCCAACGATCCGGGCGAGGCGCAACTGACCTCGCGCGCGCTGGTCGGCACGGCCACTTATATTGCCTGCTTGCAGACGATGGCCAAGATCGCCGCGCGGATCGGGGCGGTTGCGGATTACGCCGCGCTGGCGGTGCAGGTTACGCAGCATTTCAACGCGCGCTTTCTCGATCCCGCCACCGGCCGCTACGAACGGGGCAGCCAGACGGCGCAAGCCATGCCGCTGGCGCTCGGCCTGGTGCCCCAGGCGCAGCGTGCCGCGGCGCTCGACCGGCTGATCGCGGCGATTCGGCGCGAAGGCAATGGCGTTACCGCCGGGGACATCGGCTATCGCTATGTGCTGGAGGCGCTGGCTGCGGCCGGGCGTGACGATGTGATCCTGGCCATGCTGCGGGTGCGCGATCGCCCCGGCTATGCCCTGCAACTGGCGCGCGGGGCCACCGCGCTGACCGAGGCGTGGGACGCCAATCCCACCAAGTCGCTCAACCATTTCATGCTCGGCCATGCCGAGGACTGGTTCTATCGGCGCCTGGGCGGGCTGGACATCGATCACGCGCGAGGCGGGGACGCGGCCTTGCGCCTCGCGCCGCAGATGCCGGCCGATATCCCGGCGGCCGAGGTCAGCTATCGCCTGCGCGAGGGCGTGCTGTCCTGCGCCTGGCGACGCGAGGCAGGCCACCTCGCCGTGACCGTTTCCGTGCCGCCGGGGCGCCAGGCGCGGCTGGTCTTGCCGGGGCTGCCCGCCAGCGACTGGCGCGAACAGGGCCTGGCCCCGGCGCGCGTGCCGGGCGTGCTCGGTTTCGCGCGCGAGGAGGCCGGCCAGGCCATCACGCTCGGCTCCGGCCACTATCGCTGGACCGCCCGCGACGCTGGTTGAGTACGCGGGCGGTTCGCGGCATCAGCGACGGGGCGCTTCGAACAGGCTGGGCGAAACGGCGGCCGCCAGGGCGGCATAGCCGGCATCGTTGGGGTGGAGATGGTCGCCCGGCTCCAGACGGGGATTGATCCGCGCCGGGTCGGCGGGATCGGCCGCCGCCTTCTCGAAATCGATCACTCCGTCGAACAGCCCGCCGGTGCGGATGAAGGCGTTCACCGCCTGGCGCATCGCCTCGCCCTCCGGCGTGAAATAGACCGCGCCCTTGTAGGGCAGGATCGTCGCGCCGATCACTTTCACCCCGCGCGCATGGGCGCGGGTCACGATCTGGCGATAGGCCTCGATCACCTGCGCGGCGGTCACGTCGCTGTCGGGCTTGTTCCACCACCCGATGTCGTTGATGCCTTCCAGCAGCACGATATGCGTGACCCCGCTGACCGCCAGGGCGTCGCGGTCCAGCCGCGCCAGGGCGGGCAGGCCAAAGCCTTCGTGCAACAGGCGGTTGCCACTCATCCCCGCATTGACTACGCTCCATCCGCGATAGCGCGTATCGGCGGCAAGCCGCTTGGCGAACTGTTGGGGCCAGCTCATGTCCTTGCCGGGGGTGGAGGCGGCGCCTTCGGTGATCGAATCCCCGAACGCCACGATCACCGGGCCGCGCTGGGGCCGCGCCACTTCCACTTGCGACACCACCGCCGGGCCGCGCAGCGGGCGAGCGCCGGCCATGGACGCAGCCGCCAGTTGCTCGCCGGGCGCCACCGCCAGATCGCCATGATGCGCGGCGGGCATCGCGCTGTCCTTGTAATAGACCGAGATCGCCAGGTGTTGCAGCGCCTCGATTGGCAGCGGCACGGCATCGCTGAGCAGCGGCGCGCCGGTTGGAATCCAGGCTTCCGCGCCGCCGGCAAAGGTTACCGCGCGGTCGCTGCCCGGCACCAGGCGTCCGTCTGCATCGACCAGCGCCACGTGCACCCCGGCGATCCGCACCGGGGCGATGCCCAGCTCGTTGGTCAGCTTGAGGCGGATGGCATTGCCAGCGGTGTCCACGCGCAGGATCTGGCGCACCGTCTGGTTGGCAAAGATCGCCGGGGTGCCGCCCGGCTGGCCGGCAATCGGCGCGAACGGCGCGCTGAACCAGCCGGCCGCCCAGTTGCCATTCCCGTCGCCAGCCGCAGGCGGACTGGCCGCCATCAGCAGGGGTGCCCCAAGCAGGGCGAGCGCGGCGATGGGCCTGGCAATCATGATCTCTCCTATTTTGTGGTCTTGCGGGTTCTTGCCGGCTTGGCCGGGGCAGGGGTGTCCACCGCGCTACCCAGCGGCCCACTGTCCAGCCCCAGGCCGGCGGCCTGGCTGATGGCGGCGGCCGTGCGTTGCAGCGGTTCGAGCAGCGGATCGAGCCGCGCGTCGCCATTGGCGTCAATCAGCGTGGCGATGGTCAGCGCGGCGTTGAGCGGCGCGCCCGGCGTGCCCACCAGCACGCCGATATCCGCCCCGCCCAGGAAGCGTTCGCCCAGCGAGCGGGCATGGCCGCGCGCGCGCACGTCGTCGATGCGGGCGAGCAGATCCTGCCGTGCGGCCGGCGCCATCGCCTGCCATTCGCGCGAATGCCCCAGCCAGGCATCAAACGCGGCGGGCGCCAGGCCCGCGAGCAGCAGGCGCCCCGAATTGGTGCGCAGCGGCGAATGGGTGGAGCCGACTTCCACCGACAGGCGGAACGGGTTGGGGCTCTCTTCCTGGGTGAGCACGAGCACCTGGTTGCCTTGCAACACGGTCAGGTGGCAGCTTTCGCGCACGTCGTCGGACAGCGCGCGCATCAGCGGGCGCGCCGCCGCGATCAGCGTTTCATAGGGCGAGTGAATGCGCGCGAGCTGGAACAGCTTGAGCGTCAGCGCATAGCCGCCGTTGGTCGGGTCGCGCCGCACATAGCCGCGCCCTTCCAGGCAGGCGAGCATGCGGAACAGCTCGCCCGGCTGGCGGTTGAGCGCGCGCGCCAGTTGCGATTGCGTCATCGGCACGGCCTGGTCGGCCAGGTACTCGACGATATCGAGGCCCTTTTCCAGCGCCGGCACGGCATACTTCCGGCGGCGCTCGTCGCTCGACAGGATGCTGTCCGCCAGCATGCCCTCTGACCGCCCGTCGAGCGGGCCGTCGCCCACGTCCGGCATGTCCGGCGCAGGGCTGTCTGCCTGGGTGGCTGATTCGGGGCGCGCATCCATGTTCTGTCCTTCCGCGGCTGGTCTGGCGATCGGGCGGCTTGCGTAACCCATGGCGGCGCGAAGTGCCATCATCGCCTGCCGCTTTGCCCGCCAGCACGGGCGCGCGCCGGGCTGGCCGGGGTGATAGCGGAAGAGGCGCGTGGAATTTGCATTGATTGTTTATATAGAGAATGTATGTTAGCCTGTAAACAATGAGTGATGTGGAGGACGGGATTGGAACAGCGGCTTATCCGCACGGATTCGGCAACGGACACAGCGTCGTCTGCGGCCAGTTCCGGCCCCCTGTCCGATCTGCTGGTGCTCGACATGGCCCAGTTCCTCGCCGGCCCTTCGGCCGCGCTGCAACTGGCCGATCTGGGTGCGCGCGTGATCAAGATCGAGCGGCCGCAGAGCGGTGACCTGTGCCGCGATCTTTATCTGAGCGATACCGACATCGCCGGCGATTCCACGCTGTTCCACGCGATCAACCGCAACAAGGAAAGCCTGGCGGTCGATCTCAAGGACGCGGGCCAGCTTGCGGAACTGCGCCGCCTGGTCGCGCGGGCCGACGTGATCATCCAGAACTTCCGCCCCGGCGTGATCGAGCGGCTGGGGCTGGGCTATGAAGACGTCAAGGCGATCAATCCCGGCCTGGTCTATGCCAGCGTCTCGGGCTTTGGCAGTGCCGGCCCCTGGGCCAAGCTGCCGGGCCAGGATCTGCTCGCCCAGGCGCGCTCGGGCGTGATGTGGCTGACCGGCAGTGCCGACCATGGGCCGATGCCGATCGGGCTTTCGGTGGCAGACATGCTGGCTGGCCATGTTCTGGCCAAGGGCATCCTGGCCTTGCTGGTCCGCCGCGCGCGCACCGGGCTGGGGGGGCGGGTGGAAACCAGCCTGCTCGAAGTGCTGGTCGATTTCCAGTTCGAGCTGCTGACCACTTATCTCAACGATGGCCGCCGCCCCCCGACGCGCGCCGCCGCCCATGGCGCCAATGCCTATCTTGCTGCGCCCTATGGCGTCTATCGCACGGCAGATGGGCATCTTGCCCTGGCGATGACGCCGCTGGCCCGGATCGGCGAATTGCTTGATCTGCCGGGCCTGAGCGAGAGCGGTAACGGCTTTGACGGGCGCGACGCGCTGCTTGACCGCATCGCGCAGCGCCTGGCCACGCGCACCACGCAGGAATGGCTGGCCGTGCTGGAGCCGGCCGGCATCTGGACCGCGGCCGTGCTCGATTGGGAGCAATTGTTGGAGGCCGAAAGCTTCCGCGCGCTCGACATGCTGCAATCGATCGGCGGCCGGGGCCGCAGCATTCTCACCACCGCCAGCCCGATGCGAATCGATGGGCAAAGGCCGGCTTCGGCGCGCGGTGCCCCGCGCGTGGGCGAGCACAGCGCCGCCATCGCCGCCGAATTCGGCCTGGCACTGGCCTGAGGCGATGCGCGCCCGCACTTGCCTTAGCGCCTTGGCGCTGCTGCTCACCACAGCGGCCAGTGCCCAGACGATCAGGGCCCAGCCGCCCGGCCGGCAAGCGCCCGCCTTGCCACGGATCGCGGCGCCGCATGGCCGCCCGGCGCTGTTCGTCGACGGCGCGCCGTTCCTTGTGCTGGGGGCGCAGGCCAACAATTCCTCCAACCATGCCAGCGTCTTGCCGCAAGTGTGGCAGACGGTGGAGCAATTGGGCGCCAACACCCTGGAAATGCCGGTGGCCTGAGCCCGGGCCGAGCCGCGCGAGGGGCAGTTCGATTTCGCCTTTGTCGATACGCTGCTGGCCCAGGCGCGCCAGCACCGCGTGCGCCTGGTGCTGCTGTGGTTCGGCGCGTTCAAGAACGGCGGGCCGGGTTATACGCCGGTCTGGGTCAGGGCCGATCTCGCGCGGTTTCCGCGCAAGCTCGATGCGCAGGGGCGTCCGCTCGCCGCTCCGCCAGCGTTCCCTGATTTTGCTTGATACGATTCAAGCGCGGTCCTCGCTTTCCATAGCCGTCCCCGATAGCGCGCTTGCAGGAAGCCGAACGCGACGGGACAATTCGCTCGAAAGTGCTGGCCTAGTGTCGTCAGCCTTTTCTCAGCAGGTCATCCAGGACCGCGTTGTGTAACGTGGTATCAGCCAGAGGCCACTTCAGCTTTCCGTTCTCGTCCTGCAATTGCCTAACCGACGGACATCGGAAACCTCCGTGGCGTCGCACTTTGCCTTGCGCACGAGGGACTTTTGGCGGGGCAGGTCACGGCCTTCACCAAATGGCTCCCTCGACGCAATTGCGAAACGATGATCGCTCAATGCCCTGGCGGAGCGAGGAGCTGTTGCCGCACTGAACTCCATGCGCTGGCGGAAACGCAGATACGCCAGATCGGGCCGCTTTGTCCGCAGTCGCTCGGCCTGCGATAGGGTGGTGTCTTCCTCGCGGCCGCCGATCGGCGCGGTGATCAGATCGCAGTCGCCAGCCCCAACATCGGCGCGGCGGCGCCCTCTTCCTGATCGGCCATCTCTGCGCGCACGAAATCGACGAAAGCGCGCACCTTGGACAACGCGTAGTTGCCGCGTGGGAATACCACATGCAGTGGAATCCGCTCGTTCACGAGGTCGGGCAGCAAGACCTCGAGGCGGCGGGCGGCGATGTCGTCCTCGACGAGGAAGCGCGGCAGGTAGCTGATGCCCAGGCCCTCGAGCGTGGCCTCGCGTGCCATTCGTACCGAGTTGCTGGTGAGCGGTCCGCGGTTGACGGCAACGGTGGTGTCTTCCGACAGGCGCCACTCGCCAACCTTGGAGATATGCGTTTCGACGATGCAGGTGTGCACCTTGAGGTCGTTGGCGGCCGAGGGGCGCCCGGCGCGGTCGAGGTACGAGCGCGCGGCGACGAGTGCCATGGGATAGCTGCGCAACTGCACCGATTCCAGGCTGGAATCAAAGGTGTCACCCATCCAGAACACCACGTCGAAGCGGCCCTTGAGCAGGTCCACCTTGCTGTCCGACAGGTTCACGAACAGCCGCACGTCAGGATAGGTCTGGAGGAAGCGCGGCAGGATCGTGGTGAGATCGAACAGCGAGGATACCACCGGTGCGTTGACCTTGAGCTCGCCACGCGGCTTGGAGAGCATCCCGGTCATCACCTGGTTGGCTTCGTTGACTTCCTCGACGATGCGGGCGCAGCGCGCATACATCTCGCGTCCCGCCGGTGTCAGTGTCACCGAGCGTGTGGTGCGGTCGAGCAGGCGCACGCCGATGCTCTGCTCAAGCTTGGCAATCTGGCGGCTGACTGCGGCCTTGGAATACCCCAGCATCGTGGCAGCGCTGGAAAAGCCCCCCGTGCTGACCACCGCGGCGAACGACATCATCGCCATCACGTTTCCAAGATCGGGTCTGTCGTCCATGCCTGCTCCCTCTGCCACACGCGTGCCCGTGTCAATGTATCCCGTCACCGTCACGGGCACGTTGGCCCACCATAGCGATCCCGGTGCGGCCTGTCTGCACCTGCTGCGGGCAATTGTTGTTTAAACGGAAAAGATATCTCAAATTCAGTATTACTGTTGCGTTTATGAAGCCTTTCGGCGAGGACGTGCTACGCCATATGGGCGCTTGATTCGCGGCGCGGACCGCGCAAGACGCAGACAAGGGAGAAATTCGATGGTCAGCCAGCTTTCCCAAGCGGCCCTGCGCGACCAGCGCAGCCAATTCCACCCGTTCACCGCGATCACCGATCTTATGGCCGAAGGGCCCACGGTCATGGAAAGTGGTTCCGGCATCCACGTGCGTGACGTTGACGGACGCGAATACATCGACGGGATGGCCGGCCTGTGGTGCGTCAACCTGGGCTATGGGCGCCGCGAGATCACCGAGGCGATCGCCCGGCAGAGCGAGCGCCTGTCATTCTTCCACACGTTCAACGGCATGAGCAGCGACGTCGTCGCCGAATGTGCCGAGGCCCTGCTGCAACGCGCGCCGGTGCCGATGTCGCGGGTGTTCTTCGGTGCCTCGGGCAGCGATGCCAACGAAACCCAGCTCAAGCTCGTGTGGTATTACAACAACCTGCGCGGCAAGCCCGAGAAGAAGAAGATCATCGCGCGCTGGAACGCCTACCACGGTTCCGGTGTGGCCACGGCCAGTCTCACCGGGCTGCCGGGCATGCACACGCTGTTTGACCTGCCCAAGGGCCCGATCCTGCACGTCAGCGCGCCCTACTACTATCGCAAGGCGCCCGAGGGCATGACCGAGCGCGCGTTCTCGCAGCAGCTTGCCCAGGAACTCGAGGATCTGATCGAGCGTGAAGGCGCCGACACCATTGCCGCATTCTTTGCCGAGGCGGTGATGGGCG
The DNA here is from genome assembly GCF_003058045.1 of Novosphingobium sp. GV079. Lineage (NCBI taxonomy): Bacteria > Pseudomonadati > Pseudomonadota > Alphaproteobacteria > Sphingomonadales > Sphingomonadaceae > Novosphingobium > Novosphingobium sp. GV079. The sequence goes on along the minus strand of NZ_QBUE01000006.1, from coordinate 190,373 downwards.
CTGGTGGGTTGATCCCGCCGCCCGAGGGCTATTTCGAGGCGATCTGCCCTATCCTCAAGAAGCACGACATCCTGCTCGTCGCCGACGAAGTGGTATCTGGCTTTGGTCGTCTCGGCACCTACTGGGGCAGCCAGACCTATGGCTACGAGCCCGACCTCATCACCTCGGCCAAGGGTGTGACCTCGGGCTACTTTCCGATGTCAGTCTGCTACATCTCGCCAAAGGTCTGGGACGTGATCGAGAGCGAGGCAGGCAAGGCCGGGCTTTTCGGCCACGGCTATACCTATTCGGCGCACCCGGTCGGCGCGGCCGCCGCGCTTGCCGCGCTCAAGCTGATCGATGAGCTCAAGGTCGTGGACAACGTCGCCGACGTCGGGCCCTACATGCTCCAGGCGTTGCGCGACCGGCTTGGTCAGCACGCCCATGTTGGCGATATTCGCGGCAAGGGACTGATGCTGGGAATCGAACTGGTGCACGATCGCGGCACCAAGGAAGCGCTGCCCATGGCCAACCGCACCGGTCGCCAGGTGCTCAAGGCTGCAGCCAATCGCGGGCTGATCACCCGCGCGCTGGGTGATACCCTGGTCTTTGCCCCGCCATTGGTGATCACCCGCGCCGATGCCGATGCTATCGTCGATCGCTTCGGTGCTGCGGTGGAGGACGTGTTGCCCGGCTGAACCCAAAGACCAACCCGGCGCGGGCGGTGGTGCATGGTTTGATGCATTGCCGCTCGCGGCGCGGTTCCACGTCGTCCAGGGAGGGGCAGATGGAATTCAACACCGCAATCGAGGGTATGGCGCAGGCCGAACGCGGCACGCGCCGGTTGACCCCGGCGGGGCAGATCAGCGCGGTGCTGGTCGGGCTGATCGGCGCCTTCGTGATTTTCGTGACGCCCGGCTTTCTGGCGGTAATCGCGCAAAAGACCGGGTTCGACAACGACCAGCTCGGCTATCTCGCTGCGTTCGATATCAACGCGATGGGCGTGACCATCGGCCTCAGCACGTTCCTTTTGGCGCGGGTGCCTTGGCGCCTTGCCGTGAGCATCGGCCTGGCGCTGGTGATCGCCGGCAATATCCTGACCGCGCTGGCCACGGGCTTTGCCGCGATGGCCGCAGCGCGTGTGGTGGCGGGAGCGGGCGAGGGGATTGCGGTGGGCTTTGCCTTTGCCGCGCTTGGCCGCGCCGCCAACCCGGACCGCGCATTCTCGATCTATCTCGTGGTTGGCGCGCTGTGCAGCTCGGCGCTGCTCTACAGCCTGCCCGCCCTGCAGGCGGCGGTCTCACCCGCGACGTTGTTCCTCGCCAATGCGCTGGTCGTGGTGCCAGTGGCGTTGGGCGTACGCTGGTTCCCCGAAGGCAGCATCGACGAAACCGACATCTTTGCCGGGGCCGGCCGGCTCGACATGCGGCTGGCGAGCGGGGCCCTGCTTGGGGTCTTTCTGTTCTTCTTCGCGCTGGGGGCGATGTGGAGCTATTCCGAGCGGATCGGCATGGCCCACGCCATTGCGCCTGGAGTGATCGCCACTGGTCTTTCGATCGGCACGATGGCGGGCGTTGCCGGCGCTGCACTTGCCGGCATGCTGCCGCGCCGGTGGGGCCGGGTGTGGCCGTTGCTGCTGAGTGGCGCGGCGGGTGTCATCAGCTTCCTGATGTTTGACGGGCGGGTCGAGGCGACCGGCTTCGTGGTGGCAGTCGTACTGTTGCAGTTCTGCTGGAACTTTGCGCAGCCATTGCTGTCGGGCATCTGTGCCGAGGCGTGCCTGCGCGGGCGGGTGGTATGCGCAATGGGCTCTATCCAGACATTCGGCACTGGCCTTGGCCCTGCAGCGGCCGCCGCCACGCTGGCCAGCGGCTCGTTCGCACCGATGATCTATGCCAACAGCGCGATTCTGGCGGCGAGCATTGCCGTTACCGTGCTGACCATTCGCGCTGAGCGGCGGCGGCGCCCTGCTTGATGAGCTATGGGCCTGCTGGGCAATCGGCGGCTCGGCCGCGCGGCTTTATTTCGGCGGCGTAATCGAGTGAAGCTGGGTGGGGGTGCGGCGACAGGCCGCACCCCGCATCCTTATCGCTGCTGCATCAGAGGAACACCGCGCGCGATAGGCCGCCGTCCACCGCGATCGATTCGCCGGTGATGCCGCTGCCCAATTGCGAGCACAGGAACACGATCGGGTCGGCCACTTCGGCTACTTCGAGCATACGCTTTAACGCAGCGGGGCCGGCGGCCTCGCGCTCGACGATGGCCTCGAACGTGGTGCCTTCCTCGGCCGCCATCTCGGCAAACCATTCCTCGATATGTTCGGTGCGGGTAACGCCCGGATGGATGATGTTGACGGTGATGCCGTCGCGTCCCACCTCGTCAGAGAGCGTCTTGGTGAAGTGGACCAGCGCCGTGTTGCGCATGCCCGACAGCGCCTCGGTGCAGCGCGCCGTCAGACCGCCGACGTTGACGATGCGGCCCCACCCGGCCTTGCGCATATGTGGCACGCAGGCTTTTGCCGCCCGGAAATAGCCGAACAGCTTGGTGTTGAGATCAAGCATCAGCGCGTCCTCGTCGGCCAGCTCGATCGCGTTGCGCACCAAGCCGCCTGGTGCTGCGGCGCAGTTGACGAGGATATGCACACCGCCAAAGCGCGCCACGGCGGCCGCGACGAGTGCCTGGACCGACTCCCACGAGGTTGTGTCGGTGCGCACGGCAATGATCTCGCCGCCGGTCGATTCGCGCAGTTCGGCTGCGGCCGCTTCGAGCTTGGTGGCAGTACGCGCCGCGATCACCACTTTGGCGCCGGCCAGCGCCAGCTTACGCGCGGTTTCCTTGCCGATACCCACGCCGCCGCCGGTGATGACGGCGACCTTGCCCGCAAGGCCCAGTTCCAGGTTCATGTTCGATCTCCTCGTGAAATGCATGATGATGGGATCAGGCGGACAAGACCACCCTGGCGATCCCGGCTTGGTCGAATGCGGCGACGATCGTGTCGCCACGATGGATTTCCGTGACCCCGGTACAGCTACCGGCCGCCACGAGTTGCTCGGCGCGCAGCCCGCCCTCGCCATGGGCACAGAGCCAGTTGGCGAGCCAAACCAGCGCATCGAGCGGATCGCCCATGACGCGATCGGTCGATCCCGCCACCGGTGCATCCGCGTCGATCGTGAGCGTAACCGGCATGGCGGCAAAGCGCGCTTCCCAGCCCGGCGCGAGACGATCGCCCAGTATCAGGCCATAGCCCATGACGTTGTCTGCTATCAGCAGGCCGAGCGGCAGGTCACTGTGTTCGAAGCGGGTGCGCACGATCTCGATGCCGGCCCACACGCCCTTGAGCGCGGCGGCAACCTCGGCGCGCGTGTAGGCCTTTGCGCGCGGGGGCAAATCCTCGCCCAGTTCGAATACCAGCTCGGCCTCGGCGAACATCTCGTCGCCGCAAAAATCGATGGTGCCGTGGTTGCAGAAGATGTCGCTGGCGCGCAGCCGGCCCACTGCCGGTTCGTGTGCGCCATGGGCCATGCGGGCACCCTCGCTGGTCAGCCCCAGCTTCCACACCATCACCGGCAGCGTCAGCGCCACATGGACGGCGCGCTGCGCGGCATAGGCCTGGGCCACCGGCACGTCATCGGTAGGCACTGCGGCAGGGCTGGTGGAGCGGCGCGCGGCAAGCAGGGCCTGCGCCAGCGAAAGGTCGCCTATCGGCATGGAGTTCTCCCGGGGCGGTCGGACTCGTTTTGCCGCCGCCGCTTCATTGTCGCGCATATGCAACAACAAACTTTGAAAATCTAGTATTGTTTACGCAATGAAGTTGGGTTAGCTCACGTCCAAGCCGGATTCGCCTGGTTGGTCACCACGCCGCCGCGGGTCTGCTGCATCACACTATCGCCGCGAGAGGCGAGACCGAGGGGAGTATCATGTCCAGCCAGCCCACCGCCCCCATCGCCGAGACCGCACGCCAGACGGCAGACCGCCTGGCCGCCGCCCTCGCGCCCGCTCCGCGCGGCCTCATCATCGATGGGCGGGCAGTGCCTGCGCTTTCCGGCAAGACCTTTGCCACCGAGAATCCGGCGACAGGCCAGACGATCTGCCAGGTTGCCGAGGGCGGGGCGGCGGACGTCGATGTCGCTGTCGCGGCGGCGCGCCGCGCGCTGGTCAATCCTGCGTGGGCGGCGATGAGCGCCTACGATCGCGGGCAGTTGCTCTATCGCCTGGCCGACCTGATCGAGCGCGAAGCCGACGAACTGGCGGTGCTGGAATGCATCGACAACGGCAAGCCCGCCTCGTTGACGCGCTGGGTCGAGATCGAGGGTTCGATCAAGACGTTCCGCTATTTTGCGGGTTGGACCACCAAGTTCGGCGGAGAGACGCTGCCGGTTTCGCCGCGCAGCGGGGCGCGCATCCTCAATTACACCACGCGCGAGCCGGTCGGCGTGTGCGGTCTGATCGTGCCGTGGAACTATCCGATGTCGATGGCGGCATGGAAGGTGGCGCCCGCGCTTGCGGCGGGCTGCACCGTCATCCTCAAGCCCGCCGAGCAGACGCCACTAACCGCACTGCGCCTGGCCGAGCTGGCGCTCGAAGCGGGCATTCCGGCGGGCGTGTTCAACGTCATCACCGGCTTTGGCGAAGCCGGTGCGGCGCTGGTCGCGCATCCCGGCGTGGACAAGGTGGCCTTCACCGGATCGACTGAGGTGGGCAAGGCGATCGTGCGCGGCGCCACCGGCAATCTCAAGAAGGTCAGCCTTGAACTGGGCGGCAAGTCGCCGCAGATCGTGTTGCCCGATGCCGATCTCGGCGCCGCCGCAGCCTCAATCGCGGCGGGCATCTTCTTCAACCAGGGCCAGACCTGTACTGCCGGCTCGCGCCTCTATGCCCACGCCGCGATCCACGACGAACTGCTCGATCGCGTCGCCGCCGAGGCAGCCAAGCTGACGATCGGTAACGGTCTTGATGCGGGCGTGAACTTTGGGCCGCTGGTCTCGCAGGAGCAGTGGGACCGCGTGGCCTCCTATGTCGAAATCGGCCAGGCAGAGGGCGCCGAGGTGATGATCGGCGGCGGCCGGCCTGCGGCCCATGGCGAGGGCTTCTTCTTCGAACCGACAATCCTGCGCGGCGCCGGGCGCGACATGCGCGTGGTGCGCGAGGAAATCTTCGGCCCGGTGCTGAGCGCGCTGTCATGGAGCGATGCCGACGACCTGGTGGCACAGGCCAACGATTCCGACTTCGGCCTTTCGGCGGGCATCTGGACCAACGACATCCGCCAGGGCCACCGCCTTGCCGCGGCCGTCAAGGCCGGCACTGTCTGGGTCAACTGCTTCAACATGGTCGATAACGCCACCCCGTTCGGCGGCTTCAAGCAGTCGGGCTGGGGCCGCGAGCACGGGCGCCAGGCTATGGAACTCTACAGCGAGACCAAGAGCGTGTGGGTCAACCTCAGCTGAGCAGAGGTTCAGCTCCACCCGCGCGCTGCGTCAATTTCACGTCTTCAATCAGGGAACCGACCATGGGCAAGACTCTCATCGTGAGCACCGACGGCCAGGCCGTCATGCGCAGCCACGACAACGGCAAGTCGTGGTATCGCATCAACATTGGCCAGGATCTGGAATACGACGATCGCGTACGCTGTCTCTTGGTCGACCCGCGCAATCCCGACGGTATTTTTGCCGGAGCGGAAAAGGGGCTGTTCTACAGCGCCGACTGCGGCGTGCACTGGAGCCGCATCGACTGCGCGCTCAACGGTCTTGCCGTGTGGAAGCTGGTGGTCAGCGAGAGCAATCCACTGGTGATGTATGCCGGCACCGGCGCTCCGTCGCTGGCGATCTTCTTCCGTTCGCGCGATGGCGGGCAGACCTGGGAGCGCACCAGCCTGGAAATGCCCGAGTTCTGCGCCGGGGTTAACCGCCCACGCATGCTGGCGCTGGCGGTCGATCCGCGCGATGCCGACGACGTCTGGGCGGGTATCGAGGAAGGTGGCCTCTATCGCAGTCGCGACGGCGGCGACAGCTGGACGCGCATCGATAGCACGTGGTCCGAATTCGGTGGCAACTCAGACCTGCACGACATCATGATCCTGCCGCAGGACGACGGCAGCACCGTCCACCTCGCGCTGACCGTCATCGCCCTCTACCGCTCGACCGACGGTGGCCAGACCTGGACGCGTCAGCCGGCCAAGGAGACCTGGGGCCTGCGCTATTCGCGTGTGCTGTTGCGCCGTCCAGGCAGCAACCGCCAACTGGCCGTGGGAATCGGCGATGGCACCCCGGGCACGACGGCGGCGATCCTGCTGTCTGACGATGCCGGCGAAACCTGGACCAGGGCCGCGCTCGATCATCCGTCGAACTCGTGCATGTGGGCGTTTGGCTCCCATCCCAGCGATCCCGATTTCCAACTCGCCGCGAGCAAGTTCGGCTATCTCTACCGCAGCGTTGACGGCGGCCGCACCTGGGCCAAGGAATGGCGCGAGTTCAACGAGATTACCGGCCTCGCCTGGCTGCCGTCCGTTCCCTCCGACCTGGGGTTGCCGCATGTCACCCATTAACGTCGCGCGGATCGCGCATATCGTTTTGTTCGTAAAGGATCCCGAGGCCTCTGCCCGCTGGTATGCCGAGATCCTCAACATGAAGATCACGGCGCGCGCCGGCGATGGGCCGTACAAGGGTGGGGTGTTCCTCAGCTTTGGCCTGAGCGATCACGACATCGCGCTGTTCCCGGCGGCGGCCGATACCGCCATCGGCAAGGAGGCCAAGGGCCGCGAGTTCGAGCACATCGGCCTGGCCATGGCCGGGTGCAACATGGAAGACCTGCGCGCCAACTACGCCTTCTTCCGCGAGCGCGGCGTCGAGATTGCCGAAATCCTCGATCATGGCGTTTCGGTGGGCATCTATTTCTACGATCCCGATGGCCACATGCTCGAGGTGTTTTGCCAGAACGTCCCGCTCGAGGGCGGCGCGTCGCAGGCCGAGCTCAACCGTAACGAAGGCCAGGCGAACCCGATCACACTGTGACCGCACCGGCCGAAACCTGAACCGGGCGATGCCCGCAGACACAAAAATCCAGGGGAGTTGTCATGACCAGATACGCCGCCAACTTTGGCGCCTTCCACATTCGCAAGTGGTTCACCCAGGTCGAGGAAATCCTTGCAGGTGAGACTGGTGCCGCCGCCGACGGTGCGCCGCTGATCAAGTACATGATCGGCGCATGCATCAAGAACCCCTATGCCGGCAACTATGTCGAGGATCTCTCGGCGTGGATCGAGGCTTCCCCGGTGCTCGGCGTGGAATTCGGGCGGCGTATCAATGCGCTGACCGGCGGGGCGCCGATCGAAAGCTATGGCAAGGCGATCCTCGTGGGTATCGATGGCGAATACGAGCACGGCAACGCGCTGCTCACCAATCCGGCGGCGAACCCGATCCGCGATGCGCTGGGCGGCGGGGCCTCGTGGGTGCCCTCTACCGGCAAGCGTGGGGTGCCCGGAACCATTCTTGACGTACCGTTCGGCCACAAGGACGCGCTCTATGTGCGTTCGCACTACGACACGATGAGCGTCTCGTTCGACGATGCGCCCAACCGTGACGAAGTGATCGTGTGCTGGGTCTTCGCCACGCGCGGCCGCCTCAACGCGCGGCTCGGCGGGCTGCGTGCCGAAGACGCCGAAGGCAACGGGCTGACCTGACCATGACGGCGGATCTCATCCTGGACGATGCGCCGCCCGCGCCGGTGGCGCTGCTGCCTGGCGAGCGCATCCGGCGCGTCGCGCGCGGTGGCGTGTCGCTGTGCGTGCGCGAATGGGGCGATGCGCAGGCCCCCGCGATCGTGCTGCTGCACGGTCTGCGCGGCTATTCGGGGACCTGGCGCCCGCTCGCCGCGGCTCTGGCTGACCGCTATCGCCTGATCGCTTTCGACGCGCGCGGGCGTGGTGAAAGCGACTGGGACGAGGGCCGCAACTATTACACCGATGCCTACCTCGCCGATCTCGAGGCGGTCGTGGCCGAAGCCGGTCTCGATCGTTTCGTGCTAGTCGGGCATTCGATGGGCGGCACTACCGCCTATGCCTATGCCGCGCGGCACCCGGCACGCCTTCACGCGCTGGTGGTCGAAGACATTACCGCCGGCTCGTCTGTCGGTGGTGCCGGATTCGAGCGCATCGTCGCGGAAATGAAGGCACTGCCCGTGCGCTTTGCCGACTGGGCCGAGGCGCGCGCCTATTGGCGCCGGCTACGGCCAAACGTGGGCGAGGCGGCGATCGAGGAACGGTTGTGGGAAAGCATGACTGCCGACCCGGCAGGTGGGGTGCGCTGGCGTTATGATGCCGAAGGCATCGCCGCCACGCGCATTGCGCCCGATCCCGCACGCGTGATCGACCTTTGGCCGGTGATCGCCGCGATCCGCGTGCCCACGCTGGTGATCCGCGGCGGACGTTCAGACTTTTGCAGCCTTGAGGCGGTGCGCCGGCTCGAAGCGCAAAACTCGCATCTGGCCCATGCCAGCGTGGACGGTGCCTCGCACTACGTCCACGACGATGCCCCCGAGGCGTTCCGTCGCCTGGTCGAGGGTTTCCTCGCCGGCGTTACGGTGCGCGCGCACGAGGACCACGATGATGGCCAATGACATGCCTGCCGCACCTGCACTATCCGACGATGCGGTGATCCGCACGGGGGCGGATACACTGTTCGACGCGCTCCACGCTGGCGGTGCGCGTATCTGCTTTGCCAATCCCGGCACCACCGAGATGACCATGGTCACCGCGCTGGCCCGCCATGGTGGCATCCGCCCGGTACTCAGCCTGTTCGAGGGCGTGTGCACCGGCGCGGCGGACGGCTATGCGCGCGTATCGGGGCAGGTGCCGCTAACGCTGCTGCATCTTGGCCCCGGATTTGCCAACGGCATCGCCAACCTGCACAACGCCCGGCGTGCCGGTTCGCGCATCGTCAACATCATCGGTGATCATGCCACCTGGCACCTGCCTTATGACGCGCCGCTGACCTCGGACATCACATCGCTGGCATCGCCGGTCTCGCGCCAGGTGATCCGCATGGCCGAGCCTGGTGCCATCGCGCACGATGTCGCCACTGCCTTTGCCGCGACGCGGGTGGCCGAGGGCGGTGCGGCGACGCTGATCGTGCCGACCGACGTGATCGACGCGCGCGAGGAACACCAGGATGCGCTGCCTGGCAGCGCCACGGTTGCCCCATGGCAGGGCGCGCGGGTAGATGACGCGGCGGTTGCCGCCGCCGCTGCCGCACTGGAAAGCGATCAGGGCGCCATCGTGCTGCTGGGCGGGAATGCCTTGACCGAGGCGGGCGTGCGCGCAGGTGCCGCACTCGCCGCGCGGCTTGGCGGCCGCCTGCTGATGGAACCCTATCCGGGCATCGTGACCTTGGGCGGTGATCTGCCTGCGGTAGAGCGGCAGGCCTATTTCCCCGACGACGTGATCGCGCAAATGGGCACGGCCCGCGTCGTGCTGGCCGGCGCGCGCATGCCGATCAGCTATTTCGGCTACGAGGGCTGGCCCAGCCAGCTGGTTGCAGAGGCCAGTCTGGTGCGCCTGGCTGGGCCGGAGCACGATGCGATCGACGCGCTGGTGCGCCTGGGTTCGGCGCTCGGCGTAACGGGTCCGGCTGGCGCCCAGCCGTTCACGCCGGCCACTGCCAGTGCCAATGACCCCACTGCTGCGCTGACGCCGGCGGGCGTGGTCGAGGAATTGCTGGTGCAACTGCCCGAACATGCGATCATCTCGCTCGAGGGCTCGACCTTGGGTGGGCCCTGGCTGCGCAATGCGCATCGTGCGTGCCGGCATCGTGTGATGACCAACACGGGCGGCGCGATCGGCCAGGGGCTGCCCTGTGCGGTGGGGGCGGCGCTCGCTGCGCCAGAAGCGCGCGTGGTTTCGCTCCAGTCGGACGGTAGCGCACAATATACGCTCCAGGCCTTGTGGACGATGGCGCGCGAGAAGCTGCCGGTGACGGTGATCCTCGCGGCCAACCACCGCTACGCCATTCTCCAGACCGAACTGGTGCGCGCCAACGCGCCGCTGGGCGATGCCATGATCGAGGCGCTGACGCTGCTGGACAAGCCGAAGGTGGATTGGGTTTCGCTGGCGCGTGGCTATGGCGTGGAGGCGGTGCGCGTCACCACCTGCGGCGAACTGGCCGAGGCACTGGCGCAGGGGCTCGCGCTCGACGGGCCGATGCTGATCCAGGCTGAGTTGCCATGAGCGCTGAGGCAGTGAGTTCCGGGCCGCCCGTGGCGATTGTCACCGGCGGCAGCGGCGGAATGGCACCGGGGATCGTGCGCGGCCTGCAGGGCGCCGGGTTTGCCGTGGTCATTACGGCGCGCGATGCGGGGCGGCTTGCGGCTGCGGCCGAAGCGATCGGTGGCGATTGCCTCGCACTTGCGTCGGACGCGCGCGATCCGGCCTCCATCGAAGGCCTCGCCGCCGCCGTCCTTGCACGGCATGGTCGGATCGATGTGCTGGTCAATGCCGCCGCCAGTTCCACCCCGATCGGTGGGGCGATCGAGACCGTCGATGTGGCCGCGCTGATTGCCGATCTTGACGTCAAGGTGGGCGGCTATCTCCGCTATGCTCAGGCGGTCGTGCCAGCCATGAAGCGGCAGGGGCGGGGCCATATCGTCAATATCGGCGGGCTGACCGGCCGGTCGAGCGACACCTTGAGCGGCCTGCGCAACGCGGCGGTCTCGCACCTGACCAAGGTCTTGTCCGACGAGCTTGGCCCGGCCGGTATCACCGTCAATGCGGTGCACCCCGGCATTGTCCGCACGCCGCACCTGGCCGAGCTGTTTGCCGAAATGGCCCACACCGAAAACACCACGCCCGCCGCGATCGAGGCGCGCTTCGTTGCCGACATACCCACGCGCACGATCCTGACGCCCGATGATGTCGGCGCGCTGGTGGCGATGCTGGCGGTTGCCGCGCGGCCGACCATTACCGGCCAGTCGCTGACCATCGATGGCGGCTATTCGCGCGGCATCTTCCTGTGAGCGCGCGTGCGGGCAAGGAGAGGGCGATGCACGATGAAACCGGCGGGGCGCGTACCCGCTATCCGCTGTCGATGCGCCTGCTGCACTGGCTGCGCGCCGTATTGATCATCGGCATGATCTGGTCGGGCTGGTTCATGACCGGCCTGCCTGACGAGGCGACGGCCAAGTTCGCGGTGTTCTATCCCAATCACAAGCAGTTCGGCGTCCTGGTCTGGCTGCTCGCGCTGGTCCACCTGGGCCTGCGCTACCAGCACCGCCGCCACCTGCCGCACCCGCCGGTGGGGCTCAGACCCTGGGAGCGGGTGCTTTCGCATCTGGTCCACCGTGCGATCATGGTGCTGACGTTACTGACCCCGCTGCTGGGCTATGCGATGTCGGCCAGCTTTACCCAGAGTGACGGCGTGCCCTTCTTCGGGCTGGGGCAGGTACCTGAGCTGTTGCCCAAGAACGACAAGGCCTTCGCGCTGTTCGACACGATGCACGGGTGGAGTGCCTATACGCTCGCCGTGCTCGTGGTGCTTCACGTGGCTGGCGCGCTCAAGCACCGGCTGCACGATCGCGGCGGCGATACCGACGTGCTCGCACGGATGGTGTGATCGCCCCTTCAACGAAAGATCCTGCCATGACCAACCCTGTCCACCACCTGCTGCATCCCGACGCCTTCGATGCGGCGGGCCTGGCCGTGACCAATCCGGCCGATGGCAGCATCGTCGCCACGGTGCGCCGCTATGACGTGGCTGCACTCACCGCGATCGTCGAGGCCGCTGACGCCGCGCGCCATGCCTGGGCTGCGCGCACCGCCAAGGAACGCAGCGACGTGTTGCGCGCCTGGTTTAATGCGATGGTGGAAAACGCCGAGGCGCTGGCGCTGTTGATGACGCTTGAAAGCGGCAAGCCGCTCGAGGAGTCGCGTGGCGAGGTGCGCTATGGTGCGGGTTACATCGAATGGTTCTCCGAAGAGGCGCGTCGCGCCTATGGCGAGGTGATCCCCAGTTTTGCGCCGGGCAAACGCGTGCTGACGCTGCGCCAGCCGGTGGGGACGTGCGCGGCGATCACCCCGTGGAACTTCCCGCTGGCGATGATAACCCGCAAGGTCGCGCCGGCACTGGCAGCAGGCTGCTCGATCGTGGTCAAGCCGGCTGAGGCTACACCGCTGTCCGCGCTCGCGCTGGAGGCGCTGGCCCACCGCGCCGGGGTGCCGCGCGACCTGTTTCGCGTGGCACCAGCGGTGCGTTCGTCAGAGGCGGGGGACCTGTTCTGCAGCCATCCGCTGGTGCGCAAGATCAGCTTCACCGGCTCGACCGAGGTGGGCAAGGTCATCATGGCCAAGGCTGCTGCCCAGGTGAAGCGGCTCAGCCTCGAGTTGGGCGGCAATGCGCCCTTTATAGTATTTGACGATGCCGACATCGCGCGTGCCGTTGACGGTGCCATGGCCTCGCGCTTCCGCAACGCCGGGCAGACCTGCGTCTGTGCCAACCGCTTCCTGGTGCAGGATGGCGTGCACGATGCCTTTGTCGCTGCGCTCACCGCGCGGGTCGATGCCTTGCGCGTGGCCGATGGGCAGGCGCTGCCGGGCGCAATGGGTTCCCTGATCGATGGCAAGGCGGTCACCCGCGTAGCCGGGCTGGTCGAGGCCGCAGTGGGCGAGGGCGCGCGCGAGGTCAGCCACGGGCACGATGGCCCTGCGCGCGGTGCCTTTCATCGTCCGGTGGTGCTGGCGGGGGTGACCCCGGCCATGGCCATCGCGCACGAGGAAATATTCGGCCCGGTAGCGCCGGTCATCCGCTTCACCGACGAGGCTGACGCGCTGCGCATCGCCAACGATACGCCGTTCGGCCTTGCCGCCTATGTCTATACCGCCGATGTTGCACGCCAGTGGCGCATGATGGAGGGCCTCGAATACGGCATGGTCGGGGTGAACGACGGATTGATCTCGAGCGAGGTGGCACCGTTCGGCGGGGTGAAGGAATCAGGCTTCGGCCGCGAAGGATCGAGCCACGGCCTCGCTGATTACATGTCCATCAAGTACTGCCTCGTCGGCGGGCTGTAACATGGAGCCGGACTCCCCCGACCCTCTGGCCGACGGCACCGACGATCCGGCCTTCGTGCGCGGTCTGGCGCTGCGCAAGGAAGTGCTCGGTGCGGCCTATGTCGAGCAGGCCATGGCTGGCGCGGACGATTTCTCACGCCCGATGCAGGCATTATCGACGCGCTGGTGCTGGGGGGAGACCTGGTCGCGCCCAGGGCTTACCCGCCGCGAGCGCAGCCTGCTCAACCTCGGCATGATCAGCGCACTCAATCGCCCGCACGAGCTGCGGCTCCACGTCAAGGCGGCACTGCGCAACGGCCTGACGCGCGAGGAGATCCGCGAGGCCCTGCTCCAGGTGGCGGTCTATTGCGGCGTGCCCGCTGGCATCGATGCCACCCGTATCGCGCGCGAAGCCATCGCCGAATATGACGCCGAGGCCACCACAGCTGCCGCGCAATAGGGTCGGCTTTTGACCCCGTGTAACGGCACCTTGGGTAACCGTTGCGCGCAGCCGTTGCGGGGCGCTGCACCAACCGTCGCGTAACTTGTGCGGGCCGGGCCGCTGCGCTTCCTCCTTTGTCGAAGAACAGACGAGGGAGGAAGCGCCATGCGCCGCACATCGATCATGCTTGCCGCCATCAGCGCACTGGCGCTTGCCACTGGCACGGTCCGCGCCGCCGAACCTGCCGCCGCTTCGCCCGATGCACCGCCGCAAATCGTGGTCACCGCCTCGACGCAGGATGTGCTTGGCACCGCCACCACATCGAGTGAGGGCGCGATCACCCGCCAGGAAATCCAACGCCGGCCGGCCTACCGCGTCGGGCAGTACCTGGAGGCGATCCCCGGCTTGTCTGTCACCTCGCACAGCGGCGAGGGCAAGGCCAACCAGTACCTCCTGCGCGGGTTCAACCTCGACCATGGCACTGACTTTGCCACCTTCGTCGATGGCATGCCGGTCAACCAGCGCACCCACGCGCACGGCCAGGGTTATACCGATCTCAACTTCCTCATGCCCGAACTGTTTGGCGGCATCGCCTTTACCAAGGGCCCCTATTTCGCCGCTGCCGGGGACTTTGCCGCCGTGGGATCAGCGCGGCTGAGCCTGGTGGACAGCTTGCCGCCCACGCTCTCGCTCTCCGCCGGCACGGTCGGCGATCGCCGCGTATTCGCGGGCGGATCGGTGGCCCTGCGCGGGGGCACCACACTGCTTGGGGCGGGGGAATACTTCCACCTCGATGGCCCATGGGACAACCCCGATAACCTGCGCCGCTTCAACGGGGTGGTGCGCCTCTCGCATGGCACGGTCGAGGAAGGGTGGTCAGCCACGGCAATGGCCTATTCGGGGCGCTGGAACGCCACCACCGACCAGCCCCTGCGCGCGGTGGAGCAGGGCTTGATTGGGCGCTTTGGTTCGCTCGATCCCAGCGATGGGGGGATATCGCAGCGCATGTCGCTGTCGCTGCGCTATGCCCGGCCCTTGTCCAGTGCCGACCAGCTCACCGCCGAGATCTATGGCGTGCGCCAGCATCTGACGCTGTGGAGCAACTTCACCCATTACCTCGATGACCCGGTCAACGGAGACCAGCACGCGCAGAACGATCGTCGCTGGATCGCGGGCGGCAGCCTGGCACTGGCGCACCGCTTTGCCACCGGCGGGATCGAGCAGACGCTGACCCTCGGGATTGATGGACGCTTTGATGCGATCCGCGTCGATCTGGCGCACACCCGCCGCCGCGCGGTGCTGAGCACCGATCGCGACGACCAAGTCGAGGAGGCAAGCCTTGGCGCTTATGCCGAACACAAGGCGCAATGGCTTTCTTGGCTGCGCACCGTGCTTGGCCTGCGCGTCGATCGCTTCCACGTGGCCGACCACGACCTGGTGCGTGCTGAGCGCGGGCATGAGCATGCCGCGCTGTGGCAGCCCAAGGGCAGCATAATCCTCGGCCCTTGGGCGCGGACCGAGTTCTACGTCTCGGCGGGGCGCGGCTTTCATTCCAACGATGGCCGCGCCGGCCTCGTCACCGCGGACGATGGCAGTACGAGCCTGGTGCGCCCACCACTGCTGGTCGGCGCCACCAGCATGGAGGCGGGGTTGCGCAGCAATCTCATGCGCCAGCTAACGCTTGCGGCCACCGTGTTCCAGATCGATTTCGCCTCCGAACTGACCTATTCGGCCGATGCCGGGCAAACCGAGGCGGGGCGGCCCAGCCGGCGTCGCGGCCTGGAACTGAGCGCCCAGTACCGCCCGCTGCCCTGGCTCGAACTCAATTCCAACCTCGCATTCAGCCATGCGCGCTATCGCGATGGCGCCCCGGCCACCCGCTTTATCGAGGATGCGCCCGGATTTATCGGTGCCGCTGGCATGCTGATCGACAATCTCGGGCCTTGGTCGGGTGCGCTCACGTGGCGGCGGCTCGGCCCGCATCCGCTGACCGAGGACAACAGCCAAAGCTCGCCTGGCTATGGCGAGATCAACCTTTCGGCGGGCTATCAACTGACGCCGCGCGTCAACCTGCGTGCCGATATCTATAACCTGCTCGGCAGCCGCGACGATGCGGCAGACTATTACTACG
The DNA here is from genome assembly GCF_003058045.1 of Novosphingobium sp. GV079. Lineage (NCBI taxonomy): Bacteria > Pseudomonadati > Pseudomonadota > Alphaproteobacteria > Sphingomonadales > Sphingomonadaceae > Novosphingobium > Novosphingobium sp. GV079. Next base: position 174,791 of record NZ_QBUE01000006.1, on the reverse strand, counting down.
TCAGCCGGCTGCCCGGCGAGCCTGCCGCCGGCGTGGCCGGAATCAACGCCCATCCGCTGGAACCGCGTTCGCTGCGCATGACGCTTTCGGCCACGCTGTGACGGCGTTGCGCGCGCTCTGTTCCGGTATTGCAACGGTTTCGAACGTCCCGGCGCCCAGCCTGACGGCTAGGGCGGGGGAATAAACAGACCTGAACGTCCACGCATCGAGGGGAGACCTTGCGCCATGTCCATCCAAACCTTCGGCGATTGGCTCTATGCCACGCCGATCTCGACCACGTTCCGCGAGACGACGTGGATCATCCCCACGGTGCAAAGCGTGCATATCCTGGCGATCGCGGTGGTCGTGGGCTCGGCCCTGGTCTCGGAACTGCGCCTCGCCGGCGTGCTCGCTACTGACGAGAGCCCCGCGCGCGTGGTTCGGCGCTATCTGCCGTGGATATGGTCGGCGCTGGTCGTGCTGCTGGCCAGTGGCACGCTGCTGATCGTGGCCGAGCCGGCGCGTACTCTGGGCAATACGGTGTTCTGGGCCAAGATGGCGCTGGTGCTGCTGGCCTTCCTTGCCACGCTGCTGCTGCGCCGCCCGCTGCTGCGCGACGATGCGCGGCCTGCGGCCAAGACGGTGGCATGGCTGCTGCTGGTGGTGTGGAGCGCGGTCATCTTCTGTGGCCGCTTCATCGCCTACACCTGAACGGCGCCCCGTCACCGTCACGACCAAACAGCACAACCGGGGGAGCCCAACCCATGACCCTGCAAACCACGCTGCAAAGCATCTATGACCTGCCGCTTTCTAACGCCATTCGCGAGAACGCCAACGCCTTCCCGGTGCTCGAATCGCTGCATGTGCTGGCGATCACGCTCGTCTTCGGCACGATCCTGATCGTTGACCTGCGGCTCGTCGGCTATGCCGCGCACCGGCGCAGCGCCAATCGCCTGATCACTGAACTGCTGCCTTTCACATGGGGCGCGTTCGTCGTCGCGATCATCACCGGCAGCCTGCTCTTTGCGTCCAACGCGGTGGCCTATGCCGCCAATACCGAGTTCCAGCTCAAGCTGCTGGCCATCGTGGCGGCCGGCATCAACATGGCGATCTTCCACGCCACCACCCAGCGCACGATCGCGCAGTGGGACGAGACCGCCGCGCCGCCCTTTGCCGCGCGTGCCGCCGGCGTTTTGTCGCTGGTGCTGTGGACGCTGGTGATCTTCCTTGGCCGCTGGATTGGCTTCACCCTTGATGTGCTGTTCTGAAACCCACTCCCAGGAGCGTCTGCCCGTGACCCCAACTCTTCGTACGATCATGCTTGCTGCCTCGGCCGCTGTGACAGCGCTGGCTCCGGCCGGATCGGCCCTGGCCCACCATTCGTTCGCGATGTTCGACCAGACCAAGCAGGTTGAACTGCGCGGTGTCATGGTGAGCAAGTTCACCTGGACCAACCCCCATGCTTTCGTCGTCGCGCAGTCGGGCGGGACGACCTATGCACTCGAGTGCAGCAGCCCCAACCTGATGACGCATGCTGGCTGGAGCTTTTCGACGCTCAAGGCGGGTGACCAGGTTGATATCGTGTTCTACCCGCTGCGCAACGGCAAGCCGGGGGGCATGCTCAAGACCGTCAAGCTGCCGGGCGGCAAAGTGTTGAGCGGTTGGTAAGCGCAGCCCGCAACCCAGCCTGCCCTCAGGGTGGCGGGGTTGCGGGCGGGCGATTTTAGAATCCCGCCCTGGCTCGATCCAGCCGAAGGCATACCGCGCGCGGTTCGGTGAAGGCCTGCAGCGCCTCGCTGCCGAACTCGCGCCCTACGCCTGACAGCTTGCTGCCGCCGAACGGCATCGCCAGGTCGAGAACGTTGTGCGTGTTGATCCACACCGTTCCCGCGTCGATCCGCTCAGCCAGGAGGTGGGCCGTATCGATGTCCTGCGTCCACACGCTGGCGGCCAGACCATAGGGCGTGTCGTTGGCAATGCGGACGATGTCGGCGCGATCGGTGATTTTCACCGCGCACACCACTGGCCCGAAGATTTCCTCGCGCATCACGCTCATCCCGGCCTCTACCCCGGCGAGCACGGTCGGCCGATAGAACCAGCCCGGACCGCTGGGTATGGCAGCGCCTTCCAGCGGATGCGCGCCTTCGGCGAGCCCCGCTTCGACCAGCGCGGCCACGCGATCACGCTGGCGGGCGGAAATCAGCGGTCCCATCTGCGTCTCGGCAGAAAATGGCGAGCCCAGGCGTAGGTCGCGTGCGATGCGGCAGACCCCGTCGATCACCGCGTCATGGACTGGCGCCTCGACCAGCAGGCGCGAGCCAGCGGTGCAGATCTGCCCCGAATTGGCGAAGATTGCGGCTGCCGCGCCCGGGATCGCGCGGTCGAGATCGGCATCGGCCAGCACGATCGTGGGAGACTTGCCCCCCAGTTCGAGCGTGACGCGCTTCATCGTGCGGGCCGCCTGGGTCAGGATCGCCTGACCGGTGGCGTTTGAGCCGGTGAACGCGATCTTGCGCACCAGGGGATGCGCCACCAGCGGGACGCCGACGGCGGCGCCGGTGCCGGTGACGATGTTCACCGCCCCGGCCGGAAAGCCCGCCTCGAGAATCAGCTCACCCAGCCGCATTGCGGTGAGCGAGGTTTCCTCTGACGGCTTGAGCACCACCGTGCAGCCGAACGCGATGGCCGGCGCGATCTTCTGGATCGCCTGGCCGATCGGGAAGTTCCACGGCGTGATGCCCGCTACCACGCCGACGGGGCGGCGCTGGGTGAACGCGCGGTAGAGCGCCGCCTCCTCGACCAAGGGCGAATGCGTGACGGTCTCCCCCACGATCTTCGAAGCCCAACCGGCGAAATAGCGCAGCCCATCGATGGTGAACTGTAGGTCGATTGCCTGCGTCACCGTGAGCAGCTTGCCGCTATCGAGCGATTCGAGCGCGGCGAGATCGTCCCGCTCGCGCTCGACCAGTAGGGCCAGCCGCTCGAGCAGGCGGCCGCGGTCGAGCGGGCGCATCGACTGCCAGGCTGCGCTTTCGAAGCAGCGATGCGCGGCGCCGACCGCACGATCCACGTCGGCGATGTCGCAGGCCGGCACCTGCATGATCACCCGCCCGGTGGCCGGATCGACCGCATCGAATGGGGCGAGAGTGCCGAGCGGCTCGACCAGTGCCCCGTCGATCAGCAGTCTACCGGTCGGGAGAGTGGGGGAGAAGGGTGCGGTCATGGGTGGCTCCGGATGGAGAAGAGGGGCACGGTCATTCGCCGACCGAGCCTTCGACGTGGGTGGACCCGACGCCGGCATAAATCGCCGGGCGGCAGCGCCGCAGATAGGTGCCATGGGCGAGGCCTGCGGCGGCGATGGCGATGAACAGCAGCGGCAGGCGGTTGATCACCGGCAACGTGGTGCCGGTCAGCGTGGCGTAGTTGGCCAGCGACAGCCACGTCGCCACCGCGATGATCACCCCGCTCAGCAGCGGAGCCAGGGTCTTGCCCGCCGAATATTCGCCGCGCCGCGCGAAGAACAGCGGGATCGCCAGCGAGGTGGCGGTGAGCAGGATCTCGAGACCCACTGCACCCATCGACGACAGGCTGGTGGCCAGCGAGAGCAGCGGATCGAGCCCGGCCAGGGCGAACAGCGCGATCACCAGCGCGAGTATCCCGGCGAGCGCGAGGCAGGCCATGTAGGGTGAGCCGTGGCGCGAGTGGACGCGGCCGAGCACGGCGGGGATCAGCCCATCGCGCGAGAGAGCGAAAAAATAGCGTGCGATGTTGTTGAAGAAGCCCAGCGCGGCGGCGAACAGGCTGGTGATCGTCAAGAGGCTGAGCGCGTCACGCCCGAATTGGCCGAGCGTGCGAAACGCGATGCCCGAGACGAGGTGGCCGGGATCGGCAGCTGCCACTGCTTTGATCTGTGCCGTGCCTACCGCCAGCACCAGGCACCACGACGACAGCACGTAGAAGGTGCCCAGTACCAGCACTGCGCCATAGGTAGCGCGCGGGATGGTCACGGCGCGGTTGCGCGCTTCTTCCTGATAGATTGCGGTCGCTTCGAAGCCGATGCAGCCGTTGATGGCATAGATGACGGCGATGCCAAGGCCGGGCGCAAAGATCGTCGCGGGGGCAAAGCTGCCGAAATCGAGCCCGGCCCAGCCGCGTTGCCACAGGATCAGCGCGTCGATCACGGCGATGAGCCCTACCTCGAGCAGCAGTGCCGCGGTCAGCACCTTGGCCGCCATCGTGATCCTGTGATACCCCAGCCAGGCAATCGCTGCGATGCTCGCGGCCGCCCATAGCACCCACGAGGTGGCGATGCCGGTCAGCGTGGCGAACACGTCAGCGGCGAAATAGCTCATCGCTCCCAGCACCGAGGCGGCGGCACAGGTATAGGCGACCACGGCCGTATAGGCCGCAGCGATGCCGGCCTCCTTGTTGAGGCTCGCGGCAATATAGGCATAGAACGCGCCGGCATTGCGCACGTGCGGGATGATCCGCACATACCCCACCGCGAACAGCAGCATGACCGCACACATCGCGAGTTGCGCGCCGGGCATCCCGGCGCCGTTGCCAAAGGCGAAGGCGAGGGGGATAATTCCGGCCAGCACACCCATCGGTGCGGCGCAGGCGAGGATCATGAAAATGATGTCGCCGGTCCCCAACATGCCGGAGAACAGGCCGGGCTCGGCGGCGGCGTCTTGGTCGGATCTGTGCATGAATGCTCGATTGTGGGGGGCTGGGTGCATCGCCAGCACCCGATGATGCAACACTGGCAGGTTTGCCACCACACGGTATTGCACTTGCGCCGGGATACCTTGTATTTTCGGCCAGGCCCCCGGTGCACAGGGCCTGCCTGCTTGCCAGTAAGGCAGCATTGGGCAAGCCTGTGCCGATCACGACCATGATCAGGGAAGCCCCGCCGATGACGACCATGACGCCGACGTTCACGCGCCGGAAATCAGCCCGGGCCGCCGCGCTTGCAGCACTCGCGCTCGTGCTGGCCGCCGTGCCCGCGCAGGCAGCAGATACCACCGTTGCGGCATCGCCCCCTGCCGCAGAAACGGCGCCTGATCCGGCTGTCGCCGCCGCCGTGATGCAGACCGTGCACCACTATGTTGACAGCCTTAACCGAGGCGACAACGCCGGCGTCATCGCCAGCTGCGCACGCGAAGCCGCGATTGTCGACGAGTTTGCACCGTACGAGTGGCACGGCGCCGATACTTGCGCCCACTGGCTGGCTGCGCTCACCGCGCACAACGCCGCCATCGGGCTGACCAAGGGCGTCAACACGCTGCGCAAGCCCCGCCGTGTCGACGTGACGGGGGATCGCGCCTACGTCGTCGTCCCGGCCGACTTCCGGTATACCCTCGGCGGCCAGCAAGGTGCCGAGGTCGACGCCACGTTCACCGTGGCGCTGCACAAGGAAGCCGCTGGCTGGCGCATCACCGGCTGGGCCTGGTCTCGCCCCGAGTTCGACTTCGACTATTGAAGGCAGCGGGTGGGTTTGCTCCCGCTCACGCCTCCGGCATTAGCGCGATGACGCGCAGCGGGCTGCCCGAGCCGCCCTTGATCTTGAGCGGGGCGGCCACGATCACGCTGCCGAAGGTCGGCAACTGGTCGAGGTTGGTCAGGCACTGTAGCCCGAAACGGCCATTGCCGTGGAGGATCGAATGGGCGGGCAGCGGTTCGGCAAAGTGGCTGGCCTGCCCGGCATCGGTGCCGACCGTCTCCACGCCCAGGCCCACGCAGTCGCGCGCGTGGACGAGGAAGCGCATCGCATCGGCATCGGGGCCAGGCGAATGCGCGCCATCATCCTGCAGGTTGAGATAGGCGAGGGTGCCCACACGCTTGGACCAGTCGCTGCGCAGCAGGATCCAATGGCGCGGCGGGATAGCGCCGTGTCGGGCCTCCCAATGCTCGAGGAAGGCGCGTGTCACCACGAAGTCGGCGTCGGCGGCGGCCTCCGCGCTGATATCGATCACCACGGCGGGATAGACGAAATCGCGCGGCGCGACTGCGTCGACCGTGCCATGCGGCACGTCGCGCCCGGTGATCCAGTGCGCCGGCGCATCGAAATGCGTGCCAGTGTGCTCGTTCATGGTGATCCGGTTCCAGTACCATGCCGGCCCATCGGCATCGTAGCGGGAGACCGTCTCCATCCGGAACGGCTCGCATTGCCCGAACTCGGACGGCAAAACGATCACCGGGAAATCGGACGACAGGGTATTGGCCAGATCGACCACGCGGATCGCCCCGCTGGCAAGCTGTGCGACAAGATCGGTAAGCAGCGACGTCATGGTTGGGTCTCCCTGGCAAAGAGGGCCGGATCGTCGCGCCAGCGGCGCATTGCCTCGCGCGCCACCTCGCCCACGCAGGTTTGCTCGCGTCCCTGTGCCAGCGCGTCGAGCACGGCGGCGGCAAGGCGCGCGGGCGCTACCTTGGGCGGGGGCAGTGCTTGGTGGTCGGCATCGTCGGTCGGCCCGGTGAACACTTCCAGGACGCGCACGCCGGTGCTGCGCATCTCGTGGCGGAAACTTTGCAGCAGCGAGAGGCGCGCAGCCTCGGCGGCGGCAAATCCAGCATGGCCGGCATCGCCCGCCAGAGCCTTGACCGACAGCACATCGAGAAACGCGCCGCTGGGCCGGCCGGCAAGGATTGGCGCCGTCGCTTGCGCCAGGCGCGCGAGCCCCATTGCCGAAACCTCGAGCGCGCGGTGGTGGCCCAGGAGATTGCCGTCGTGGCTCACCCCCCCGGCGCGCACATGGCGCGCGGTGTTGATGACGATGTCGAGCGGACCGCCGATCCGGCTTATCGTCTCGGCAACCGAGACAGGATCGGTCACATCGAGTGGAAGCGGCTGGACCCCGGGCAGGCCCAGCACGGGATCGTGCGCATCACGCATCGGCGCGGGGCCGGGCAGGCCGGCAACCACCAGGCGCGCGCCAGCGGCGGCAAGTGCGCCGACGAGCGCGCGGCCAACCGGCTGGCGGGCATCGCTGACAAGGACAGTTGCCCCTGCCACCGGCACCACGAAGGTGCGTCCCTGGGGATCGGCGGACATGCTGGTGGCTCCTTGTTCCGGCTGTGGCGGGTGTGCGGCATCGCTGGGAAGGGCGAACAGCGCAGCATTGCCGCCACGATCGAGCATCAGCCGCATCGTGACGCGCGCGCCGGGCTCCAGCCCTCGTGCAAGGTGCGCGAGCACGACCGGGCCGGCATCGAGCAGGATCGAGCCCATGTGCCAAGGCAGGCGATCGCGGAAATAGGGATCGGTCGAAACGCGGATCACGGTGTTGGCAAGCACGCGTCCGCCGGTCGGCTGGTCATGCCAGGCCAGTATGCCCCAGCACCGTGGGCAGGCGTCGCGTGGGGGATAGGTCGCTGTACCGCATACGGTGCAGGCCTGAAGTACGAAGCGGCCCTGCGCGGCCCGTGCGGCCATCGCCTGCATCGCGCGGCTGCGCGCGCCCGGCGGTACGGGATGCAATTGCGGCCGCGCCAGCGGATCGCGCGGTGCGGGCGGCGGCAGCGGATTGCGCGGCGTCGTCATAGCGCCTCGATCACGGCAGCGGCGGTGCACACGCCGCGATCATAATTGACCAGCCCAAAGCCCGATATTGCCGCACGCCGGGCGCCGGGCACCTGCGCGCCGAGCGGGCAGTGCAGAATCTGGCGCAGGCCCTCGGTCAGGTTCTGGTACCCGCCCGCAGCGCCCGCCTGCCCTGCGGAAAGCTGCCCGCCGTTGGTGTTGAGTGGCAGCGTGCCGTCGATGCCGAAGTGCGTCTCGCGCAGGAAGCGCGCAATCGTGCCCGGCGGGCAGAAACCGAGGTCCTCCAGTTGCATCGCCACGATCACCGGATAGTCGTCATAAGCCTGAAGGCAGTCGATATCCCCGGGCCCGATCCCGGCCATCGCCCATAACTCGTCGACATCCATCGCCCAGCCACCACGCCGCTGCACCGGATCATCGGGATAGGCATTGTGGCGCTCGATCGTGGCCATGATCCGCGCCGCCGGCCAGCCGCGCGCGGCAGCGATTTCCGGGGTGGTGACGACGAAGGCTTCGGCGCCGGCGCAGGGCATCACGCAATCGAACAGGTGCACCGGATCGGCGATCGGGCGTGCGGCGAGGTAGGTGTCGAGGTCGAGCGGGCTGCGTTGCAACGCCAGTGGGTTCGAGCCGGCATTGGCGCGCTGGGCGAGGCAGATGCGGCCGAAATCGGCGCGCGTGACGCCGTGTTCGTGCATGTAGGCCTGCGTGATCAGCGCAAACGTCGCGTTCGGGCCGCCAAAGCCATAGGGGTACACAGCATCCTGCGAAAAGCGCGAAAACGTGGCGAGGGTGTGGCGGAAGCTGTCGATCTGGTTGGTATCGGCCGCGACGCAGGCGACGATGGCGGCATCGCCGCACTGCACAGCGCGCGCGGCGCGGCGCAGTGCCATGACCCCGCTCGCCCCGCCTGTGGGCACATGGTCGAGCCAGCGCGGCATGAGGCCGAGATGCTGGACGAGGCCGACGGCGGTATCCGGGCCGGCCGAGAAACTCGAGAAAGTGAAACCGTCGAGATCACGCGGGCCGAGGGCTGTTTCCCGCGCCAGCGCGCGCAGCGCCGCGCCGGCCCAGCCGTGAGCCGGCTCGCTCGAAAAGCGCTGATAGGGCACGGTGATGGGGGCGGCCACCACCACGCCGTCGTAGGCCATGCGCGAGCGTTTGGTGGAGCTGCTCATCCCTGCCGCCTCTTGAGCGCGCGGGTATCGAAGAACGCGCCACGCGCCATGTGCGCGCCCACTTCCTCCTTGAGGGCGGCACGCAGAATCTTTTCGGTCGGCGTGCGCGGCAGCGCATCGACGAAGCCGATCCAGCCCGGCACCTTGTAGTAGGCCATCTGACCCAGTGCCCAGGTGGCGATATCGCGTGCAAGGTGCTCGGTGGGCAGCTGTTCGGTCTTGTCTGTCCCGGCGCGGGCAGGGGCATCGAGCACGATCAGCGCGGCCACCTCGTCGCCGCGAACCGGGTCGGGCGTGGCGGCCACCGCCACCTGGCGCACGTGAGGATTGCGCGCAAGGATCGTCTCGACCTCCACCGCCGCGATGTTCTCCCCCGAGCGGCGGATCACGTTTTTCTTGCGATCGACGAAATGCAGGTCACCGTCGGCGTCGCGCGCGACGATATCGCCGGTGTGGAACCACCCCCCGGCCCAGGCCTCGGCAGTGGCCGCAGGGTTGGCGAGGTATTCGCGGAAGAACCCATAAGCGGGATCGGGCCCAGCGCGGCGCACCAGCAGTTCGCCTGGTGCGTCGATATCGACATCGTCGCCGGCGTCGTCGACGATGCGGATCTCGAGGCTGGAATCGGGCCGGCCGAAGCACGCGGTGCCCACCTTGCGCGGCTCGCGGTGCGCGCTGATCACGCCGCCGCTGCCCGTCTCGGTCATCGCCCAGGCCTCGATCAGCGGGAAGCCGAAGCGCCGCTCGAACGCGCCATGCAGGGCAACTGGCGCCCCGGCACCGAAGCCGAAGCGCACACTATGTTCGCGGTCGGCCGGGCTATCGGGTGCCTTCATCAGCATTGCCGGCATCACGCCCAGGTAGTGCAGGCAGGTAGCGCGGCTGCGCTGCACCGAATCCCACCAGGTCGAGGGATGGAAGCGGTCGAGCACGGTGAGGCAGCCGCCCAGCGTAATCATCGCCATCAGCGAGACGGCCAATGCGTTCATGTGGAACATGGGCAGCGGTGTAAGCATCCGCTCTGCGCCGGCGTGCAGCGCGATGAGGCCGCCAGTGTCCCGATACCAGTCTCCCGAATGCAGGAAGTAGCTGTTGGGCAGAACGCAGCCCTTGGGTTGCCCGGTCGTGCCAGAAGTATAGAGCAGCGCCGCCTCGCGCGCGGAATCGGGATCGGCCGGCAGTTGCGCCAGTGGCAGCAATGGACGGACGGGCGCGTCGGGGGTGACGGGGACCATCGCGCTTCCCACCGCCAGCGCGGCGCGCGCAACGTCGGCGTGGCGGCCGGGGGCGACGAATGCGGCGCTCATGCCCGAGTGTGCGATAAGATATTCGAGTTCGGCCTGGCGCAAGTCGGGGTTGATCGGCACGATCGACGCGCCAAGGCTGTTGGCTGCGAGGAACAGCTCGATAAAGTCGGGCCGGTTGTCGAGCAGCAGCCCCACGCGCGTGCTCGTGCCGAAGCCGGCGGCGGCCAGCGCGACCTGGCGGCGCAGCACGCGATCGAGCATCGTCGCGTAGGTGATCTCGCCAGCCGCGATGCCGTAGATATGCGCCGTTTCGGGCAGCACGTTGAGAAAGGGCTTGTCGAACCAGCGCGTCGCCGCGGCGGAAAAGCGCGAAAAGACGGTCTCTTTGCTCACGGCGTCGTCCTGTGCGGAGTGCGGGGTTGCGGGCTGGCCATCAGAATCGCTCGAGACGGTAGGGGGTGGGATCGAGGAACGGCGTCTCGCCCATGGCGAGGTCTGCGGCGAGGCGGCCCGCCGCTGGGCCGGTGCCGAAGCCGTGCCCTGAAAAGCCGGTGGCCAGTGTCAGGCCGGGCAGTTGCGCGACATTGTCGATCACCGGCAGCGAGTCCGGTGTCACATCGATCATCCCGCCCCACGCCTGCGCCACGCGTGCGTTGGCAAAGACAGGCCATGCCGCAACAAGGTTGCGCATGGCTTCTGCGTTGAGCGCCTGGTTCACCGGCGGATCGATCGTGCGCAGCCGCTCGAACGGCGAGACAGCGTCGGCGCGCCAGCGCCGGGGCAGGGCGAGATCGGCGAAGAAGTCTCGCCCGAACGATAGGCGCAGGTTTTTCCACTGCGCGATCAGCGTGGGCAGGTACTTCATGCCGATCAGCAGGTGGTCGAGCGTCAGCGGTGCGAACAGCGCGCCGCGCTGGGTGATGGTATAGCCCCCGTCGAGCCGCTTGCGGAACGAGAAGTCAGCCGCGCCGACCGCGCTGTCGGTTGGCCCGTCCATCGGCGCGGTGCGCAACACCGACGCCACCAGCGGCAAGGTCAGCAGGCGCACACCATGATTGGCGAGGAAACGGCGCGACCACACGCCGCCTGCCAGCACGACATGGTCGCAGGCAATCGCGCCACGCTCGGTCACCACGCCGCGCACCGCGCCGGCACTGGTCTCCAGCGTGCGCACGGCGCAGTTTTCCACGATCACGGCCCCGTGCGCCAGGGCTGCGCGCGCGATCGCGCTGGATGCGAGCGTCGGTTCGGCGCGGGCGTCGGACGGGGTCGCGATGCCGCCGGCCCAGCGCCCGGTACTGCCGGGGATCGCCTCCGCTACTTCGGCCCCGGTCAGCATCCGGCTGTCCAGACCCGCGCCGCGCACGGCTTTGAGCCAGCCCTCGTAGGTGGCCAATTCCGCATCGGTCCGCGCGACATAAGTGATCCCGGCCTGCCGAAAGCCACAATCCTCGCCGACGCGCGCGGGCATCTGCTGCCACATCCGCTCGGCGGCGATGGCCATCGGCAGATCGGGCACCGCGCGCATGACCTTGCGCACCCAGCCAAGGTTGCGCGACGACTGCTCGCCGGCGATGCCGCCCTTCTCCAGCACCACCACCGGCACGCCGCGCTCGGCCAGCGTCAGCGCGGTTGACAGGCCGACGATACCGCCGCCGATCACCACGACCGATGTGCTGCCGGGAAAGCGCTCCGAGGTCGTCACGGGGGTTATCGGGGGGCCCATCGCTGTTGGTCCGCTCAGAGACTGATCTGCAGTTCGCGCACCGCGCCCTTTGACGCGCCACGCCAGGCGGTGACCTCGATCTCCACCTTGTATTCAGCCGCGCCAAGCGGCGGGCAGGTCATCGTCAGCGTAGGGTTGATGCCGCGCATGCGCGCGCCATAGGCGGTCATCACCGCCAGCACGTCCTTGGGAAACTGCACGAAGACCCGCGCGGCGACTACGTCCTCGAGGCAGGCATCGACCGCAGCGAGCGCGGCGGCGATGTTGTCGAGCACCTGGTTGGTCTGATCGGCCAGGTTCGCGGGGATTTCCTTGGTCTGCGGGTTGCGTCCGGCGGTGTTGGACACGAAAATCAGATCGCCTACGGCCACGAGGCGGGAATAGCTGCCATGCTCCTCGAACTTGTTGCCGGTCTTGAGCTTGATGACGTCGGGCATGGAATGTCTTTCGCGGGAGGAGGATTTCGGAGGGGGGCGGCGGTTTTCAGCGCTGCCTGGTCTCAGCGCAGGACGGGTTCGTCCCACAGGGTGAGGCGCGTGCCGATTCCCTGGGCCAGCGCGCGGCGATAGACGTGCGTTCCCCAGGCCACGTCCTCCACCGCCATGCCGCCGATGGAGAGCATGATGATTTCGTCGGCATCGCGCCGGCCGGGCGCTGCGCCTGCTACGATCGCGCTGAGATCTTCGAGCGACGTGGCCGCGACCCGGCCTTCATCGACGAGGTCAAACCAGCGCACGCCTACCGCCGGGATGATGCGGTGCATCGGGCGCGGCAGTTCCTCGCGATAGGCCTCGTAAAGCCCGGTGAAATCGAGCACCTTGCGGATATCGGGCGCTTCCATGCCGGCATCGATGCTGCACGGCGCGGGCATCGACAGGAACGTGCCCGGGCTGACCCATTCGCGCCGCACTGTGGGATAGCGGGCGGGATCGCCGGTCGGCACCGAGGCGCAGAACGTCGCGATGTCGGACTCTCGCACGACTTCTTCATTGGTGGCGACCACACGCACCGAAAGCTGCGGGAAGCGCGCCTCGGCCCAGGTGCGGAATGCCGCCAGGTTGGCCTCGCCGCGCCCCTTGATCTTGACCGTGTCGATTGCCGGGCAGGTGGCCATGAACGCCTCGAGCGAAGTGCGTGCCATCACCCCGGGCCCGACGATGCCGACCACGCGCGAATCCGGCCGGGCGAGGTGGCGCGCGCCGACGCCGGGGATCGCACCGGTGCGGTAGGCCGAGAGCAGGTTGGCCGACATGTAGGCCAGCGGGGCGCCGGTATCGGCATCGTTGAGCACGAACGTGAGGATCGAGCGCGGCAGGCCCTTGTCGCGGTTGGCGACGTTGGAGCCATACCATTTCATCCCCGCCGTGCCGAAGCGGCCGCCAAGATAGGCCGGCATCGCCATGAAGCGGCGGTCGGTGGTGGGCTTGGGCATCGCGGGAAAGGGCGAATCCTCGGGAAAGACGATCACCGCGCCGTGTTGGTTGTTGTTGCCACCGGCCATGCGATAGTCGCCATGGTGCAGCAGGTGGAACATCTCCTCCATCGCATCGACGCAGGCGGGCATGTCGGTCACCCCGGCGCGGATCATGTCGGGTTCGGACAGATAGAGGAAATCGATACGCGGCAGAACTGGCGTGGCGGATGGGGCGGCCGCCTGGGTGAGAGTGTCGGTGGGCAGTTCAGGCACGCAGATTTCCCATCGTTTGCTTGGGTCCCGGCGTGGTGCGCCAGGATGCTGCCGGTCTGGTCGAGCGCGGGCCTTGCGACAATTGCAGGCGGGGATTGACGCATTGCAGAATCGGCCACACACATTCGCCCCGTGATGGCAGACCCCGATCTTCCCCCGTCCGGCCGTGTGGCCGATAATACCGCTGCAGGCCTTCCGCCCGACATCGCGGGCCGCGCTGGCCAAGCCACCATCCGCCTGCTGTTCCTGACGGCGCTGTTCACCGCGTTGGAGGACGTGGGCAAGCGCATCGACCCGCTGCTGCGCGAACACGGCATGTTCCGCGCCCAGCTTGAGACACCCTACGAAACCGTGCCTTTGCACCGCTATGTTGCCCTGCTCGAGGCGGCCGCCGCGCGCTTCGATCGGCCGGCGCTGGGGCTGGCGATGGGCGCGGCCTTTGGGCTTGCCGACCTTGGCCCGTTCTACGCGCTGCTGCGCGCGGCCGGCTCGTTGCGCGGCGCGCTCGATTACCTCGTGTTGTTCCAGTCGCGCCTGCAGACGCGCACGCTGTTCGATAGCCGCCGCGACGCCGAGACCACCACCTATAGCTACCGCATCGAGGACTCGGCGATCTGGCCGCGCGTGCAGGATGCCGAGTTTGCCCTGGCAAGCTACGTGACTCTCATCCGCCAGCTCACCCACGCGCGGTGGACACCCGTTGCGGTGCACCTGGAGCACGCGGTGACAGGACGCGAGGCCGCGCTGGCGCAGGCCTTTCGCGCACCGGTGAGTGGCAACCAGGTGACCAACGCGCTGGTGCTGCGCAACGAAGACCTTGATCGCCCGCTGCCGAGCGCCGTGCCGGCCGAGGACCGCAAGCTGCGCACCATCCTCGAATGGCACTTGCTGGCTTTGATGGGCCCCGAGGCGACCCCGGCAGAAAGTTTTGTGGAGTTGACGCGCGACATCATCGGGCGCTGGCTGGGCCGAACCCACGTCGATTGCGCGTCGGTTGCGGCGGAGATGAAGCTGTCGGAACGCTCGCTGCGTCGCCGCCTGGCCGAGGAAGGCACCTCATTCCGCGACCTGCTGCAACAAGCCCGCCAGGCCCGCGCGCAGACGATGCTGGGCAAGTCGGGTATCTCGTTGACCGTCGCGGCCGAACAGCTCGGCTACGCCGATACCGCCGCTTTCTCGCGCGCGTTCAAGGAATGGACGGGGGTTTCACCGGGTCGCTTCCTGCGCCGGGATGAAGAGGGGTAGGGACAGGCACGGGTGGTTGCCGGCCGCTCAGTCCTCGCTGCGCAGGTTGGCGGTCATCGCAGCGAGCACGCGGCGGCATGTTTCGAGGTCGGCCGCGGGGATGTTTCGCGCCAGGGTTGCGGCATGCTCTTCCATGCGCGGCCAAGCCGCCACGAGTGCGGCGCGGCCGGCGGCGGTAAGCACGATTTCGCGCCGGCGCTGGTCGCCCGGCGGGGTGCGCCGCTCGACCAAGCCCGCCGCGACCATCGCCTCTACGGTGCGGCTGGCGGTGGACTGGTCGGCAAAGGTGCGCGCGGCGATTTCGTTGATGGTGAGGCCGTCCTCGATGTGCAGCACCGAGAGCGTACGCACCAGCACGAGGCTGAGCCCGCTGGCAGCCAGACGCCGGGCCTGTGCGGCCTGGCCCAGATTGGCGAGGCGGTTGATCGCATAGCCAAGATTGGCCTCAAGGTCTTCGGGGCGAGTGGGAAGGCTCATGCCAGCGCCACAGCGATCCGGCCGAGCGCTACAGATCGGGCAGGGGGTGAATGGGCGGGCGCTTCAGTCATGGTCGCCGGTTATTATCGCGAGCCGGGCGGCGCAGGCAAGCCGGCTCATGCCGCTACGACAGCTCCCATGAACGAGGCGATCGTGCGGATCAGCCCGTCGAGATCCTTGTCCTCGCCATCGCGCACCGCGGTCTCACGCAGGCGGCGGGCCCAGTCGGCCGCATCATCGCGCCCGGCGAGGGTCTCGATCGTGGCGATCACGCGGTCAAACTTGGACAGTCCGCGCGCGTGGGTGTCGGAATAGCCTTTTACCAGGCGGCGGCAGCGCAGCGCCTCGACCCCCAGTGCGTAGTCGATTGCCACCAGCCGCGTGGCCAGCGCCAGCCACGCGTCGCGGTGCGCCACTTCCTGACGGTGGCGCAGCGAGCTGCGTCGCAGCCGCCTGAGGCCGGCGACCGCATAGAGCGTAAGGAACCACCCGACCGAATAGGTGCGCACGCGCCGGCCCTTGCTGATGCGCCGGTCGATCGCGCGGAAGAGCCGGGGGCGGCGCGTCAGCCAGTCGGCCAGCGGGGCTGGCAGGATGCCGGCGACCTCTTCCAGCCGTGGGTGCATGTATTCGGTAGTCTGGAGCAGCGTGCCTCGCGCGGCGTTCGCTTCGGCGGCGATGCGGGCATGGCGGCCACTGCGTGTCTTGAGATCGGCGACGCGCACGATGTCATCATAGGCCATGGCCTGGGCGAGATATTTGGCCGCCTCGCGGGTGAAGGCATGGTCGCGCTCTGCTCCTCCGGCGGCAAGATCCACCGTGTGGAGCTGCTCGAGCAGCCCGCAATAGTCGCGTCCATAGGCAGGGTCCTGGAAGTCCACCACCTTGGCGAGGCCGGCGCGCGCCATCGCATGAACGCCGGGAGGCAGCCGCTCGATTAGCCGTGACGCAAGCGGGCCGCAGTGCGCGTCAACGGGCGCGGGTTCGGGGCTGGCGACTGCCAAAGCTGGGGACGGTGCCTCTTCCCCGGCAGCGCGGGCAAACGCTGCATCGAACGTGCGGATCGAGGCGGCCACGCCTTTGCCATCGGCGGCAATCACCGCGTGATAGGCCTCGCGCGCGAAGGGCAGTACGCCGCTGCCCGCCAGCGCGCCGAACAGCGCGGAGGAAATGACGCTGCCGTTGGCGACGGCGAGCGCGTTCATGTCGAAGACGATGCGCGCACGCGCGGTGGCACCGATCGCCTCGTGGACCACGCCGCTGTCGGCGATGCCGTCGCCCGGCGCGCTCTTCTCTCCGATCGACAGCGCGCGGTGGTACGAGGCGATCAGCGTGGTGCGCCCCGGCGTGACGATGCCGCGCAGGATCGAGCGGCCCGCCTCCATGAATTCCGACGCCAGCACCACGTCGACATCGCCCGGCGTGGGCATCTGCGCCAGCACCGGCTTGCGACCGCCACGCATAGGCATCATCTCGACATAATAGATCGTGGCGCCGGTGCGCTGCGCCACACCGGGCACCGAGGTGGATTGCGCCACCCAGCCCGCCGCCTCGGCCAGCGCGACAATCCAGCTCGTCAGCACGCCACCGCCCTGGCCGCCCATGGCAACGATGGCGATGGCGATGGGGCGTTCGGTGGCCTCACCGGCGGGGGCAAGCGGCAGGCGCAGAATTTCGGTCGGCATCATGCGGCTCCGGCAAGGGGACGCGCACGGTCGCGGCGCGCCTGGAGGTAGGTGATAAGGCCCATGGCGACACGCGCGCGGGCGCGGTCCCACCAGGTTGGGTTGTGGATCACGTCGGCGCGATAGAACGAGGGGCACAGCACCGCGGCCTCGGACACTTCGCCGCAGTTGCCGCAGCCCACACACGTATTGTCGATCGTGACCACCGGATCATCGCGCAGCGGGTCGTCCAGCTGTTTGACCGACAGCGATGGGCAGCCAGACAGGCGTATGCAGGCGTGGTCGCCGGTGCATATGTCCTCATCGACGCCGAAGCGCTCCTTGACCACGCGCGTGCCGCTCCTAATCGCCTTGGCCACCTGCGGCTTCACCCGGCGCTGCTTGTTGAGCATGCATTCGGAACTGGCGATGATGACCTTGGGGCCTTCCTCCGGGGTGGTCAGGGCCTCGGTGAGCACCGCCTTCATCCGGCCGACGTCGTAGGTGCGATCGACCTCGCGTATCCACGTGGCGCCAATGCCCGCGACGGCTTTGGCGATCGGGTTGTTGGTCTTGCGGCTGGCGTTGCTGGCGCGCGACGAGAGGATGTCCTGCCCGCCGGTGGCCGAGGAATAGAAGTTGTCGACGATCAGGAACACGCCGTCGTGCTTGTTGAAAACCGCGTTGCCGATCCCGCTGGTCAGGCCGTTGTGCCAGAAGCCGCCGTCTCCCATCACCGCGATCGAACGCTTGCCCGTGGTCTTGCGTCCGAACGCTGCGGCCGAGGCGCCGCCGAGGCCGAACCCCATCGTGGTGTTGCCGATGTTGAATGGCGGCAGGATCGAGAAAAGGTGGCAGCCGATGTCGGCCGAGACGTGGTGCGCGCCGCGTTCCTGGTCGACCAACTTCATCGCGGCGAAGATGGGGCGTTCCGGGCAGCCGGTGCACAATCCTGGCGGACGCGCCGGCACCGTCTCGCGCAAGCGGGCCACGACCGGCAGGTCGAGGGCAGGGCGTGCATCGGGCAACGGCGGGCGATTGCCCAGCAGGCGTGGCGCCTCGGTTGCAAGGAATGCGTCAATGCCCGCAAGGATCGCCTGCACCGAATAGTCCCCTGCCATCGGCAGCACGTCCTTGCCGCGCACGCGGGTGGTCAGGCCTTGGCGATTGGCGATGGTGTTGACCGCCTGCTCGAGATAGTCGGGCTGCCCTTCCTCGACCATCAGGATCGCCTTTTTGCCATTGGCAAAGGCAACGATTTCGCTGTCTATCAGTGGATAGGTGACGTTGAGTACGTAGAGCGGCACCCGCGTGTTGCCATAGGCATCGGAAAGCCCGAGGTACTGCAGTGCGCGGATCACGTTGTTGTACATGCCACCTTGCAGCACGATCCCCACCGGCGGCGCCCCGTCTGAATCGTCCTCAGGGCCGAACCACTCGTTGAGGCGATTGTCGCGCACAAACGCGATCGCGGCTGGAAGGCGCTGCGCGATCTTCTCGTGTTCGTGGGCATAGGCCGCCGGAGGCAGTACGATCCGGTCGAGATCGCGCTGGGGATGGGCGAGCGCATCCTCGAGCGTGAAGGCGGGGGCCACGTTGTCCTTGCACACAAAGGTACCATGCATGTGGCACGTGCGCACGCGTACCTCGAGCATGACCGGGGTGTTCGACGCCTCGGACAGTTGGAAGCCCTTCTCGATCAGGTCGACGATGCAGGCATGGTCGGGGCGCGGGTCGAGCAGCCACATTTGCGATTTCATCGCGAATGCGTGGGTGCGTTCCTGCATGATCGAGGAACCTTCACCGTAGTCCTCACCGATGATGACCATGGCTCCGCCAGTGACGCCGCCTGAGGCCAGGTTGGCGAGCGCGTCGGACGCAACGTTGGTGCCCACGGTCGATTTCCACGCCACCGCGCCGCGCAAGGGGTACATCACCGAGGCCGAGAGCATGGCCGCAGCGGTGGATTCGTTGGCCGAGCTTTGGAAGTTTACGCCCAACTCGCCGAGGATGTCCTGCGCATCGGCGAGGACGTCCATGAGGTGAGAGATCGGCGAGCCCTGATAGCCGCCAACATAGGCTACGCCCGCCTGAAGCAGGCCCTTGGTAATCGCGAGGATCGCTTCCCCACGAAATTCCTCGCCCGCCCCCAGCCGCAGATGCTCCACTTCACGTGCAAACGAACGCTCGGCCATTCCTGCCCTCCATATATATGCATGCGCATACATTTATATGGAGGGCATGTCAATCGGTGCGATGTGCACGACCGCCGCCGTCAGGCTGGGGCGAGGCGCAGATCGACGCGTTGGGCGTTGAACGAGAAGCCTGGCATGTACTGTTGCAGGAAGTGGGTCTCGATCGTGGCGCGCTCGGCAGGTGTACTGGCCTTGGCAAGGGCGGCATCGAGCAGCGCCTCGTCATGCCCAAAGGCGTGGATGCCGCGAAGGTCTGACCAAACCAGCCAGAAAGAGCGCCCATCGGCTGCGATCCAGCCCGGCGCGATCTGCGGGGCATAGGCGCGCGCGTGCTGGTCTCCGCCTGGGCACCAGGCTGCTTCCTCGTGGATCTGGCGCCATGGTCCCCAGGGTGAGGGGGATACCCACAGCCCGAAATAGCTGGACCTGCCGAATTCTGTTCCGTCGGCCCCCACGCCAATGCCCGCGCTCGCCATCATGTAGACCCCGAGTGGGGCGTTGTAGACTACGCTCGGCAGCCAGCTTTCGACCACGAGGTCGCCGGGGAAGAGGTTGGCATGGTTGACCCAGCCGGGCGGAAAGCGGTGCACCGGGCGGCGTGCGGCAATGTCGGCCGACCAGATCGGCTGGCCCATGGCGTCCCGACCCGCAAAGAAGCGGTAGGCCGCGCGATCGGTCACGGCATCGACTGGCACGCGCAGCAATAGCAGATGGTTCATCCGCCCATCGGTGTTGCCATCGAGCCCATAGAGCATGAGCCAACCACCGGGAGCGGGGGGCTGCCCGCGCATCTGCTGGAGGAAGGTCAGCAGCGAAAGCGCACCGTCGGGCTCGTCGAAAAAAGTGAAGGGCCCGCGTCGCTGCTCGGCCCAGTCCTCCCACACCACGGGGGTAGTGCCGTCGCGGTTCCGCCAGGTTGTGCCGCCGTCGTCCGACAGGATCAGCTTGGCCCCGCGCCAGCGCTGCGGGCGATCCCGGGCGGCATCGTGCGTGGCGACGAACTGATAGATTCGCTGCCCGACCTGGATCACGCCGTGGCCATAATAGCGTGGCGCGTCGGGCCGGGCGTCGCGATCGAGATCGGGATAGCCCGGCAGCATGGCGAAGCGCGGCGCGGGCGGGTTGCCCGAAACGGTCCACAGCCGGGTGTTGTAGAAGGTGGTGGGCGGGTTGTTCCAGCCCGGCCCATCATTGACCACGACGAGCTGCGTGCCGTCAGGGCGCAGCGTCATCTTGTAGCCGTCGCCCAGGCCACCGAGGCGCACGATCGTGTCCTCGCGCCGTACCGCGCCGATGACCTGGCGGTGCGCCGGGTTCGCACTGGCCGGCGTGGGCATGCCGGCCATGCCGGTGGCCAGGCTCGCCAGCGATCCTTGCAGGAACGTGCGCCGGTCACTCATCGTCTTGGGCTCCTCCGCCATGGAAATCCGGGCCAGCCGCGCGCGACCGGCCCGGCGGTGCAGACCCGCGACGGCCTACTTGATCTCGTCGGTGTCCTTCATCTCGACCGTGCCGTCGCTGGTCACCTTGAACAGCGGGTCCTCGCGGTCGCAGAAGTATTCCTGCATCTCGTAGGTGGGGTTGCGCTTGTACCCATAGGTGAAGCGATAGGGCTCGATCAGCATCTTGGGATCATCGATGGTGATCTGGTCTTCCATGAGATTCGGACCAGTGCGACGGATGCGCTCGGTGATCGTCATCTCGGCACTGTGCGGGATCTCGAAGAACCGCACGTCCTCCTTCACCCCACGCGTGGTCACGACAAGTGTGTCACCCTCCCAGCGGCCGGTGGCAAGACCGTAGAACGAGGGATTGATGTCATCGAGCGCGGGCTGTTGGCGGCCAAGGTAGATGCGCCGGGTCTGGGTGAGAAATTCGGCGAGCACGGTGACCCGGCCCGGCGTCTGGAGAATTTCGAGCGGAAAGATCGCGCCCATGATTGCCGGCATGCCTTCGGGCAGGCACTGCGTGCTGGGATCGACCAGCGGCTTGCCCGCCTTGAGTGCGGCATCGCGCTTGGCGCGCTGGGCCTTCCATTGGCTGGCATAGGGTTCGCGCAGTTTCGGCCCGTCGCCGGGCACCGGCAATTCACGGAACGTGTTCTCGTCGCCGGCGAAGGGATCGGGATAGAGCTCCCACACGCCGCTGATGTCGGGCTGCGCGTTGGCGGCGGCAGGTTTTGCCGGAGCAGGGCGGCTTGCATGGGCCGGTGCCGCAGTGGCACTGCCGGCGATCAGCGCGGCGGCGCAGGCGGCCAATAGGATGGAGGGGCGCAGGTGCATAGTGATCTCCCTGCGCGGCGCATCACATGCGCCGCGTCGTTGGCATTTTTGGTGTGGGCGCTGTGGTCGTCTCGACAGCCGCGCCGGCCTTACCAGCCGCTCAGCGTGCGCCCGTCGGCGACCTTGATGGTCTTGAGCATGCCGCCGGGCTTGCCATTGCGAAGCGGGTAGAAGGCGATATCCACCTTGTCGCCAGTCTTGAGCGTGTTGAACTTCCAGCCGACCTTGCTCATCATATTCACACTGCTGCATTCGAGCGCATAGCGCGTGACGGCGCCGCCCTCGTTGACATTGACCACCACGAAGGAATGCGGGTTGGTAAAGCGAAACTCGGCAACGGTGGCGCCGCGCTTGGTATCGATCCGGGTCTGGTCGAACATCGCGAAGGAATGGTGGGCAACAGCCGGGGTGGCGAGGGCCAGAATGACGATGCCGACGAGAGCGGCGGCCGTCTTGCTGATCCGGATCATGGGTAAGCTCCTCTTGTGTGGCGTCTGGGCGCTGGGCCGGGCGGCGGCGGTGTGCATTCGGCTGGTTCAGCCCTTGTCCGCCCGCGTTTCGGCAACCGTGCAACCGGTAATGCAACGCTGGCGGACAGTGACGGCTCGCGCGACGGGATTACTGTTGTGAAACCGTTACAAGCACTGCATTCTGGGGCTGGCGGATCGGTATGACCGGCGCGCAATGGACTCCAGAATTCGCGCGAAGTTATTTCCAAATCGAAACAACATGCGTATTTAAGCATGCATTGTTGCATTTTTTGAGAGGCCTGTGCCAGCGATTCCGCCCCCAGATATACCACCCGATTCGCCCGCAGCGCCGCCCAACGGCGGGCGCGAAGATGCCGTCGGTGACGGCAGCGATACCGGCTTCGGCGTGGCAGTGGCACGGATGCGCGATGCACTCGAACGCAGCCGATCGGACAAGCTGCTTGCGCTGTTCGACCATCTGGCGGCGCGGGCACGCGATGCCGCCGCCCCGTCCGAGGCGCAGATCGCTGCGGAGGTCTTTGCCGATGGACGCAGTGCAGCGCACCGCCCCGACGCCAACGTGCGGGTCTATGTCCACCGTCTGCGTCGTCTGATCGAGACCGAGTTTGCCCACGAACCGGGCCCTAGGCTGCACCTGCCGGTAGGCACCTATCGCCTGATGTTGGTCGATGCCGCAATGCCTGCACAGCATCAAGGCGCGATCACTGCGCAGCCGCCGGTTGTACTGCCCGGCACCGGCCCGACGCGACCCTGGGTGATAGCCCTCGTCGCCGTCCTGGCCGTGGTCGCTCTCGTGCTGGGCAGCGCGCTGGTGGTGCGCTGGCAGCGCGGGGCGGGTGACAGGCTTGAAGGCACCGCGCCATGGTCGGCGTTGGCCGGGGCATCGCGACCGATCACCGTGGTGATGGGAGACTATTACTTCTTCGCCGAAACCCCCGCTTCGGGCATGCCGGCGCGCTTGGTTTGGGATCATGCCGTCCCCACGCGCGAGGATCTGATCATTTTCCAGATGCTCAACCCCCAGACTGCCAGCGCCGTGACAGACCGCGATCAGCACTATGTTACCAGCGCGACGATGACGGCAGCGGCCACGATCCGTGCGGCGTTGCTGCGCGACCCGGCCTTCGCCCAGCGCCCGATCCGCCTGATCGCTGCCTCGCAGCTGACGCCCGACGTGCTCAAGGTTTCCGACGTGGTCTATGTCGGGCAGTTGAGCGGCATTGGCGCGCTGCTGCGCGATCCGCTGGCGCAGGCCTCGGGCTTTCGCCTCGATGCCGGGCTCGACAGCTTGGTCGATGCGCAGGGCGGCAAGCCCTATCACAGCGACGGATTGGAACTGCGCGACCAACGCATCGCGCGGCGCGATTATGGCTACCTTGCCTGCCTGCCCGGCCCGGCGGGTAATACCGTGCTGGTGATCGCCGCGCTGCGCGATCCAGGCCTGCGCGAGATGGCGGATCTTGCCACCGATACAGGGCGGCTACGCGGCCTGCGGCAGGGACGGATCGGGTGTGGCGGCGGGTTCGAGGCACTGTTCCAAGTGCGCACGCTGGGCAATGCCAACCTGGGCGCAAGTCTGGTGGTCGATCGTCCCACCCGATCGCAGGGCATCTGGGACAACGCCGCCCCTGCGCCCGAGTATCACCCGATCGCGGCCACTACGGCCCCGGTACACTGAAACGACACGGCATGGCCACCAGATCGGGCGCGGCCGCATTCGCCGCGTTCGGGGCCGAATGCGCCATTGGGCCCGCCGTGGCCCGCGGGCATCGTGGGCAGCATGAACCAGACCCTGTTTCGCGGGCAAAGGCCCGTTCGTTTCAAGACGCACTCTTCCACCATCCCGGCGCTGCTGGTGCTGGTCGCGGCGGTTGCGGCGTTGGCGATCGTCCGGCCAAGCCGTGCCGAGACGTTCGCCACCCCTCCGGCCGCCGACGACCCGGTGGCGCGCGCGGTGGAGGCCGAACGCGCGCGTGGCGACGTGCCCGGCATCGCCATCGCCATCGTCAAGGACGGAGTGCCGCTGCGAGTCGAGGGCTTCGGTATCGCCAACCTTGAACATGGCGTGCCAGTGCATGCCGATACGCTGTTCAAGACCGGGGCGCTGGGCATGCAGTTCACCGCGGCCGGCGTGCTGCGGCTGGCCGAACAGGGCCGCCTCGATCTTGACCGATCGATCCGGGCAATCCTGCCCGAACTGCCCGCGCGCTGGCAGCCTGTCACAGTGCGGCAGATGCTGTCCCACACCTCCGGGTTGCCGGCGACGCCCAACGGTGATTTCCGCGTAGAATATACCGATGCGCAGATGCTCGACATCATCGCGCACGAAGATCTCAACTTCGCCGCCGGCACGCGCTGGCGGTTTGGCTATGTCGATTACGTGGTGCTGGGGCAGGCGATCCGGCGGATCACCGGGCGGCCCTATGCCGCCTACCTTGCCCAAGAAGTCTTTGCCCCTGCGGGCATGACGCGTGCGCGTGGGATCGACGAATTGGCGATCATCCCTGGCCGCGCCGCCGGCTACGAGCGCCGTGACGGACAGTTGCGCAACGCCGAATGGATCTCTGCCGCAGCCAATTCCACCGCCGATGGCTCGCTTTACCTGTCGGCGTTGGACTATGCCGCCTGGGCCGGGGCGATGAGTCGGGGCGCCGTGCTGTCGCCGCGGTCGTGGGCGCAAATGGGCGAGGCCGCACGCCTGCCCGGTGGCGCAACCTGTGGCTATGGCCTGGGCTGGTATGTCGATGGGCGCACCTGGTGGCATGGCGGCAGCTGGCAGGGTTTCCAGACATTTGCCATCCGCTATGGTGCGCAAGGTCTGACCGTGGCGGTACTCGCCAACGGCGAGGGCGCCGACGCCGAGACGCTGGCACGCCTGATCGCCGCGCTGACCGTGCCGGCGCTGGCCCGGCCAAAGGCAGAGCCGCTGCCCGACCGGGCGACCGCGCCGGTGGCGGCGATGAACGCGCGGGTGCGCAAAGTGCTGGGCGCCATTGCGGAAAACCGCGTGGAGCCCGCTGCCTTCGCCCACTATGCCGCGCTCGATCTCAAGGAGATGGTGGGGCAATATGCCGGGGTGGTAGCGCCGCTTGGCCGGCTGGAGGCGCTCGCGCCCTTCGCGCACACCAGTGCCTGCGGCGGTCCGGCCTGGCGCTATCGCGCGCGCTATGACGGCGGAATTGTCGATGTGACGCTGGCGACAACGGCGGACGATCGCATCACGGACCTGGCGATCACGCCCGTCGCGGCGTGGGACGCGCCGCTCTGACAGATCCGGGCCTAGCCACCCGCGTGCAGCATGCCCTGCCATTCCGCCCAGATCGG
The DNA here is from genome assembly GCF_003058045.1 of Novosphingobium sp. GV079. Lineage (NCBI taxonomy): Bacteria > Pseudomonadati > Pseudomonadota > Alphaproteobacteria > Sphingomonadales > Sphingomonadaceae > Novosphingobium > Novosphingobium sp. GV079. Next base: position 149,753 of record NZ_QBUE01000006.1, on the reverse strand, counting down.
GCGTTCGAGCTGCAGCAGGTCGGTCGATCGGGCATACCAGCCGCCGCCATGCATGCGCGCGATAAGGTTCATCGCCAGTGTATTTACATGGAGCCGCGCGGGATCGACGAGGTCGTCGCGGACGTGAAAGCGCACCACTTCGCCCAGCACGATTGTCGATGTACCCGCCTCGATCGCCTGGAACAGCCGGCATTCCATCGACACCGGTGCGCTGGCGATCCGCGGTGGGGCAATCGCGGTGCTGGCGGCGACGGCAACGCCTGCCGCGGCCAACTCGTCACAGTCGGGCGGGGCGTCGATGCAGGTGAAGTTCATTGCTGCGGCATCGTGTTCGGCCACCAGATTGACCACGAATTCGCGCGTGGTGAGGATGTTGTGCGCGCTGTCCTTGTGCGTGCCATCGGGGCGGCGCATCAGGCCGACCGCGACCAGAGGCGGTGCCGCACCCATCATGTTGAAGAAACTGTAGGGGGCGGCGTTGCGCACGCCTTGCGGAGATTGCGTGGTGAGCCAGGCGATCGGGCGCGGGGTGATCGCAGCGGCCATCAGCTTGTAGCGGGAGGGCGCGTCGAGATTGGTGAAATCGAACTGCATCGGCGTCATGCCCCTGGCAAAGTGGTTGAAGCGGCGCGCTCGTTGGCGGGCCCGGTGTCGAAGCAGACCGGCTGCCGCGCGGTTGCATCGACATGCAGCGAGAACACGTCGGGGCGGGCGTAATGCCCGGCCACGTCGAAATCGAACTTGCCGCGGATCACCTCGTCGGGATCGATGTCGGCATAGAGGATGGTATCGGGCGTATAGTCGGGCCCGGCGAGCACGCGGCCCAGCGGTGAGACGATCATCGAACCGCCGCGCAACAGCACGGTTTCGGGGGCGTTGCCCAGCGTACAGTCGAAATCGGCCGGGTAGGCACCGCGCGTAATGTGCTGGCAGGCCGAGAGCACGTAAGCGCGGCCCTCCAGCGCGATGTGCTGCATCGAAGCTGGCCAGGTATCGCGGTCATCGGCCGTGGGGGCGCAGTAGAGCGTCACGCCCTGGCCGTACATCGCCATGCGCAGCATCGGCATGTAGTTTTCCCAGCAGATGACTGCGCCGATCCGGCCAAGCGGCGTGTCGATCACCGGCAGCGTCGAGCCGTCGCCAAAGCCCCAGATCAGGCGTTCGGCGCCCGTCGGCATGAGCTTGCGGTGCTTGCCCACCAAGCCGCGTTCGCCGTCGAGGAACAGCGCGGTGCAATAGACGGTGCCGCCGTCGCGCTCGATCACGCCGATCACCACGAAGGCGCCGGTCTCGCGCACTGCCTCGGCCAGGAGTGCGACCTCGGGGCCATCGAGCGCAATCGCGTTGGCGTGATAGCGGCGGTAATCCTCGCGTCCCTCGGGCCGGCGCAGACCCACGGGCGCGCCGAAAGTGGCCCCTTTGGGATAGCCGCCGATGAATGCCTCGGGAAAGACGACCAGCCGCGCGCCTTGGGCGGCTGCCTGCCGCACCCGCGCGGCCGCGCGTTCGGCCGAGGCCAGCGAATCATCGGGAACGGCGGCGGCCTGGACCACGGCGGCGCGAAACGGCTTTGTCATGCGGGGCTCCTCGGCAGGTGGCATTGCGCTGCAACTGATGGCTTGCCAGCGCCGCCGAAGCAAGATATTTTAAGCCTATAATAAATTTGTGGACGAGGCCCGGGCCTCGTTGGCGCGATGGAGAGTGCGGTGACTACCAAGGCATACGACAGCTATCGCGAGGATCGGATCGGCCGCGCCAACGTGGCAGACACACCCGAGCTGGTGGCCTACTACCGCCGGCTCGCGACGCTGGGTACAGGCGCGCTGTGGACGGTGGCCAACAAGATCGAGCCGTGGGAGCCTGCCTCGACCTCGCAACCCATGCTGTGGCGTTACCAAGATCTGCGCGCCGACGTGCTGCGAGCGCTCGATCTCGTTACCCCTGAGCAGGCGGGGCGTCGGGTGATCTATCTGGAAAATCCCGGGCGTCAGGATGTGGTCGCCGCCGTCGGTTGGCTCTATTCGGGGCTGCAGGTCATGAAGCCGGGCGAATGCGCGTCGTCGCACCGCCACAGCGCCTCGGCGCTGCGCTTCATCATGGAAGGCACTGGCGCGTTCACCAACGTCGACGGGCAGAAGATGACGCTGGGCGCAAACGACTTCGTGCTGACGCCCAACGGGACCTGGCACGAACATGGCGTGGCCGAGGATGGCAGCGTGTGCATCTGGCAGGATGGGCTCGACATCCCGCTGATGAACGCCCTCGAGGTAAACTTCTACGAGGTGCACCCCGACTTGTCCCAGGCGATGCGCTACCCGGTCGATGCCTCGGTCCATACCTGGGGCAACCCCGGGCTCAGGCCCTGGGGATCTACCTGGGAAAAACGCTATTCGCCGCTGCTCAAGTACGAATGGGCGCCCACCTACGAGGCGTTGCAGCGCTATGCCGCGGTGACCGACGGTTCTCCTTTTGACGGGGTGCTGATGGAATACGTCAATCCCGACACCGGTGGTCCGGTGATGATGACCATTGGTGCGCACATGCAGATGCTGCGTCCCGGCGAGCGCACGCGCGCGCATCGCCAGACGGGCAGCTTCGTCTACCAGTGCTGCAAAGGCAGCGGCTGGTCGATCATCAACGGCCGACGGTTCGACTGGAAGGAGCGCGACATTTTCGTGGTGCCCGCCTGGATGTACCACGAACATGCCAACGCCTCTGATCGTGAGGACGCCTGCCTCTTCGCATTCCACGACCTGCCGGTGATGCGTGCTCTGGGCCTCTATCGCGAAGAGGCCTTCGGAGACAACGGCGGCCACCAACCCCTCATCGCCTGATACGAACCGAACCATGGAAGGAATTGCAATGCGACTGGTTACCTACCGCGCTACGGCGGAAGCCGAAGCGCGCCTTGGCGTCCTGGTGGGCGCCGAAGCGACATTGGTGCTCGATCTCGCCCGCTTTGGCGCGGCGCGCGGAGTGGATCTACCCTCGCGCATGCTTGATCTGATCGACCTCGGTCCTGGCGCGATCACTACGATCACGGCGCTGATTGCCGAGCAAGGCGACCTCTTCCCGCTGGGCACCGCGCTGCCACTGGCCAATGTGCGTCTGCTCGCGCCGATCCCCCGTCCGCGCAAGAACGTGTTCGGCATCGGCCTCAACTATACCGAACACGTCGCCGAAAGCGCGCGCTCGCTTGATACCTCCGCCGACCTGCCGCGCCAGCCAGTGATCTTCTCCAAGCCGCCTACCAGCGTGATCGGGCCGGACGAGCCTATCCGCCATGACGCTGCGATCACCCGTCAACTCGACTGGGAAGTGGAACTGGCCGCGATCATTGGCACCACCGCCCGCCGCGTGCGGCGCGATGACGCGCTGGCCCACGTGTTCGGCTATACCGTGTGCATCGACATGAGCGCGCGCGACTGCCGCCGTGCCGGGCAGTGGATCTATTCCAAGGGGCAGGATACCTACTGCCCGATGGGTCCCGTGGTCGTGACCGCCGACGAGATTCCCGATCCGCAGACGCTCGACCTGTGGCTGACTGTCAACGGTGTGGAAAAGCAGCGCAGCAACACTGCCTACATGCTGTTCAAGGTAGACGAACTGGTGGCGGACATCAGCCAGGGCATCACGCTCGAGCCCGGCGATATCATCGCCACCGGAACGCCTGCGGGTGTGGGGGCGGGCCGTGATCCACAGGAATGGGTCTGGCCGGGCGACACCATCGTTGCCTGCGTCGAAGGGATCGGCACATTGCGCCACCCGGTGATAGCAGCCTGACATGGCCGCATCAGTCCGCGCCCCGCCTGTACAAAGCGGGGCGCGGACTGATCAGGCAGCAACCGGGGCTGTCCCGGTCATGCGCGCGCGGATATCGTCAGGCCACGGCGTGCTGCGCATCTCGGCAAGGTCGGTGCACACCAGCGTGACGCGGGCAATGAGGCGCGTTTCGCCGCCGCACGAGAACGTCAGCTCAAGCCGGCAGCTGCTGCGCCCGACATGGAGCGGGACCAGCGCGATATCGAGCATGTCGCCGAGCCGACTGGGGCTGTGGAATTCGGCCTCGAGACCGACGGTGGGCACGCCGATCCCGCGGATGTCGTGCAGTGCACGAAAATCGGCCCCGAGGCCCTGGGCGCACCAGTCTTCCACCGCACCGTTGAGCATCTCGAAATAGCGCGGGTAGAAGACGATCCCGGCCGCATCGACATGTGCGAAGCGGACGAGGGCAGTGGTGGTGAAACGGGTCATGTCTGCTCTTCCAGGATGGCGCGCAATTCGCCAAGGCTGCGCACGAGCTGGTCTACCCGCTCGGCCGGGACATCGCGCAGCATCGCGGCGATCCAGGCGTGGTGCGCGGTGGCGAGGGTATCGAACTGGCGCTGGCCGGCGGGCGTGAGCGAGACGATCGCCGAGCGTGCGTCGTGCGGGTCTGTGCGCGAGGCGACCAAGCCCTGGGCCTGCAACTGGCGCACGATTGCGGTCACGTTGCCGTTGGAGACTAGCAGCGCGCGCGACAACGCACTCATGCTCAGGCCCTCGGGCACGCGATCGAGGGCGGCGAGCACGTCGAAGCGGGGCAGGGTGGTATCGAACTGCTCATCGAACTTGCGGCGCAACTGCTTCTCGCCAATCTTGGCGCAGGCGAGCAGGCGCACCCACATGCGAAGCGTGGCTGATCCGGCGCCGGGCAATGGGGCGCGTGTCGCAGGGCCGTCGGCGGCGGTCAGATTGTCGGTAGCGGTGACTGCGGGCGGCTCGTTGCCCGGGGCAGGGGTTGGCATCAGATCTCCTCTTTCTTTAGGCTTAAAGCATAAAAGCCAAGCCGCCAAGTGGATCATGTGTGCCAACCGGCTGGGTGCATATTGCCTGCCTGCTCAGCGCAGTGCGCGCGCCAACAGCAGGCGGCGCGAAACGGCGATGCCGTCGCGTGTGTCGATGGCAAAGACCGCCTCGAAATGGGGGCGGTTGCCGGTATGCACCGCGATCTGGCCGAGCGCCTGCGCGCTGGTGGCCAGCCCGGCCAACTGGGCCGTGGCAACATCGCCCAAACCTGCAATCACCAACAGCGCTCGCCCGCCGGGGGCGGTCAGGCTGGCAAGATACCCATAGTCGGTGGTCACGGCATCGCGCACGTGCGGGGTGTTGTCGGGCGCGGGTAGCGAGGCTTGCCAGACGCGTGCCGCAGCGGGATCGACGATCGCGCCGGGTCGGTCGAAACGCAGGCTGCTGGCGGCCGCGAGCGGCGCAGAGAGCGTGCCCATGTCGGCAAGGTGGCCAACGTAGACGATGTCAGCGCCTTGCTGGAGCGCAGGCGTCAGCGCGGAGGCAGGCACGATCGAGGCAATTCGGCGCGTTCCGGTGGACTCGTGGGGAAGCGTCGCCTCGATGTTCCAGGCGGCGAGGGCGGTCGGCACCGGCGTGAAATGCAGGTCGAAGTCATAGAGCCGGTAGAACTGGTCGGGATGGCTGCGGATGTGCTGTCCCAGTTCCTCCCGCGAGGCGATGCGCGGGTCGAGGATCATGCGCTGCACGTTGCGCTGGTCGCCGGTTTCGGCGGCGGCATAGGCGTCGCCGGCCACGACCAGCACAGGGACGCCTGCGCCGAGATTGCGCCACAGTGCGGTGTTGCGCAGCCGTTCATCGTCGGGCTCGCCACCTGCCCCGTGCGACCATGGCCAGGCGTAAACCGCTAAACCGGCCGCGATGGTAAGGCAGCATAACGCCAGCCCCAGCAGGGCCGGAACTGCGCCGGGCGGCATCCTTCGAAACCGCACCGGCGGCGGGGCGATGGCGGGCGCGCGGAGCGATGCTGTCTCGGCCAGGTCCGGTGCCGTAAAGCCTGCATTGGCCTGCGCGGCCTCGACCTCGGCAAGCACGAGGCGATATTCGCCCTTGGGAATGACGAGACGCGCACCGGGCTGCCCGCGATAGTGGTCTTCAAGGCGCTTGCGCAGGCGGTGGACATAAACGCGCACACCGGAGTCGGCGGCTGCGTCGGTCGATTCGTCGCCGCCGAACACGGCATGCGCGATCTCGATTTCCTTGGGCGCGCGTGCATCGCCCGAACGCGCGGCAAGGTAGTCGAACAGGCGCAACTGCACGGCTGAGCGGCTGGCGGCGAGAACCGCGCGTACGCGGGCAATCTCTTCGGCAAGGCGGGCTGCCGCATGGTCGCCCGTGTCAGCGGCTTTTGGCGGGGGATTTGCGGGGTTCTCCACGATCCGGTCTCTCCCTCATGGCCGGGTTCATCCGCGGCGACCGACGCGACATCGCTGTTGCTTTACCTGCATCGTGATGAAAACGCCAAATTTTGATTTACTTTAAGGTTAAAACAAAGTCTATGATGCGGCCAGCCTCGCTCCTCAAGGCGATGGCGCCAGTCTCTCGCCTAGCCGGCTGGGCGGGCGGCGCGAATCAATCGCCCCCGCCGTACCCGATGCTAGGCAAACTGGTGATCATAACAAAACAAAATATCGTAAAAACTGATATTTGTATAAATTATGCAACAATTATGTTCATTTGTTGGCGCTACCTCGGTTTTGGGCTGCGGCCGGAAACTGCAAAAAAGGCCAGTTGCCCTCATAAATCAGCAAGATCGAGCTAAACCCCTTTTGTTGCAAATAATCAACAAAACAAGCATATTGCCATATAATGTAAACTAGGTAACACTATCGGCCACTCATAAGAGCCTCACTCGCGATACTCCAACAAGGAGGCGCGTTCCGCTATCGGGGAGTAGCATTATCATGACAGATCGTTCCGTTGCCGCGCGTCGCGCGGCCCTCCTTCTTGCGTCTTCAACAATCATTGCCCCGCTGGCCGCGCTGGCACAGCAGGTCGGCGATGTTGCCACGCCGCCGGGCGCGACGGTGCCGCCCACCGACACGCCGAGCAACGGCCAGGTGGGGGAAATCATCGTTACTGCCACGCGCAAGGCACAGTCGCTGAGCCGTGTGCCTGCCAGCGTGGTCGCCAAGACCAGCGCCGAACTCGACGCGCAGGGCGTACGTTCGATTGCCGATATCGCCCAGATCACCCCGGGGGTCTCGTTCGGCCAGACCGCGGTGCTCTATGGCACCGGCCAGACCACGATTGCGATCCGCGGCGTGGATTCCTCGTCGGGCATTCCCACCACCGGCGTCTATATCGACGATACCCCGGTGCAGACCCGCGTTGGCGTGAGCCCCTCGCTAAGCAATCCCTATCCGCAGGTCTTCGATCTCGAGCGCGTGGAAGTGCTGCGTGGGCCGCAGGGCACGCTGTTCGGCAGCGGGTCGGTGGGCGGCGCGCTGCGCTTCATCATGCCCAAGCCCAGCTATGATACGGTCTCGATGTACGACCGTGCCGAAGTGGCCACGACCAAGAACGGCGCCGAAAGCTATGAAGGCGGCGTGGCGGTGGGCGCGCCGATCATTACCGACAAGATCGGCTTCCGCGCCAGCGGCTGGATGCGTCACGACGGCGGTTACATCGATCGTCTCGATCGCACCACCAAGCAGGTGACGCAGAAGGACATCAACAGTTCGAATACGGTCTCGGCACGGCTGGCGGTGGGGGCGAAACCCACCGAGACGCTGACGATCACGCCTTCGATCTTCTACCAGTACCAGGACATCGCCGACGGGTCGCGGTTCGAGGTTGCGCAGTCCGACCTCTCGCGCGGGGACCAGCGGCTGAGCCTCAACACCAAGCCCGAGAGCCATTCCGACCGCTTCTATCTGCCTGCGCTCAAGGTCGAGCTGTCGCTGGGCGGGGCGACACTGGTGTCTGATACCTCGTACTTCCACCGTACCACGCGCACCCAGAGCGACGACGCCACGCTCAGCCTTTCGCTGTTCGGCAATATCGTCGGCACTATACCGGCCGAATTTGCCAACTACGCCCCGGGTACGGCCAGCAACACAAAGCAGACCGCGTTCACCCAGGAACTGCGTCTGCAGAACGACAACGCCAACGCGCGGTTCAACTGGATCATCGGCGCCTTCTACCAGCGCTCGTTCGTGCGCGACCAGTATGCTGGCAGCGATCCGCAGCTGCTCGACGTGGTCAACTATAGTCAGCGGCAGGCCGGTGACCCGGAATATGCATCGCTCGCCGATGCTTATGGCGTCGATCTCTATCAGGGGCGCTACAGTGTGTTCCAGCGCAACACGCACCGCGATCGCCAGGCAGCAGTCTATGCCCAGGCGGACTACGAGATCGTGCCGCGGGTGAAGCTCACGCTGGGCGGCCGCTACACCATCGCCAACTACAAGTTCGAGGGCTTCACCGCAGGTCCGCTCTATACCACCGCCGGCCACACCGACAGCCTCGGCGTGACCAGCCGCACCTTCACGCCCCGGGCGGGCGTGTCGTTCCAGGCCGATCGCAACAACCTGTTCTATGTCAGTGCGGCCAAGGGCGTGCGCGGACCAGGGATCTCGCCGCCGGTCGGGTTGACCTGCGCTGCCGACGCCGCAGCGATCGGCTTTGATCCGCTGGCGTCGCAGACGCTCAAGCCCGACTCGATCTGGAGCTATGAAGCGGGGGCCAAGACCCGGCTGTTCGGCGGCAAGCTGGCGGTCGATGCCTCGGCCTATCACATCGACTGGAACAACGTGCAGACGCTGTTCTCGCTGCCGACCTGCTCGATCTACGCCGCGCTCAACCTGGGCAAGGCCAAGATCGACGGCTTTGATCTGTCGCTGGCCGCCAAGCCCATCCCGGCTCTGACGCTGGGTGCCTCGGTGGCCTATACCAATGCGCGCTATACCACCGCGATCCCGGGCCCCGGCGGCACCACGATCCGTCGCGCGGGCGAGCCTTTCGCGGTGGCCCCGTGGTCGCTGCAGCTCAATGCCGAACTGGTCGAGCCGGTGGGATCGGTCGATGGCTACGCCCGTGCCGACTATTCCTATAGCAGCCACAACAACACGCCGATCGACACGAACTCCCCGCTGGTCGATCCCGCGCTGCCGCGTCCGCCCGCCACGTCGCAGCTCGATCTGCGCGCTGGCGGCCGGTTCAAGGCGGGCAAGGCTGATATCGACCTCAGCGTCTTCGTCAACAATGTCACCGACAGCCAGCCGATCTTGGGGCTCTACCACGATTCGCCGATATCGACCTGGTACCGTGCCGGCAGCTTCCGCCCGCGCACCATCGGCCTGACGCTGACGGCACGGCAGTGATGGCCTTCACTGCGGCACAGCGGCGCATTCTAGCCGCACTTGCAATCGCCGGGGCGCTCGTCGCCGCCCCGGCAATTGCATCTGCACCTGCGCAAGAGCCCGACATTTCGGGGGTGTGGAACCGCTATCCGCCCTATCCCGGCACGTTCTCGGGCCAGCCTGACCCGGCCGAGCTGCAGGTTGTGCCGCCGCCGCTGCGCGCACCATACCTCGCGCAGTGGCAGGCGATGGAGCAGCGCCGCGCCGCTGCAGATGCTGCCGGCAAGCCTTTGCCCACGCCGAGTTCGCAGTGCCTGCCCGAGGGCGTGCCTGGGATCATGGGCGCGCATTATGCGCTGCAGATTCTGCAGAACCCGGCATTGCGGCAGGTGACCGTGCTGGCCGAGTTCATGTCGCAGGTCCGGCGCATCTACCTTGACGAAGCGTTGCCGCCGGTGGAGGCGATCAACCCCGGCTATTTCGGTCGGTCGGTTGGACGCTGGGAAGGCGGTGTGCTCGTGGTGGAAACCGCCGGCGTGCGTGAGGATGTCCGCTATGAGGACATCCCGCATTCGCCCGCGATGCATGTGGAGGAACGTCTGCACCTGCGGGCTGATGGCATCCTCGCCGACGATGTGACCATTACCGACCCACAGTACCTCACCGCACCCTATCGTTTCACCTTCCTCTACAAGCGCGAGCCGGCGAGCTACCGCATCGAAGAATACGTCTGTGATGGCGATCGCACGGTGGTGGGGACTGACGGCAGCCTTGAGATGAAAACCGAGCCCACGCCATGAGGGGCTACCCTGTCCACGCCGCCTAGCCTGCGCACGCAGGCATAGCGACGCGCACGGCGAAGTTTCGTGCGCGTCGCCTCTCTTCAGATTCTTCCCATCGGACCGCGCGGCTCCCTGCGGCCGCGTGGCCAAGAGCGCTTCGCAACCTCAGGTCTTGGGGCGCGGCGAGTTCGGATACCAATAGGTCACGTGGCAGGACTCGCAGCGATCATCGAGCGTGCCGCCCAGCTTCATCACGGCATCGACGTCGTGCCGGTCGATCGCCCGGACCATGTCGATCGCAACGTCGCGCGTGGCCGTCGCGAACTGGTCGAACTGCGCCGGGTTGGCGCGAATTGCCGCCTCGATTTGTGCCGGGGCCTGCTCGCCCAGTCCTGGGCGGGTGCCGGTGGGGGCGGCATGGCGCCCATCGAGCATGACCAGGTTCATTGCCTCTGCAAGAGTCACTGCGTGGCGGCGCACCGCCTGCCATTCCTCATCGCTGCGCGGCTGGTGGTGATCGACGCCGCTGGCCGTGGTGATCGTGCCTACCGCGTCCCACACCCCGTCAGCAGCGGGATCGACGGTGGAATCCATCAGTTCCTTGATCGAAACCACCGGCTGGATCGCGGCCGTACCCGATGTCGCCGCGCCCTTTGCCGTCCCGTTCGCGGTGTGGCTTGCAGCTTGGTCTTCCCGCTGCCCGCTGCAGGCACAGGCGAGCAGCGCCAGCGCCGCCACTGACAGCATTCCGTGGCCCAACCGTCGGGCCCGTTTTACCCCGTCTATCACTTTCAATTCCTTCCTGCAGCGTATTGCCTGTCACCGCGATAGGGCAGGAGTGCAGCACGGCCGCGCGTGAAACGGTTGGGTTACGGTCACAGCAACGGGGGCAGGGCGCTGTCGGCCGCGACTATCAGGTGCGCTCACCGCGCAAATGGCGCGCGGCGCCACGCTGCGCGGGCCACCTGGTTACAGGTCCATGCAATCGTTGTCGTAACCGAAGGCCATCGCGCCAACGTTGCGGGCATAGGGATAGGGATTGTTGGCAACATGTGCGCGGGCGCAATGGATGTCGAGGAACGCGCGCTGTACCTGATTGCCAGCGTAGATGGCCTTGCCGCCCGAAAACAGCATGAGCTGGTCGATCGCGGTAACGCAGCGGCTGACCATGGCGGTGGTGTGGTGGCCCAGTTCGGCACGGCGTTCGATCGGCCAGTCGCCGCTGAGCGATCGTGCATCAAGCTCGGCCAAGTCGCTGGCGAGACGCAGTTCCAGGTCGTTGAGGATCAGCTTCACTTCGGCCACGGCTTGCTGGATGGTGGTATCGGCCGCCAGGCGCGCACCCGAATAGGTGGCGCGTTTCTCGCGCGTGGCCCGCACGAAGATTTCGAGCGCGCGGCGCAGCGAACCGATCGACGTGGTCGAGACGGTGCGGTTGAACACCTGCGCGAAGGGAATGCGATAGAGCGGGCCCGGGTTGGCGGCATGGCCTGGGCAGTTCATCGCAAACATGTCTCGCTCACGGATCACGCGGTGCGCGGGCACGAATGCATCTTCGATCACGATGTCGTTGCTGCCTGTGGGGCACAGGCCCATCGTGTGCCAGGTATCGACGATCTGATAATCGGTGCGCGGCACCAGGAAGTTGTAGGGCTCGGGCGTGCCGTCTCCGTCGGGGGCGACCATGTTGGCGCCCAGGATCACCCAATCGCAGTGTTGCGATCCGCTGGAGAACTGCCAGCGCCCGCTGAAGCGGTAGCCGCCTTCCACCGGCACGGCCTTGCCGGTTGGCATATAGGATGAACTGATCAGCACCGAGGGATCCTTGCCCCAGACATCGTCTGCTGCTTGCGGATCGAACAGTGCCATCTGCCAATTGTGCACGGCCACCACGCCATAGACCCACGCACTGCCCATGCAGCCTTCGGCCAGCGTCTTGGCAATCGTGCAATAGACTGCTGGCGAGAGTTCGAAGCCGCCGTACTTGCGCGGTTGCAGCACCTTGAAGAACCCGGCATCCTTGAAATCGCGGATCGTTTCGGCCGAAACTTGGCGGGCCGCAATCGCCTCCACCTCGCGCTCGCGCAACACCGGCACCATGTCGCGTGCGCGCTGGACCAGCATGGCGGCAAGGTCATGCGCTTCGCGGGCGGCATCCATATGGGGGGCAACTGTAACGCTCATGACCGCTCTCTCCATTGGGGCTGTCGTGGGCCAGAACCGGCCTGATTCGACTTCTTAGTTACAATAATTGTCGATTCGAGGTTATTTTCTCGATTGCGCAACAATGTCGCATATCTGCGATGAAGGTCAACCTTCCCGTTCGGTCAGGGCCATGGCAGGAGCTAAATTCCCGACGCTGCGGGGATTCTCATGCGTGGAGGGGGCATTCTCAACTGTTCCGTGAACGCAACAATAATAGGCTATTGCCATATACTGTAAACCGTGCGACACAAAGTCGCAGCAGGAACAACATTTGCGCGCGCACTCTAAAAGGAGGCGTGGATCGCTATGGGGAGTAGCAGTACCATGATCCGCCGTGACCATGCCGCGCGTCGCGTGGCCTATCTTCTTGCGTCGACGATGGCCGCCGCACCTGCACTGGCCATTGGCCAGCAGGCCGCCGATCCAGCCGCAGTGTCCGCCGCTGCGCCGGCAGCGCAAGCCAACGCCGGGGGGCTTGCTTCTGAAATTCTCGTGACCGCCAACAAGCGCAGCGAAAGTGTGCAGAAGGTGGCGATCTCGGTCAGCGCGTTTTCCGGCGAACAGGTCAAGCGCCTGGGTATCACCGACACCACCCAAATCACCCAGCAGATCCCTGCGCTGCGTGTCAACGCCTGGTCGCCCAACCTGACGATCTTCAGTCTGCGCGGCATCTCGCAGAACAATTTCACCGACAACCTCGAGGCTCCGGTCGCGGTCTACCAGGACAACGCCTATATCGCCTCGATGAACGCCGTGGCAGGGCAACTGTTCGACATCAAACGCGTCGAAGTGCTGCGCGGCCCCCAGGGGACGCTGTTCGGGCGCAACGCCACCGGCGGCCTGATCCATTACCTCAGCGAGGATGCCAGCCAGGACGCGCTCAACGGCTACGTCCAGGGCGAATACGGCAAGTTCAACGATCGCTCGCTCGAAGGCGCCATCGGGGCGCAGATCGTGCCGGGCGTACGTTTCCGCGCGGCGGGTCGGGTCGAAAAGGCCGATGGCTACATCAAGTCGCGCAGCACGGATGCTACCGCGTTGGGTCTCGGCGTGTTGCCGGGCAGCGGGCAGGACCTCGGCGGCAAGAACGGCTGGGCCGCACGCCTCAACCTGCAGGTCGATCTTGCCCCCAAGGCCACGCTCAGCCTGTGGTACAAGCATTCCGAAGACAACCATGTCGCCACGGGCGGTTATGTCTTCGAGAACTGCGTCTATCTTGCCAACGGCTATTGCGATACCAACGCCGCTGGCCTTAGCGACAGCCGCAATGGGGTCATCAACGGCGTCACCTCGGCCCCGGCCTCGCCGTGGGAACACTTCGGCAACCGCAAGGGTGACCTCAACCGCGTAACCAACAGCTACCAGGGCCAGCTCGACTGGGACCTGGGCGGCGTCAGTCTCACCGCGATCACCAACTACCTGACGATGAACAAGGTCTATGCCGAAGACGGCGATGCCACGCCGCTCGATGTCGTCAACGTCGATACGCGCGTGCGCTTCCACCAGTTCTCGCAGGAATTGCGCTTCTCAGGCCATACCGGGCTGCTCAAGTGGCAGGCGGGGGGTTACTACCTCGATATGAAATACGACGGCGTCCACGGCGTTACAGGGGTGCCGATGATTTCACTGGCCGAACAAGCCAACGGCGGCTTTTCGTTCCCGACGGTCGACCAGTTCTATGTGCTGCGCTCCAAGAACTGGTCGCTGTTCGCGCAGAGTGACCTGCAACTGACCGACAAGTTTTCGGTCACGATCGGCGGGCGCTATTCCAAGGACCACAAGGCGATTGACTATACCGCGGTCCTGATCGACCCGACATACGCCCCGCAGCCCGACCCGCGCGTGTTGTTCACCGATCGTGACCTGGCGGCCGTGGTGCCGGGCGTTAACCGCATCAACTATGGCGACTGGGCTGCCCGCGTCTCGCTCAATTACCAGGCCACGCCCGACACGCTGTTGTTCGCGTCGTGGAATCGCGGCATCAAGGGCGGCAACTGGTCGCTGTCCTCGACGATCACCCCGCAAGATTTCCAGCATCGTCCCGAGACGCTCAACAGCCTCGAAGCCGGCTTCAAGACCAGCCTGCTCGGCCGCACGCTGCGCGTCAACGGCACGGTCTACCACTACTTCTACGAAGACTATCAGGCCTTCTCGCTGGCTGGTGGCGTTCCCCATGTTTATAACAGCAATGCCCATGCGACTGGGGCCGAACTGGAGTCGTTCTGGTCACCCTCGCGCCATGTCGATGGCGTGTTCGGCGCTACGTGGGAAACCTCGTCGGTCGACAGCATTCCCGGTACCGGCACCCAGTTTGGCCCGGTGCTGTTCCCCGGTGCGCCGGATTCGCAGTATTGCAAGAACCTGGGCAATGTGTTCCGCTGCGATTTCCCGCAGGCCGATATCAAGAATGCCAAGCTGCCCAATGCGCCGCGCTTCAGCTTCAATTACCTGCTGCGCTACAACCACGATATCGGCAGCGGCAACCTCGCCGTGCAGATCGACGGGGTGTGGTACGACAAGCAGTTCCTCGAGGTGACCAACGGCCTTGGCTCTTTGCAGCCTTCGTACAACATCACCAATGCCTCGCTGACCTGGCGCGACACGAGCACCGGCATCTCGCTGACTGCCTGGGGGCGCAACGTGTTCAACAAGGCCTATCGTGCCTATGCGCTCAACCTTGGCATTTTGGGCGTGACATCGATCTATGGCCCGCCGGTGACTTATGGCGCCACGCTGCGGGTGCCGTTCGGCAAATGAGGCGGCGCAGCGGCGACATGCGCGGGGCTATGCTGGCACTTGGCCTGATGTGTAGCCTGGCATGCGGCGCGCTTGCGGCCCTTGCTCCCACGGCAAGGGCCGCCCCCGCCGTTGCGCCGCTGCCCACCCCCGCATCGGCCACTGCGCCAGAGGCGGCGGCGATTACCCTGCCCGAGGCCATCCCGGTGCCCGACAGCGGCGCCCTGCCACTGTCCTCGGCGCGGCGGCCTGGCCCCGAGCATGCCGATCTTGCTGCAGCAGGGTATGAAGAGGCGGAATACTACCTCGTAGGCAAGGCCCCGGCGATCGACGCCGATGGCCATGTGCGCGTGGCGGCGGCGCCCTATATTACGCGCATCCTGGTGCGCCGCCCGGCTGACCCTGCGCGCTTCAACGGCACGGTGGTGATCGAGCCTTTCAGCTGGTTCGGCGCGCGTGCAGCCGGATGGATACTGACCCGCGCCTATCTCATGCGGCGCGGCTATGCCTTCGTCGCCTACACCCTCGACATCAATGCCCCGCCTGCCGATCCCAAGTTCCCGCCGGTGCCGGGCGAGGTGGGCAATTCCGATCAGGCGCAGTACGGCGGCATCGTGAACCTCGAGTTCATGCGACGCTTCGACTATGCACGCTATGCGCCGCTCGGCAGCTATTATGATCCGCAGCGGTTTTTGCGTGGTGGTGCGCCCGATCCGTTCCTGCCCCAGGCGCAGGGTATCGGTGCCGAACTGGCCCTTCTGCTGCGCACGCCGTCTGCTGCCGGGCCCATGGCGGGATTGGCGGTCCGCCGTGTCTACGTCGACAGTTGGGCAGTGCAGGCGCAGGTCTGGTTCGACTATCTCGACCAGGGGCGCCACCAGCAATGGCGCCGACCCGATGGCGGGCCGCTGATCGATGCCTACATGACCGGGCGGTTTTCCTATGGCGAAGTGGCCGGTGCGCCGCGCCGCATCCCGCGCGGATTACCCGACGATGTTCCTTTCGTGACTGTCTACAGCCAGTCCGAGACCGTACACGATGCGATCGAGCACATTGCACTGCCGCCGGACAGCGACCGGCCGATGTTGCGCTATGTCGAGGTGATGGGGACGCCGCACCTGCGTGCCGCCGATCTCGGCACTGGCGAGGTGGAGCCCCTGCCCAACCAGCGCGGCCATGGCAACGACCCACGCTGCCAGGCGATCTATGACGAGCCGGCCGAGTTGCCGTTCTCGGCGCTGCTCGATGCGATGGACCGCTGGGTGCGTACCGGCGCGCCGATGCAGCGCTATCCCCGCGTGGTGCGCACCAGTAACGGCGTGCGGCGTGATCCGCGCACCCAGGCAATCGTGGGCGGCATGCGGCCGCCGTGGATCACCGTGCCGGCATTCGAATACTGGACCGACTTTGAGACTGGCTGCGGCACGGTCTACGACAGCAAGCGGGCCTTTTCTCCCGCGCTGATGCGCAAGCTCTACGGCTCCTACGCGCGCTATGCCCGCCGTTTTGCCGCCGCCACCCGCGCCGCAGTGGCCGCAGGCATCATCTTGCCGGAAGATGCCGCTGGTCTCGTTCCCCCCGCCGGGCCGGAAGCCTTCGGGCCCTCTGGCCTGTCGCCGCGTTGAGGCTCTTTGTCCTGGACCAACGCAATGGCCAGCGTGCGCCACGGGACGCGATCGCGGATATTGCAGCGTATGAGCACGCGCATCCGCGTGGCTTAGCCGTGTGAATAGCGCGGGCCGTAGCTGGGGTGTGGCGGCGGCCACAGGGGAGAATGCCGCCGCCACAATGGCCATGCGCGCAACCGTGATGGCTTTGCGCATGGTCATCTGCATCACTTGGTGTTGTTTATGATGTCGCGGTGCATCGGGGCGAGCGCCGCGATCAGCCGGTTCTGGGCGTTGAAGGGAATGTGGCGCTTGTTCATCGCCACCTGCAATTCCTCTACCAGCGCATAGAAGCTGCCTTCGGAAACATTCATGCCGCGGTGGGCCTCGGCCATGGTCCGCCCGTCGTAGGTACAGGGGCCGTGCATGATCACGCAGAACTGCTTGACCAGCAGATCCTTGATCCGGGCCTGATCGGCGTTGGCAAAGAACGGCCGCGTGCGCGGATTGGCCAGCCAACGGTTCATGGCATCATCCATCAGCGCGGTCAGGCCTTCCTTTCCGCCAAACGTTTCATAGAGATGCTCGTTCTGGGTGATGACCGGCAGGGTCGGATAGTGCGGCTTGACCGCCGGGTCAGCCACGGGCGGTTCGGCAGCAGCAGGTTGGGCGGCCATCAGGCCAGCGGCGAGAAGCATGGTGATCATCGGGAATGTCTCCGGAAGAATGGCAGCGTCAGAAGCCGACTTGCAGCGAGAGATAGGCGGCGTGCTGGTTCTTGAGCGCGATATGGCCAAGATCGACGTACGCCGCCGTCAGCGACAGGTTGCGGCCCAGGGCATAGGCGCCAAAGATGTCGTAGGCGGCGTCCTCGCGGAAGGAATCCCCGCCTAGCGCGCCTTGCAGGCGGTTTGATTTGGTGCGCACTTCGGCGCCGAAGGCCAGCTTGCGGGTAAGCAGATAAGCCGCTGAGGCTTCGAAGGTCGGCTTGTAGGCCTGGTCCTTGCCGCCAAGCCCGCCGAAGCCGAGAATGCCGTACTGGTTGGCCTTGGTCAGCCGCACGGTGGTGTTGACGAGCAGGTTCTTGTCCAGGAACAGCTTGGTGGCGGCGATGTAGAAATCGGTGCTCGATCGGCGCAGGCCAAGCGCGCCGCCCACCACGGTCTTGTCGTCATTGATCTTGTGCTGCACGCCCACCGAGATTTGCGGCACCAGCGTGTTCTGATCGAGCACCGCATCGCCGATCAGGCGGACCTTGGCGCCGATGATGGTCTGACTGATGATGAAATCGTTGCCCAACCCGAGCGCCTTGCCGACATCGCGCAAATGGAAATTCTGCCGGCCGAGCGAAATCTCCAACCGGTTCTTGATGTTGGCCGAGGCGCCGAAGGCGACCAGCGCGAAATCCTCGGATTTTACGCCGGTGACGTAAGACTGGATGCCGAACTCGTCGCGCGTGCCATAGCCGCCGATCAGCGCCCAGGGCACCAGGCCGCCGCCGCCGGCCCCCTCGATCGTGGAGACGCCGCCGGTCAGCAGCAGGCGCCCGCCATTGCGAAATGGCACCAGCTCGTGCGACGCGTCGCCAGGCGATTGGGTATCGCCGCCACCGCTATCGGCTGGTGCGGCGGTCTCGGCATCGCCGGGTGTTGTCTCGGCAAACGCGGGGGCGCTGAGCGCGCAGAGAGCCGCTCCCGCCAGAGCCGCCATCGCGGCCCGCGGAATATCGTTGAACCTCATGTTGTTCTACTCCACTGAAAATGCAGGATCATCCGTCCCGCGTTGCATCAGATACGGCGTGTGTGTGTTTGTGTTCGGTAGAATGGGTGCGCGCGTTGTTGGCCCCGGTGTGCTGTCGGGTTTGGGGGAAACGCGCACGTTTCCCCCGCCCCGTGATGCCCGCCTGGTGTGCGACCCTCAGGGCAACAGCACGGCATCAATGACGTGGATCACGCCATTGCTTTGGTTGACGTCGGGAATGGTGACGGTGGCCATGCCGCCCTTGCTGTCGGTGATCATCAGCTTGCGGCCCATGGCGGTCACGGTCAGATCCTCGCCCTGTACGGTCTTGAGCATCGCCTTGCCGTGGCCTTGCATCACCTTTCGGCGCAGCGCCATCGCGCTGAGCTTGCCGGGCACGACATGGTAGGTCAGTACCGCGGTCAGCTGGTTCTTGTTTTCCGGCTTGAGCAACGTGGGCACGGTGTCTGCCGGCAGCTTGGCAAAGGCCGCATCGGTGGGCGCAAACACGGTGAACGGCCCAGGCCCTTGCAGCGTATCGACCAATCCGGCGGCCTTCACCGCCGCGACCAGGGTGGTGTGGTCCTTGGAATTGACCGCGTTCTGGATGATGTTCTTGGTGGGATACATCGGCGCTCCACCGACGGTGACCGGCGCGGCTGCGGCATAGAGAGCGGTCGCGCCGATGGGCAGCGTGCTGGCAGCAACAAGGGTGGTGAGGATCTTGAAAAGCTTCATGATCTTGTTCCTTTTGGGTTTCCGCACAACCACAGGCAATGCGGACGAATGCTGCATTCATTTCGGCAGGCGCAGGGATAGTGGATGGCTTCCTGCCCCCGCCGATGCCGCAGCTACGCAAGGGGCCCGACGCTTGGATGCACGCCCGGTAAAAAATTTTTTCGGGCAGGGCGGATTTTGCGCTGATGGCGCGCGCAGCGACGCTGCGAACCGGATCGCGCCCGTTTCACTCCTGTCAGGCTAGCGGGCGCGCAACTGTCGGTGCGCTCTCGCCTCTGTCATGCGCTCAGATTGTCTCGATCGTGCCGGTGGCGACGACGGGCCCGGTCGGCAGTGGACCAGGCGCGCCGCCCATCGGCTCGATGCTGATCGCCAGCGTCTGCCCCGGCGCGAGCGCGCGTTGTGGCACCGTTTCGAGTGCCTGGCCGCCCGTTCGCTGCAACACGCCGAGCGAACGCGGCGTGCCCGAAGCATCGATCACCCACGCCTGCGCGTCATGCTGGTCGGGAATGGGCAGCGCGCCGGTGACATGCAGCCGTCCGGGCTTGATCCGCGCCAGCAGCGTGGCATGCGCCGCAGGGACATCGAGCGCAGCCACCAGGACCCTATCGCCGGTTGTATTGTCGACGGTGGCGGGACGGAGCAATACCAGGGCCAGCGCAGCCGCCGCGCCAAGGCCCAGCGCGCCAAACCCGATGGCAGCCGCGCGCCAGCGCGCCACTGCCCGCTGCGACATGCTTGCCAGAGTGCCGCCGCCCTGCGCGCGAACGGCCTGCTGCACGCGGCCGGCCAAGGCGGCTGGAGGCTCCACAGCAGGTCCGCGCACGGAAACCGCGGCAAAGTGATCGCGCCACATTTCCACTTCGCGGGCAAACGCCGGTTCGGCAATCAGCCTGCGCCGCGCCGCGGCCAAGGCATCGCCTTCCAGCACGCCAAGCGCCAGCTCGCCAGCCAGCACCACATCCTCTTCGGACAGCACGGAATCAGTCCTCGGCATGGAGGCACTCCTTCAGCCGGGCAAGACTCCGCCGGATCCAGCTTTTCATCGTGCCCAGCGGCACGGCCATGGTGGTTGCCAGTTGCGCATAAGTCAGCCCGTGGAAAAAGGCCGCGCGGATGGCGCCAGACTGCGGCTCGCCCAACTGCTCGACGCACAGGTGCAGGCGGGCATCGCCTTCCGCTTCGATCAGGGCGGCTTCTGCCAGCGTGGCACAGTCGGCCATCTCGGGGACCATGTCGATCGCGACTGGCGCAACACGGGGCTGGCGGCGCACGGCGTCGATCGCCCGGTTGCGCGCAATCGTCGCCATCCAGGTGATCGGGCTGGCCCGGCCCGGATCGAACGCGCCGGCACGGCGCCAGATGGTCAGGTAGACATCAACCAATACGTCCTCCGCGATCCCCCGATCAGGGCAGATACGCAGGACCACGCCGAATAGTTTCGCGCTGGTGCGGCGATAGAGTTCCGAGAAGCTCGGCTCGTCGCCTTCCGCCGCAGCCAGCAGAAGGGCGACCAATTCGGAACGCGGCAGAGCATCTGGTGCGGGGGAGGGCGGCATAGGACCGCTGGTCTAGCCGTTGAATGGCAGTGGACGCAACCGTGGCAAACAGGGAGGGGGCGGCGATCGCATTCGCGCGCCATGTCCCCGCCCGGATATGCCCGGTGGCCGATCGGATCGCGCCTATTGATCCGTTCGCGGCGCCAGAATTTCCACCTCGCGGGTGAACAGGAAATAGCTGTAATCGCGGTGGAACAGCCCGCTGGCCAGCACGCTGCGTTCGTAGCGGCGGAAATTGGCCAGCGCGTCTTCCGGCGCCCAGATCGATACGAGCAGGGCCAGCGGTGGCTGATCTCCCCCGCCAAAATGCGCGGCCATCGCCGCGCCTGGCCCGCTTTCCTGCGGGTCGGAACGCGTCAGCCCACAGATCGCCGTGGCAAAGGCGGGGGCCGCAGCCAGCCCGGCTTCGTGCGCGGCCTGCCATCCGCCTTGGGCGTTCGCCGCGACCACGCCGTCGGCGCAAGCCAGCAGCATCATGATCTTCACCGTGTTCGCGGCCGGGGCGGCCGGCGGGGGGACCAGTACGGTTTCGATCGTCAGCAAGGCCTGGTTGGTCGGCAATTCGGCAAAGTGCGCACCGTCCGGCGCAATCACGGTTCGGTTGTATTCGGCCGAAAAGGTTTCCGCCATGGCCTGGGGGCTGGTGAAGTAGAGTTCGGTCACGCTGTCGCGATGGAAAACGCCGACATGATCGGGCCGATCGCCTGACCCGTAAGCGCCGTCGAACGCATGGTTCTGGACATAGCGGTGGAGTTGCAAGGGGTTGTCCGTTGCCAGCTTGCCGTGGACCTGCTCGATATAGGCGAGGTATTCGGCATGCGTCATGCCCGGCTTGCGCCGGACGGCGGCAACGATCTTGAGCATCCTACTCTCCCTTGAACTGGCATTCGCCGCTTGGCGCCGGGCCTGAACTTGCCACGCCGGCCTCGGGAGTAAAGCCGCTAGCGGCGATAGGTCCATATTTATTCCATCAATGCTAAGATTGGTTCGTGTTTATACACACATTGATGGCATCGATAATGCGCTATGCGTATCTTTCGTTTTTCGCCGCCTGCGATGCTGACTAGGTTTGCCGGCACAATGTCAGGAAAAACGCGGGTTGAGCAGGAAGCCGGTCGGGCCGCTCTGGCGCAGCGGGCGCGGCGCGCCGCGTGCGACAGCATAAACGACAGGCGTTTGCAAATGGCGGAACAATGACATGCGCATCGGGGGCAGCCCGAGCACGATAAAAGCCAAAAAACAGTCACGGAGAGGGAGGAAAACATGAAGCAGGGCATTCGTTCGGGCGCTTCAGCGCTGGCGATGATGGCCATGGCCGCGATGCCGCAGGTCTCGCATGCCGATGAGGCGGGCCAGCAATCTGGCACTGTCGGGCTCGAGGAAATCGTCGTGACCGCGCAGCGCAAGGCGGAGAGCGCGCAAAAGGCCGCGATCGCGATCAGCGTGGTTACGGCAGAAGCGTTGACGAAGGCGGGCGTCAACAGCGCGGCCACTCTCAATTCCGTGGCGCCTTCGCTGACCGTTGCCCAGGGTGGTGGCGCGACCACCAGCTATTTCGTGCGCGGTGTCGGCAATTTCACCAACAATGTCTACAGCGATCCGGCTGTCGCTTTCAACTATGACGGTGTCTACATCGGCCGCCCGACGTCGACCGGCAGCGCATTTTTCGACCTTGAGCGGATCGAAGTGCTCAAGGGCCCGCAAGGCACGCTGTACGGCCGCAATGCGACTGGCGGCGCGGTCAATGTGCTTCCCGCCAAGCCGGTGATCGGCAAGCTGATGGGCGCGGCCTCGCTGGGCTATGGCAACTTCAATGCCATCGACGGCGATGCCATGATCAACGTGCCGGTGGGCGACAACACGGCGGTCCGGCTGGCGGGCAAGGTTGTTGACAGCAAAGGCTACTATTCCGACGGCACGGGCAATACCAAGTCGCAGGCCCTGCGCGCGCAGATCCTGACGCAGCCCAGCGCGGCAGTGTCGCTCCGGTTGGCAGCCGACTGGGCGCACAACGGCGGCATGGGCGTGGGCGCCACGTATGATGGCCTGCTGAATTTCACGCCGGGTGCACCGGCGTCGGCCAATGCGCCGGCCAATTACACGTATGTTCCTGCAAATCTGGGCGCGTGGTCGGGCCTGCTGTCTCCCAAGGCCAGCGCATTTTTTGTAAACACCGTGATCGGCGGGTCGTTCATCTCTCCTGCACCGCTCGACAAGCCGTTCATCAACGATACCAACTGGGGCGTTGAAGGCGAAGCCAATCTCGACACCAGCATTGGCAAGGTGACAACACTGCTGGCCTATCGCAAATCGACCCTGGACGACCTGTTCAACGGGGCGCCCAGTTTCCGCGGGGCACGAACCAAGGAAAACAGTCATCAGTTCAGTGCCGAAGTGCGGCTTGCGGGCAAGCCGATCGGCCCGGTCGAATGGCTGATCGGCGGATTTTTCTATGACGAAAACGTCCAGGGCAACAGCACTTACAACCAGTATCTGGTGAGTTCCATCCAGAGCTACGCCATCGGCACCAAGTCCTATGCCGGGTTTGGGCGGCTGGTATTCCACGCCACCGACCATTTCCGCCTGGTTGCCGGTGGGCGCTATACGCGTGACGAAAAGCGCATCGATGGCTTGGCCAATACCCTGCTGGACCTGTGCACCAACGCGCCGCCGCCTGCCGGGAATGGCTGCTTTGGCGGCCCATCGGTGCCGACCGGCCTGACGCTGGCAGATATCGCCGCCCAGATCCCTGCGTCGCAATTGCCGGCGGGCTTCCCCACTGCGCCGGGTGATGTGCGTCCGTTCGGCAATGCCGGCAACATCCTGACTTATGCCCCGGTTGCGGTGAACAAGCCGCTCAACAACAACCGCTTCACCTATCGCCTGGCCGCAGAATACGATGTCGGGCCGCAATCGCTGGCCTATCTCAGCTACGAGACCGGCTATCGTTCTGGCGGCTTTGCCCTGGCCAAGGGGCGTGAAACCTATGCGCCGGAATTCATCGATGCCTACACCGCTGGCATCAAGAACCGGCTCATGGGCAATCGCCTGCAAATCAACGTCGAGGCGTTCCTGTGGAAGTACCGCAACCAGCAGGTTTCACACTTCGGCTTCGGCAGCGATGGCCTGACGACCTATTTCACCACCAACGTCGGCAAGTCGACGATCAAGGGCGTGGACATCGATTTCCAGTTCAAGGCGACGCCGACCACGCTGCTTTTGGGTGACGTTCAATATGTCGACAATACACTGGACCAGTTCACCTACAACGTGCCGCGTGGCGGAACGTCGCTACCACCGGCGGTAGGGTGCCCCTATACCCCCGGTACCGAGGGTGGCCTGCCGGTCTACACGATTGACTGCAGCGGCAAGCCGGGGCTCAACTCCCCGCGCTGGTCGCTGAACGGCGGCATTCGCCAGGACATCCCGCTGGGTGATTACACCCTGCAACTGTCGCTTGATGGCCGCTATCGCTCCAACCGGGTGATCGGCTTTGAATATCTCGCCCAGCACAACTCCGGCGACGATTTCACCGCTGATGCCTCGATCGCGTTCGGCCCACATGACCAGCGCTGGCAACTGACGGCGTGGGTCCGCAATCTGACCGACAACAACGTCCGCATCCTGACGCAATACAACAACAACGTCGGCGGTGTGATCGCCACGTCCTATGCGCCGCCCCGCACCTACGGCGCGCGCGCATCGGTGAAGTTCTAAAGCTCAAAGCCGGGGAAGGGCGATCCTTTCCCGGCGCCCGGATGGCAAACCACGCATGGCCAAACCAGGCTTGGCAACGCCGGGCATCAAGAAACTCTGATCAGACTGCAGCCTCCCGACAAGGAACGTACTATGCCCAAGCAATTGAAAACCCTTGTCGTCGGTGGCGGCGTTGGCGGCATGGCCACCGCGATTGCCTTTGCCCAGCACGGCATCGTGGTCGATCTGGTGGATATCGATCCGCAGTGGAAGGTGCTGGGCGCTGGCATCACCATCACCGGGCCTACGCTGCGCGCGTTCAAGGCGCTCGACCTGCTGGACGAAGTGAGCACGGCTGCGGCCTTTTCCAAGAAGGTCGGGCTCTATACCCAGGCCGGTGATCTGATTGCCGAGCACGCGATGCCGCCGCTGGCCGCCGACCTTCCGGCCGCCGGTGGCATCTTGCGTCCGGTGCTGCACAACATCATGTCGAGCCGCACCCGCGCAGTGGGCACCGATGTGCGGCTGGGGGTGACGGTGGCATCGTTCACGCAGGATGCCGATGGCGTGGACGTGGTGTTCACCGATGGGGCAACCGGGCGCTATGACCTGGTGGTTGGGGCCGATGGCGCGTTTTCTGCCATGCGCGGGCTGCTGTTTCCCGATGCACCGCGCCCGCAATTCACCGGGCAGGGGTGCTGGCGCGTGCTGGCCGATCGGCCGGCGTGGCTGGACAGTGGCCGCATGTATTACGGCCCAGACCGCAAGGCCGGCGTGACGCCATGCTCGGCCGACAAGATGTACATGTTCTGCAATACCCCGATGCCCGGCAACCCTCGGGTGGGTGCCGAGGAAGGGATCGCGATGCTGCGCGAGATTCTGGCCGGCTTTGGCGGCGTGATCGCCACCGTGCGCGACGATCTGGGGCCCGACAGCGCGTTCAACTATCGCCCGCTCGAGGCGATGCTGCTGCCGCGCCCCTGGGCCGTGGGCCGGGTCGGCCTGATCGGCGATGCCGCGCACGCGACCACGCCGCATCTTGCATCGGGCGCCGGTCTGGCGGTGGAAGACGGGTTGGTTCTGGCGCACGAAATGCTTGCGGCGGACAGCGTTGCGGCCGGGTGGCACGCTTTTGCAGAGCGCCGCTGGGAACGCAGCCGGCTGGTGGTGCAAACCAGCGTGCGGCTGGGCCAGATGGAGATCGACCGCGCCCCGTCTGCAGAGCAGACGCAGGTGTTCGGGGCCGCTGTTGCCGCGCTGGCGGAGCCGATCTGAACAGGGGAGGTGGTTCGGCAAGGCGCGACGCGTTAGTAGGCTTGGCGCAAAATGATGAAAAACGACCGGGAGATGTTCTATGCGGTTCGAGCGGCTCGATCTTAACTTGCTCGTGGCGCTCGATGCCCTGCTCACCGAACGCAGCGTGACGCTGGCGGCAGAGCGCCTGTGCCTGTCCCAGTCTGCCGCCTCCAGTTCCCTGGCGCGGCTGCGCGACTATTTCGGCGACGAGCTCATGGTGGTGCGTGGCCGCCAGATGACCCTGACCGTGCGTGGCGAGGAACTGCGCGAGCCGGTCCGCGCGGTGCTTGAGCAGATCCGCAACACGATCACGGTCGCTCCTGAATTCAACCCGCTGACCTGCGATCGCCAGATCAAGGTCGTGGGCTCGGACTATGTCACGCAGGTCCTGCTGGCCGACGTGCTGTGCGATCTCGAAACATCGGCACCCAACATGCGGGTGGACATTCTCCCCCTGCACGATGCCCCGCACGAGGTGATCGAGCGGCAGCAGGCCGATCTCCTCGTCTCGCTCGACTATGCGCTGAGCCCTGATCACCCCAGTTGCCTGCTGTTCGAGGACGATCACGTGATGATCGGCTGGGACGAAAATCCCTTCATGCACAGCGAGATCACGCGCCAGTCCTACTTTGATGTCGGCCACGCCGTCGCCCGCTTCGGGCGCATGCGGGTGCCGGCTTTCGAGGACAGCTTCATGTCGCGGATGAAGCTGGCGCGCCGGGTGGAGGTGGTTGCGCCGACGTTTCTGGTGCTTCCCAAACTGGTGGTCGGCACCAGGCGGGTGGCGACAGTGATGCGCCGGCTGGCCGAGCAGATGGCGCAGAGCGAGGCGATCGTGCTGCGTGAGTTGCCCTTCGTGATGCCGCCCATTCGCGAGATGCTGCAATGGCATGTCGCCAGCGGCAACGACTTGGCATTGAACTGGCTGGTGGAACGCATCCGGCTGATGGCGTCGCGCGATCCTGCCAAGGCGCACCTTGCCGCAAGCAGCGCCGGACGCACCGCGTCGGGCTGATTTCGCGAAAATTACCACATGCGGAAGGTGTGCGGCGGCGCATGACCTCGGCTGATCTCTTTCGAATCAATTTATAAATTGACACGTTTCATTGACATAATTAGAGCACCCAAAATGGCAATTCAGCCCGGTGCATCTTCGCAGGAGTCGTGTGTGAGCCTCAAAACCTTGATCCTGACCGATGCGGACGTGGGGGCCGCGTTTGACTGGGCTGCGGCCATTGCGGCGCTGCGTGACGCTTATGGTGTGGATGTAACCGATGCGCAGTTTCCCCCACGCTCGATGGCCCGTGGACAGGGCCTGTGGCTGCGCACGCTGTCTGGGGTGATGCCGGGGCAGAAGTACCTGGGGGCCAAGATGATCGCCGCGTCACCGCGCAATGCCTGTGCCTCTTACCTGATCCCGCTGTTCGACGGCGCGACGATGGCGCTTGAGGCGCTGATGGACGCTGCCTCGATCACGGGCCTGCGAACGGCGGCGACATCGGCGCTGGCCGCGCGCGAGCTACTCGATAAGCCGCAGCCCCGGGTTGCCGTGATCGGATCTGGCTTCGAAGCACGCACCCATCTTGAAGCACTGGCGCACTCCGGCCCGATCGGGGCGGTGGAGGTTTTCAGTCCGCGCGAAAGCAGCCGCGCTGCCTTTTGCGCGGCCCTGGCAGACAAGGGCGTTGCCGTAACAGCGGCCCACAGCGCGCAGGAGGCGGTGCAATCGGCCGACCTGGTGATCTGCGCTGCGCGTTCGCGCGATGAAAGCCCGACCTTGCGCGGCGCTTGGCTGCGTCCGGGGATGACCGTGGTGTCGATCGGATCGACCCTGCCGGAACAGCGCGAACTCGATCCCGAAGCTATCGAACGGGCCGATCTGATCGTGGCCGACATGGTCGAGGAAGTGGCGCACGACACGGGCGACATGATCGCGGCGAGTGCCGCCGGCGTCGCCTTTGCCGACAAGCTCGCCAGCCTGTCGGCCGTCGTGTCGGGCGCCCGCCCCGGGCGCACGTCACCCGATCAGATCATGCTCTACAAGTCGGTCGGCGCGGCGATCCAGGACCTGACCGTTGCCGCGATGTGCGTCGAACGCGCACGGGCACTGGGCCTTGGCACCGAAATTCCGGCTCCTATTCAACCCGTTAACAAGGGGAAGTGAGATCATGCCCAGCTACACCAAGAGCGAAGCCCGCGCCTGGGCGCGCGAAAAGATGCTTGGCGTTGCCAACGTCACCATCCCGACGATGACTAACGACTTTGCCGGCCTAAATGAAAAGGCCGCGCGCCACGATATCGAGACGACCATTGCGCATGGCTTTGTCGGCACGCTGGCCTGTTCGGAAGTGGCCGTGACCATGGCCGAATACCAGCGCTTTGTCGAAGTGATGGTAGAGCAGTCCGCCGGGCGGATCTTCGTGGTCCACCACGCCGTGTTCAACACGCTGGAGGACAACATTGCGGCGGCAAAGCTGGCCCAGGCCGCGGGGGCAGAGCTGATCCTGCTGGGCTATCCGCCCTATTTCTTCCCCAAGTCGCTCGACGATATCTATGCCTATACCAAGGCGTTCTGCGATGCGACCGACCTGGCGGTCATGCTCTTCCCGATCCCGACCTGGGGTTTTTCGCGCCTGAGCCCGACTGACATGCCGATCGAACTGCTGCGCCGCCTGGTCGACGATTGCCCCAACGTGGTATCGATCAAGGCCGAGGGTGGGGCGCCGTTCATCATGGGCGCGATCGAGGCGCAGCGCGCGTTCGGCGACGAAGTGGTGATCTCCTATCCGCTTGAGCATGAGTTCGTGCCGCTGGCCCAACTGATCGACGTGCCGTTTTGCGGCACCAACTTCTCGGCCTATTTCGGGCCCTGGCTGCCCAAGGTGTTCCAGCTTATCCGCGAAAAGCGCTTTGACGAGGCGACGGCCGAATTTCACCGTGTCGATCCTGCGCGTCGTGCGTTTGCCGGGGTTCCCCAGGCTGGGAATGGCCTGATCAACCGCATGATGTGGAAGTATGAAGCCTGGTTGCAGGGCTATAACGGTGGCCCGCTGCGCCATCCCACGGCGCGGGTTTACCAGCGCGACATGACCGCGCTGCGCCGTGGGCAGGAAGCCGCTGGCCTCAATCCGACTACCGATGCCGACGAGCTGTTCTTCATCGGCCGCAACCCCTGCTGAAAGGCGTAACCATGGAACAACCGACCCCGCTTGCGCTGAACGACCCGTCGCTGCTTCGGCAGGCGATGCTGATCGATGGCGAATGGGTGCAGGCCGACGATGGCGCAACGTTCGATGTGCGCAATCCGGCGACCGACGCGCTCATCGCCCGCGTGCCCAAGGCTGGCGCGCAGGAAACGCGCCGTGCCATCGCGGCCGCTGCATCGGCCCTGCCGGCCTGGCGGGGGCTGCTGGCCAAGGAACGCGGCGCAATCCTGCGCAACCTGTTCGACCTGATGATCGAGAATATCGATGATCTTGCTCTGCTGATTACGTCCGAGCAAGGCAAACCGCTGAGCGAGGGGCGCGGCGAGGTGCTCTATGCGGCCAGCTTTATCGAGTGGTTTTCCGAAGAGGCGAAGCGCATCAACGGCGCGATCATCCCGCAGAACATGCAGGGCCGGCGCATTCTGGTGCAAAAGGCACCGGTGGGCGTGTTTGCCGCCATCACGCCGTGGAATTTCCCCGCGGCGATGTTGACGCGCAAGGCCGGGCCAGGCTGGGCGGCAGGCTGCACCGGTGTGATCAAGCCCGCCAGCCAGACGCCGTTGACCACGCTGGCGCTGGCCGTGCTGGCCGAGCGTGCGGGACTGCCCAAGGGTGTGTGCAACGTGGTGACCGGGTCTGCCGGGGCAATCGGGGGCGAGATCACTGCCAACCCCACCGTGCGCAAGCTGTCGTTCACCGGATCGACCGAGATCGGCGCGTTGCTGCTGGAACAATGCGCGCCGACCATCAAGCGCACCAGCATGGAACTGGGCGGGAATGCGCCGTTCATCGTGTTCGACGATGCCGACCTGGACGTGGCGGTCAAGGCGGCGCTGGTCGCCAAGTATCGCAACAGTGGCCAATCGTGCATCGGTGCGAACCGCTTTCTGGTCCAGGCCGGCGTCCACGATGCGTTCGCCCGGCGTCTGGCGGAGGAGACCGCCAAGCTCAAGGTGGCGGAAGGCACCCAGCCCGATGCGGCGATCGGCCCACTGATCGACGCGGCCGCGCTCGCCAAGGTGGAGGAGCATATCGCCGACGCGGTGGCCAAGGGCGCCAGCGTGGCGGCGGGTGGCCGGCGCCACGCGCTGGGCGGCAATTTCTTCGAGCCGACGGTCCTGGTCAATGTGCCGTACGATGCGCAGATCTTTGGCGAGGAAACCTTTGGCCCGGTGGCGCCAGTGTTCCGCTTTGAAACCGAGGAACAGGCGATTGCCCTCGCCAACGATACCCCGTTCGGTCTTGCCGCCTATGTCTGTGCGCGCGATGCCGGGCGGATCTTCCGCGTGGTCGAAGGGCTGGAATTCGGGATGGTCGGTGTCAACGAAGGCCTGATCTCTACCGAGGTGGCCCCGTTCGGCGGGGTCAAGGCATCGGGGCTCGGCCGCGAGGGCTCCCAGGTCGGTATCGAGGAATACCTCGAAACCAAGTACGTGGCCCTGGGCGGGATTTGACAGCTGCCGCCTGCGCCTTTCCCGCGCCCGTGCTATTGATCGGCACGGGCGCATACCGCATGGGAGAGGCGTGGCGAATGCAGCGACAGCGATGGGGAGTGCAGGGTGATCAAGGACGATCTGGTCCGTCTCAGGGCCCTTCTCGACCAGACGGTGGAGCGCGGCGAAGATCGCTTGCCGCCCGAGCCGAAGCTTAGCGACGAACTCGGCATCTCGCGCGGGCGGTTGCGTACCTTGCTCAAGCGGTTGGAAAGTGAAGGCGAGATCTGGCGCCATGTTGGCAAGGGCACCTTTGTTGGCCCGCGCAAGCTGATCGACAGCAATCCCGTTGCCGTCTCGTTCAGCGTCGATGATATCCTTCAGGCACGAACCGCGCTGGAGCCACAACTCGCCGCGCTGGCCGCCATCCACAGCACGCCGGAGGACGTGGCGGAGATGGACGCCTGCCTTGCGGAGATGAAGCTCGCCCCGTCCATGCTCCACTGGAAGCGACTGGACGAGCGGTTGCACCGCGCCATCGCGCAGGCGACCCGCAACAATCTGCTGCTCACGCTGTATGACACGCTGCGCACGCAAATGAAGTTCACGCTCGATAGCCGCATCGACCAGGTGTTTGGCGCCGAGCCAGGACCCAAGGCGGATACCGATAGCGAGCACGCGCAAGTGGTCGACGCGATCCGCCGGCACGACCCCGCTGGCGCCGAGACCTTGATGCGCGAGCACCTGTTCCAGCTGCGTGGCAAGCTGTTCGGTTTGCGCTGAGGGGCGATACGCCCCCCAGTGCAACGATCGATGTGTTCAGAGATGGATGCCTGACTTGCCCGGGGCGATGATGCCGTTGGGATCGAGCGCGCGCTTCAGCGTGCGGTTGACGTTCATCCGCACCGGACCCTGCAGGGCTGCGGCCGCGTCCATGAAGGCGATGTTGGTGCGATAGACGCCATAGCCGCGCTTGCCGAACTCGCTCATCAGGCGGGCAAAGCAATCGTGGGCGCGCTTGCGTTCATCGGGCGAAGACCTGTCGAACAGCAGGTCCATCACCGCGATCATATTGCGCTGCTGCACCATGAAGCCGCCGAGATAATCGAAGCCGAACTCGGCAAGGATCTGTTTGCCCAGCGTGATGATCGCGGTTGCATCGGCACCGGTGGCGCGGGCAACCGGCGCGAACCAGGCCGATCCGCCGCCGCCGCGCCAGTTGTAGAGCCCGAATTCGTCGAGATCGAGTTCGCCGGCCATCAGCCGTTTGGCATGCTGCCAGGTGGGCTCGTCGCCCAGTTCGCGGTCTGTCAGCAGCATCGCGCCGCTCTTGGCATAGGCCTGCTCTACCAAAGCCCAGTCTGCAGCGACCTGCGCCGCCGAGCCATAGAGCGCGGCCTGCATCACCCATATGCCGAGATGATGATCCCGCGTGAATTGCGTGATCCATTCGTCGGTGACAGAGCCTTCGCCGGGAAAGACGTCGGCGCGCCGGGCTTTCATCGCGATCATGTAGAGCACGTGACCCACGACTGGTGTGTTGCGGATGACCCCGCGCAAGCTCAGGTCACGGGCAATCTCTACCGCGCGGGGCAGATCGCCGTGGTTGGGGAATGAGACCAGGAACGGCTTGTAAACCTCGGGCCGCGGCATCAGGCCCAGGCCCATCTTGGTAACCACGCCAAAGTTCGACTGGCTGAAAATCCCGTCGAGATAGGGACCATAGCCATAGCGGTTGGTCTGCCAGCTTTTGGCGCCCGCGATCGAGCCCATGCCGGTCCGCAGGATATCACCATTGGCAAGGACGACTTCCATGCCACAGGCGTGGGCGAAATGATCGCCATAAGGGGTATAGCCGATGCCGCGTTCCAGGATCTGGCCCACAGGGCCAACGATCGGGCCGGGGGCGGGCACGTCGATCCAATAGGGCAGGTCTTGCGCCTTGAGATGATCGAGCAGCGCGCGATAGGTCACGCCCGGTTCGACCAAGGCGGTGCCCAGTTCGCCATCGACCTCGATGATGCGGTTCAACCGCCTGAGATCGAGCACAACCGTGCCGCGCATGGCCGGCGCGGCGGTGCCATAGCCGAAGTTCTTGCCGGTTGAGACCGGCCAGACCGGAATCCGGTGCCGGTTGCAGATCGCCAGAATGGCCTGGATTTCGGGAACCGATGCCGGCGCGATCGCTGCCGAGGGTGCATGGTCTGCATCCTCGCCAGGGATCATGATCTTGGTGTAGGGCGCCAGGCGTTCTTCTTCGACGAACACATTGTCCTCGCCGATCGCCTTTCGGAACTCGGCGATGCCGGCCATGAAGCTGCTGCGATCGTGCCCGGGAGGAAGGACCGGCCTGGGGGAATCGACGGTCATCGCGAAATCTCCATTGCGCCTGCCAACAGCGAGCGGCCGGCGAGCGTTGCAGGTGTGGG
The DNA here is from genome assembly GCF_003058045.1 of Novosphingobium sp. GV079. NCBI lineage: Bacteria > Pseudomonadati > Pseudomonadota > Alphaproteobacteria > Sphingomonadales > Sphingomonadaceae > Novosphingobium > Novosphingobium sp. GV079. The sequence continues at coordinate 117,174 of NZ_QBUE01000006.1, read as the reverse complement.
CAGGTGCGGCGCGAAACCCAACGCCCTGTGCAGGGGAAGTGCAGCCTGGGGCGCCTGGAAGATATCGGCCGCCCGTTCCAGTTCCAGGTACTGGTGCGCCCCGGCATCGCGCAGGGCCACTTGCACCAGCAGGTGCGAGGAACCGGCGAGCAGGCTGAGAAACGCGCCGCGTGGCCGCGCCAGCCGATCGGCGATCAGCGTCATCATGGTCTCGGGCTGCGTTGCCACCACGATTTCGGCCGGGCTGCCGGCCTGCTGGGCAAAGGCGCTGGCAAGCGATTGCAGCCAGGCCTGCGCCGCAGGTGCGTCGGTAAGGAGCAACAAGCCTGGCGTGGGCGGCGCGGCCATGGCCAGTGCGCTAGTGCTGGCTGCTGCCATGGCCGCGCCGGTGGTAGCGAGAAAGGCGCGGCGGCCAAGCGGAAGGGTCACTTGCTTTGCTCCAGCATGGCCGAGACGGCGGCAAGTTCTGCATCGCTGATTTCGGTGGGGCGGAATGCCGGCATGGCAAGCCCGCCATGCCGCACCATCAGGCGCACCACGGCGCGATCCAGCCCACGATGCGTGATGGCCGGGCCAACGCCATGGTCGTGGCAATAGGCGCAGGTGCGCGCATAGACCTGCACGCCCACCGGATCGCCTGTGCGGACCAGGGCGGAGACCACCGGAACGCCCCGATCAACGGGCGCGGGAACCTGGCTGTTGCCGGGCGCACCGAACAAGACCAGGCCTGCGGCAGCCCAGGCCGGTGTCCCGATCAGCGCCAGCGTGCGCGCCATGGGCAGCCGCCGCCGCGCAGGGCGAAGGCGGGTCTCTTTCATGCTTGGCCTCCCCCATCGGATGGTATTTCGGCCAGCGCTCCGGTGATGCAGGCGCGGCGCGATCTCGTTGTTGCGGCGTCATAACGCTGCGCCACATGCGAGGTCGAATGACTATGCGTGAGGTCGTGCTATCGACCGCGTCGATGGTCGCCGCGCTTCAGCCTGCGCGCTCGGCGTTGACCATCGCCTGCACCAGCCGGCGCCCCTGGATGGCGGCCTGATCGGCCGATACGCTGAACTCCACCGCCTGATCATGATCAATGGCGCAGCGCGCCATCTGCTGGGTCGCCTCGACCATGGCGATGTCTTCGCCAAAGACGATGTCGGCCATGCCCCGGGTCGCTTCCACGTCGAACGGCTCGCCATGATCGCGGGCCATCGCCCAGTAATAGTGCGAGCGGGCGATCGACACCGGGGTGGTAAGGTGAACCATGCGGAGCGAGAAATGTGCCAGCCCGCCGTCTTCGGGTGCGGGATCGTGGATCGCGACCTCGGCATGGTGCGCGCCGGGTGAAAGCTGGGTGCCACGCGTGGTGCGATTGGCCAGTTTGCCGATCGGCTTGCCTGCCGGAACGGCATAGACGGGAGCGAGCGGCTCCATGTCGTGCACCTGAACATAGCCGACGCGGCCGTCGCCCATCTCCACCTCTGGCGCGCGGTCCCACCCGCTGACCTGCAGCGAGTTTTTGTGCAGGAACGCGAAGTGGGTGAGATCGAGGACGTTTTCCTTGAGCTGCATATAGTTGCCGTTAACCGACTTGTAGCCCCAGACGGTGTTCCAGGCAGGATCGGAAAGGTAGGCAAGGTCTGCCGGGATAAGGTTGGGATCGGCCTTTTCCACCTCTCCGGTCCAGATCCACACAAAGCCATAGCGCTCTACCGCCGGGAACGCGCGCACGCGAATGGCCGGTGGGGTGGTGGCCTGGCTGGGTACGCGGACGCACTGCCCGGATGGCGCGAACTGAAAGCCATGGTAGGGGCAGACCAGATCCGCGCCTTCGACATGGCCAAGATGCAGCGGTGCCCAGCGATGGGGGCAGCGGTTGTGCAGGGCCGAGACCACGCCCGTCTCGCTGCGATAGAGCGCAACCGGCATTTCGAGGATCCAGCGCAGGATCGGCTTGTCCATCACCTCGCTGCCATGCGCAGCAACCCACCAGCTGTTGTTCGGCCAATTGCGCTCTGGTCCGGTGGTGCTGATGCCGTCACGCACGGGTTCGGGTGCGGTGGCGCTCGCATCGTCCATGATCTTCTCCCGTTTTGCTGTTGCAGACATCTTGGGTGTGCGTCATGTCTCAAGCAAATCGAAAGGTTTGAGGATAAATCCTCACCAAATCAGAGGATGGCATGCGCTTCAAAGGCCTGGATCTCAACCTGCTGGTGGCCCTCGAAGTGCTGCTGACCACACGCAGTATCACCGAGACGGCAAAGCGGATGAACGTGTCGCAACCCGCTGTCAGTGCAGCGCTTGGCCGTCTGCGGGATCATTTCAGCGATCCGTTGCTGGTGTTGAATGGCAAGCGCTTCCTGCCCACCACAACCGCCGAGACACTGCTGCCCCTGGTGCGGCAATTGCTGCGCGATGCCGAGACCATGCTGCAGGCTGGCCAGCGGTTCGAACCTGCCAGCAGCCAGCGCACCTTTCGCATCATCGCGTCCGACTACATGGCCGTGGTACTGCTCACCCGCGTGGCGGCGCGATTGGGCGAGGTGGCGCCGCATGTCTGCCTTGATATCATTCCTCCCTCGCAACAATCCGGGCTGGCGCTCGACAACGGGCAGGTGGACTTGCTGATCGGGCCCGATGCCTTTGTGCTGGCGCGGTTTCCGTCAGAACTTCTGTTCGAAGAACGGCACGTGATCGTCGGCTGCGCGAATAACCCGCTGTTCTCTGGACCGATTGCCATGGCCGACTATGCCGCTGCCGGGCATGTCGTCGCCACGTTCGGGCCCAACCGCGAGGCTTCGTTTGCCGATCAGGTGGTGGAGAAACTGGGAATCGAGCGTCGCATCGCGGTGACGACAAGTTCGTTCGCGTCGCTGCCGTGGTTCCTGGTCGGCACGCCGCGGCTTGCGCTCATGCATGGGCGCCTGGCCGCCTTCTTTGCGCGGATCGCCCCGCTTGCCGTGGCGGAGCCGCCCTTTGCCATGCCCCTGCAGCAAGTGGTGATGCAGCACCATCCGGCGCGGAGGGGCGACATGGGCCTGCAATGGTTGACGGGCTTGATCCGGGACGAGGCGGCAGTCTGGACGGAGGATGGCACGCCGGCAGGATAGCCCACCCAGCCAGGCTCGCCCCACATCACACCCTGGCGATCGCATCATCCTTCGCCCGCTGTGCCTTGCGAAAGGCGAGCGGGCGCATGTTGTGAGCCTGGACGAACGCGTCCCGAAATGCCCGTTCCGAACGATAGCCACAGCGATCGGCCACGTCGGTTATGGGCAGATCGGTGTTGCGCAACAAATCAGCCGCAGCATTCATGCGACAACCGGTGAGATAGCGAAAAGGTGTCGTGCCCGTCGCGCGTGCAAACACTTCGGCAAAGGCGGTACGAGACATGCCGGCCGCCTTGGCCATGTCGGCCAGGGTCCAGGCGTTTTCGGGGTGGCGTTGCAGCCGGCGCATCAGGCTGGCGAGCGCGCGGGAGCGGCCCTTGTCGAGGATGTCGCTCAACGCGGGGGCATTGGCGGCAAGGTGGGTGCGCAGGATCTGCGCCATGAGGAACTGCGAGGTCATCGTGCTGATCGCGGCAAATCCGTCTGACGGCTTGGCACTTTCCGCGTCGAGCATCTGCACAAGCGCCGCGGTCCAAAAACGCAGCCGCGTCTCGCTGTCGCGCGCGAGCAGCACTGCGGGGAGCGTTTTCTGCACGGGCGGCGTTCCCGCGCGGTGCGACAGGGTCATCGCGCTGCCGATGAGGACGCAGCCGACGGGGCCATCGCCCCAGGCAATATCGACCGGGCGTTCATAGCCCTCAAGCGAGGTCGGCGGTCCGGCATTGGCGTCCCAGACTTCGCCCATGTCCGCGTAGCTGGACACTCTGCCGCCAACAGCCAGTTGGGTGGGGGCGCCACCCAGTGCCATCACGGCATCGCCTGGCTCCAGCTTGATGGTTCGCCCATCGGGAAGACCGACACGGCAATGCCCTTCTGCCACGATGAACATGTAGGGCATGCCGCTCATGGCAAACCCCTTTCGCGCACGCAGCGTGAACCGGGTAAGCGAGGCGCCCACCAGCCGGAAATCTGCTAGCAGGCTGCTGGTGATCGAGGGTGCTGCAAAATCCGGACGGAGCAGCCGTTTTTCCGTACGCGTAACCATCACGGCCAGCATCCGAAGGATTTAGGTTCCACGCAACGAAAATCGTCTGGCGCGCGATCACGCCGTGCCCGTACAACAAGGGAGTGGGATAATGCCGTTCATCCGCGAGAGTTGGTATCCGGCAAGCTGGTCGTCGTCGCTTGGGGCAGAGCCGGTTGCCCGCACGTTTCTGGGCGAGGAGGTGGTGCTCTATCGCGATAGCCAGGGCACGGCGGTCGCCTTGTCCAATATCTGCCCCCACCGGTTTGCCGCCCTGGCCAAGGGCAAGCTGCATGGTGATGCCATTGCCTGCCCTTACCATGGCTTGCGGTTTGGCCCGGACGGGCGCTGCGTGCACAATCCACATGGACCGGCGACGGGCGCAATCCGGGTGCGGTCATACAGCTTGGTCGAACGCCATGGCATGGTGTGGATCTGGATGGGGCAGGCGGAAAATGCCGACCCTGCGAAAATCCCCGTGCTGTCGGCGCGCGAGGACGCGCAGTTTGACTGGGTGGAGGGCTACCTTCATGTCGAAGGCAATTACCAACTCGTCATCGACAATCTGCTGGACCTGACCCATGTCGAGTTCCTGCATCCATTCCTTGCAGACCCTTCGGACACGTTCCCCACGGAAGTGACCTGTCATGAAGAGGGAGAGCAGGTGATTTCGCAATACAACCGCCCCCAGTGCAAGCGCACGCCGCTGGTCGCAGGCCTGTGGAACGACGCCCCCGAGGTGATCAGCCTGCTGTCCGTCATGCGCTGGCAGGCACCAGCCAACCTCGTGCAGCGCAACTGCTTTGACGTTGCCCGGCACGCCGACATGGCCAATGCCCATGTGCAGGTTCCGTTCTGCCACTTGCTGACGCCAGAGACGGAAACCACGACGCACTATTTCTGGGCGGGTGGCCGCAACCAGCTGCAGGGCGTGCCGGCCGTTTCCGAAGGATTCCGGCTGGGCGTCGAGGGCGCGTTCAAGAACGAGGACGAACCGATGATCGCGGATGTCCAGGGGCGCATGAAGGGACGCGAACTGTTCGACATGAAGCCCCTGCTGCTGCCGATCGACAAGTCAGCCGTGCTGGCGCGTCGGCGGGTGAGCGCCCTGTTGAAGGCAGAACTGGCGTAGCCCTGCACCTGCGCGCAGCAGCGGTCTTATCGCTTGTTGCGCGCAGGTGTTGCCGGCGAAGGGTCGCGATTGAGGAACAGTTCGCCGATCAGCGCTCTCAGCCACCGGTTCGACGGCTCGTCGTGGACGCGGCGGTGCCAGAATTGCTGGATGTTGATACGCGGCAGCGCGAGCGGCGGCGCGACCACCCGCAGCCGGGCCATGGTGGCGAATATCCCTGCCACTGCCGCTGGAACGGTGCTGATCAGTTCGGATTCGGCAACCAACAGGGGCACGCTCATGAAGTGCGGAGACTGGAGCTGCACGCGCCGCTCCAGCCCGTTGCGGCGCATCTCCTGCTCCACCAGTTCCTGGCTTCGCCCGGACTGCGCCACCACGATATGGCCCAGGCTCAGGAACGTATCGAGCGTCCAGCCCGGTCTGGCATGCGGGTGGTCAGCCGCCGCGATGCAGGCAAAGTCGTGATCGAACAGCTTCTGCGTCATGAAGTTGCTGCCGTTCAGATCGGGAAAATAGCCGAGCGCGAGATCGACCTTGCCCTCGGCCATCGCGGTCTCGAGTTCGATCGGCGTCATGGAACGGGACTGTAGCGTTGCCTGCGGCGCAAGCCGCGACAGCGCCGCCATCAGCCGCGGCAGAAAGATCAGTTCACCGATATCCGACGTGCTGATGACGAAGCGGCGCTGGCAACTGGCGGGCTCGAATTTCCGTTCCGCCAGAACGTCGGTTTGCACACCGTCAAGCACGCGTCGGAGCGGCTCTTGCAGCCGTTCCGCCAGCGGCGTCAACTGCATCGTATTGCCGCAGCGGAGTAGCAGTTGATCCTTGAACTGCACCCGCAACTTGTTGAGCGAAAAGCTCACGTTGGGCTGGCTGACGCCCAGCCGCCTTGCCGCGGAGCTGACGCTGCGCTCTTCGATCAGCGCATCGAGAACCACGAGCAGATTGAGGTCAAAATCGCGTACGCTCATGGTTATAAGATATCTGGATATCGGAAATAACGCCATACAGTGATGTGGATTTCCTCTGCCCTTGCTAGAACCGCGCGCATGATCCGGGAGAGCGTGCTGTGAGCCAATCCACATTCCTGAAGAACGTTTGGTATGCTGCGGGATGGAGTGCCGATCTGGCGCCCGGCGCCCGGATCGCGCGCACCATCCTGAACCGGCCGGTCGTGCTGTGGCGATCGGAGGAAGGCACGGCCAGCGCGCTTGAAGATCGCTGTGTCCACCGCGCCATGGCCCTGTCGGCCGGTGTCGTCACCGGCTCGCATCTGCGCTGTGCCTACCATGGCCTGGAATTTGCGGCGGACGGGCGCTGCGTGCGGATTCCGGCGCAGGATCGCATTCCCGAGACGGCGCGCGTGCGGCACTATCCGCTGGTCGAACGACAGGCTTTGATGTGGATCTGGATGGGCGATGCCGAACAGGCAGACCCCAGCCTGATCCCCGATTACCCTATTCACGAAGACGCCAGCTACGCCTGGCGTGGCGCGCACTTGCAGGTCAATGGCAATTGGCAGTTGCTGGTCGACAACCTGATGGACCTGTCCCACTTGCCATACATTCACGCCCGCACGATCGGCGGCGATCCGGATCTCCACTTCCGCACGAAGACCAAGTCCGAGAAGCGTGGCCATACAGTGCGGGTCACCCGGCTCATGCCCGATTCAGAGCCGCCGCCGACCTATGTCGACGCTGCCAATTTCCAGGGGAAGGTCGACCGTTGGCAGGAAGTCATCTTTGAACCCGTGTTCATTCGCATCCACACCGGCGCGTGCGACGCAGGCACGGGGGCATATGACGGGCCGGATTACGGCGCCTTGGGCACGACGCGGTTTTCCATGCGCGGCTGTCACGCGATCACGCCTGAAACGGAAACGACCACGCATTACTTCTGGTCGATGGCGACCAACATTCTCGACAATGGCGTGCCGGACGAAGTGTTTGAACAGACCGCGCGCACGTTTCGCGAAGACCAGGAGGTCCTGGAACTGCAGCAGCGCCGGATGCTCGAGTGTCCCGACGAACCGCTGATTGACATCGCCAGCGACGTGGGTGGGCGCCATACGCGCCAGCTTATCGCGAACTTGCGGCGGGAAAACATCGGCATGGGGTGATAGCGCCGAAGCAGAACAGCCTGCACCAGGCGGGAGCGTCCCGCCCGGTGCAGGCATCCTGTGTAAAGCCTGTCAGAGCCTGGCCTGTCAGAGCCTCGAATTGCCGGGCCATGACCCGGCGAGCAGCAGCGCCCCGGTAATCGCCAGATCCTTGTAGAAAAAGAACATGTCCGGTCCGTGCCCATAGATCGGGTTGTGCATCAACCACGATACGGCAATGCTGTAGACCGCCAGGACCAGGGCGGGCCAGCGGCCGCCCATTCGGAACACCAGGGCAAGAGAGGCGATGACGGACACGGCCATGCCGATGGCCAGGCCAAGGGCAGGGGCGGGCACGCCCCTCGCAGTCATGTCGCTCAAGGTATCGGCATAGTGGGCGCTGGAAAGGTGATAGCGCGCCGCACCGATGAAAAACCATGCGATGATCGCCCGGCCGGCCAGGGAAATGCCATTTTCAAACCATGTTCCCTGCGGGTCGAGCACTCGCGGCATCAGGGGGTGTCCGGTCGCCGGACGTGCGGTGTCAGCGTGTTGCATCAGATGTGTACTCCGAAGCGCAGACCAAAGGTGCGAGGCGGCTCGATAATGCCGGTGGTTGGCGTGGCATCGCTGGAAGGCTGGGAAATCGCGTTGTAGCGGGCAGTATTCTCGATGTTTTTGACCCATGCAGCGACGGTCCAGCGCTTGTCGGCGGTGGTATAGGTCAGCGTGGCGTTCGACCGCGTATAGGCAGGCGAAAGCGTCTGCGGGTTGTGCGTATAGACTTCCCAATAGCTGCTTGAGAAATACAGATCACCCGCCAGCGCCAGGGTCGCGCCATTGCTGAAGTCCCAGATGTGGGTGTAATCGGCGTTGAGCGTGGTGGTGGGCGCCTGGGGCAAAGCCAGGCCACTGCAGGCGCAGGCATTGCCGGCGCCAACCGCCGAGGCCGGAACATCGAAGTCCAGTCCGCGCGCGGATTCGAGGCCGAGGCCCAGGCCGAGCGTGTCGTGCACGGTCGCCTTGAAGCGCACGGTCAGGTCGTTGCCCACCATCTGTGCCGACTTGGCATTGACGATGATCAGGCCGCCGATCGCCTGGTTGAACGCGCTGACCTGGTAATCGGAAAAGGCGTAGTAATAGAGTTCGTCATTGATCTCGAGGCGGCCGCCCCAGAAGCGGTTTTTCGTGCCGACCGTGACCGCCTTGAGCGTTTGCGGCCGGAACGTCAGCGCCTTGCCGTTCGCGTCCACCGTGGGGACGAACCCGCCCTCGTTATAGCCGGTGGCAAAGTTGGCATAGACCATGTTGTCGCGCGAAATGTCATACTGCACGCCGACCCGGTAATCGACGTTGCTGGAGCTCAACGCGGTGGTAAACGTGGTGGGGAAACTCACGCCTGGCGCAGGCCCGAACCCGTTGACCCCGCCGCCGCTGCGCTTGTCGTATGAATAGCGGATGCCGCCGGTCAACTTCAGGCCGTCGTGCAGCGTGTACGTCGCCTGTCCGAACCCGGCATAGCTGACCGAATGCACGTTGAAATTCTGGGTGACCTGCGGATACCGGGCGGGGATGGGCGCCAGCGTGAGGATGCTGGTGGTCAAACCATCGTTGAGATAGGCATAGCCACCGGCAACCCAGTTCAGGTGCTCACCCTGGTGCGACAGCCGCAATTCATGGGTATATTGCGTGGCCGAGGGATCGAGTTCCAGCGTGCCCGGCCCGTTGTAGAAGTTCGAGCGGCTGCTGTAATGCAGGTAGGCCGGGATGTAGATCAGGCTGGTTCCACCGCCCAGGTCATATTCGAACTTGGCATGGACAAGATCATACCATGACTTGTTGAAGAAATTGGCCGCCGTGGGGTCGACATTGAATTGCCAGGGGCTGGCATCAGACGGAAACTGCGCGCTGGGGGTGACCGGCTTGGGCGTCAAGCCCAGCCCGCCGCTGTGATAGTATTCACCCGAAAGGGTGACGGTCAAACGCTCCGTTGGCGTCATCTTGACCTTGAGCCGGCCGGCAATGCTCTTCTGATCGTTCAAGCCATTGCTCAGGTAGCCGTCGTGATCCTGGTAATCAAAGGCGGCACGCACCGCGACATCGTCGCCGACCGGGACATTGACGGCGCCGGTGGTGTGGATGAAATTGTAATTGCCGCCTTCGGCCATCATGTTGATGCCGAAGTTATGGGTTGGGTCTTTTGTCGAGATGTTGACCGCGCCGCCCGCGGCGTTGCGACCATAGAGCGTGCCCTGTGGGCCGGAGATCACTTCAACGTCGTTGAGATCGAACAGTGCGCCACCGGTGATTTCGCGCGGTGCGTAGACTTCATCGATGTTCATCGCCACGGCCGGATCGGTGCTGTCGACGTCAAGGAAGGTGCCAACGCCGCGCAGATACACCTTGGTTGCGCCGCGTTCGGCCTGGAACTGTGCCGAAGGAACCAGGCTGGCGACGCCGCGGATATCGGTGATCCCGGCGGTGGTGAGGGCATCTTGGGAAAGCGCGGTCACTGCCGCGGGCGTGCCATGAAGCGGTTGGCTCTGCTTTTGCGCCGTCACGATGATTTCCGGCGTTGCCTGGGCAATCGGGGCGGCGCTCGTGGTGGCCTGTGGCGCGGCTTGCGCGTCATCCGCCAGGGCGGGGGTCGCCAACATGCACGCCGCATGCAAGGCCGTGGTGGTCAAAAGCAATCGCTTCATAATGCCTCCTCTCAGATCCCCTTCTTTCGGTCGGTGCACGTCACACGGGGCACCTAGGGGGGGTACGGGGCGGTTGATGACGGAGGCGGTGCATTCTCGTCAAATCAATAGATGCCGCATTAGCTATCGTTAAAAATTATACATTGGTGCCGTGCAACGATGTGTGTCGGTGGTGCCGGTTCGCAGCATCCGCGCGCATTCTTGACGGTCGCTGGCGCGGCGCTGCCACTGACGAGCCGCGCCAGACCAAGGCGAAAACGTCGGCGGCATATCCATCATTTTGGCTGATATAACGCCAATATATTATCGATTATATTTCCCAAACGCCTGCCTGTAGCGTCCCGCGCAAAGAATGCTGATGGGAGCGATCGAGGATGTATCCGTTTGGAAGTGATCGGCCTTTTGTGAAGAATCGCTGGTATATCGCCGCGTTCTCGGACGAGGTGAGCCGCCAGCCGCTCGCGCGCACGATCCTGGATATACCGCTCGCTCTTTATCGCACCATGCAGGGCAAGGTAGTGGCTATGTATGGCCTATGCCCGCATCGCTATTTCCCTCTGGCGAAAGGCAAGGTCGAAGGCGATGCACTGGTGTGCGGTTATCATGGCTTCGTGTTCGAGGCGGACGGCAAGTGCAGCGCCATCCCCTCGCAGGGCACCGGCGCCGGCTTTTGCCAACCGACCTACCGCATCGAGGAGCGCGGCCCGCTGTGCTGGATCTGGATGGGCGACGCCGCCGCGTGCGATCCGTCGCTGATCCCGCCCTACGCAGATTTCGGCCTTGGTGAGCCGGGGTGGCGCTACAGCTCGCAGAACCATTTCATCGTGAAGGCGCGCGCGCAGCTGATCATCGATAACCTGATGGATCTGACACATCTTCCCTACCTGCATTACCACGTCGCCGGTGGCGAGGCGATGAAGTCCATGCCCATGCGCGAGGAGCAGCGGGAGGAAAGCTATCGCCTGATCCGAACCGGCAAGCTGCCGTGGGGCGGCTTCCACGATCTGCTCTGGGGCGCGGAAAATCGCTATGAGGGCCTGGCCGACTGGGAATCGATCACCGATTTCTATGGGCCCGAGTTCATCCGCACGAACATGCCCCTGTTCACCCGAATTCCGGGGCACGAAGAGGTGCCGGCGGCGCTTGGGCATTTGCACATCTTGCACGGGATCACCCCGGAAACGGCGAACAGCACGCACTATTTCGGCTTCGCCAACCGCAATTTCCGGCTCGACGATCCGGCGCTGGACGCGTTCCAGTTGGAGTCTGACAAAAAGATCCGGCAACAGGATATCGATGCGGTGGAAGCGATCGAACCGCATGTCGATGCCGCCGCGCGGGTGCAGCAGGAATTGCTGGCCAAGTCCGATGCCCCGGCGGTGAAAGTGCGCCGCCAGATCGCCCTCATGATGGAGGCCGAAGCATGAGCAACGGCACAACCTTGACGGCGTGTGGGCCGGAACGTGCCCCTATTCCTGTAGCGCAGCGCGGCCGGCATCTCGTGGTCGATCTGCATTGCCATTTGAACGTGGCGTCGGCCGAAGCGCTTGTGCGCCGCGAGGTTCCCGATCTGCCCAACCCGTTCGCCTTCATGTCGGACGCGTCGAAGGCAACCAATGCAAAGCTGTTTGGCGCGATCGGGCGCAAGCTCAACGGGATCGACGAGCGCCTGGAGGACATGGATCGTCTGGGCGTCGACGTGCAGGCGATCAGTCCATCGCCAGGGCAATATTACTATGCCGTACCGCCGGAAGTCGGCCGCGAGGCCGCGCGGCTGATCAACGACGGCATGGCGGACGCGGCGGCCAAGCATCCCGACCGGCTGGTCGGCATGGGCACGGTACCGCTGCAGAACGTTGGCATGGCGGTGGAGGAATTGCGGCGCTGCGTGGCCGAACTGGGCCTGCGCGGCGTGGAAATCGGCTCCAACGTGGCGGGCAAGGAACTGGCTGACCCAGAATTCCGGCCGTTCTTTGCCGCGGCCGAGGAACTGGACGTGCTGGTGTTCCTGCATCCGCTGGGCTTTACCCACGGTTCCCGGCTGGCCGAGCATTACTTCGACAACATCATCGGCAATCCCCTGGAATCGACGATAGCGTTAAGCCACTTGATCTTTGGCGGCGTACTGGAAGCGCATGCCGGCCTGAAGCTGTGCGTCGCGCATGGTGGTGGGTATCTTCCTGCCTATTGGGGGCGCATGGATCACGCCTTCCGCGCCAGGGAAGACTGCCGCCAGTTCATTTCGCGAGAGCCATCGTCCTATCTGCGCAACGTCTGGCTAGACACCCTGGTGTTCGATCGCGACCAGCTCGACAGCCTGGTGCGCACCCATGGCGCCAGTCGCCTGTGCCTGGGCACCGATTATCCGTTCGATATGGGCGAGCCGGACCCGCTGGGTTTTCACGACCATTTGCCGGACGACATCAAGGCGCGCTTGCTCGGGCTGAATGCAGCAGACCTGCTCGGCTTGTCGGCGTGCCCCCACGGCTGCGCCCATCACACCTAGCACAGTTCAATAAATTTCAGTGATATTAAACCGGCTAATTATTGATTGGACGGCGTTCTGCTGACGTGAAATTCCAGATGAAATAATCCGCCCTTGCACAAAAGGGCAGTAACATCGGAGGGGAGAAGATGAAGTCGGGATATCTCATCGCGGCTAGTTGCCTTGCGCTTGCACTTCCAAGCGCGGCACTGGCTGACGAAGTGCGCAGCGATGGCGCACAAACTGCTGCGCCCAGCGTCGAAGAGATCATTGTGACCGCCCAGCGGCGCAACGAAAACCTGCAGAAAGCGGCCATCGCGGTGTCGGCAGTGACGGGGGATGCACTGCGCGCGTCTGGGATCACCCAGCCAACCGGGCTGACCAGCGTGGTGCCGTCTCTGCAGGTTGCCCCTGCGGCCGGACCTTATAACCTGTTTTACTTGCGCGGGGTTGGTAATTTCAACGGAAACGCGTTTTCCGATTCCGCCATCGCGTTCAATTTCGCTGGTGTCTACATCGGGCGCCCATCTGCCACGACCGGCTTTTTCTATGACCTTGACCGGATCGAGGTGGTCAAGGGGCCGCAAGGCACGCTCTATGGCCGCAACGCCACCGGTGGCGCGATCAACGTTTTGCCCAAGAAGCCTGAACTGGGCGTCTGGAGCGGATTTGGCGCGGTCGATGTGGGCAATTATTCGGCCGTGCGGCTCGATGCCGCACTGAATATCCCGCTGGGTGACAAGGCTGCCGCACGCTTTGCCGTCGTGCGCGTCAAGCACGATGGCTACATGAACGACGGCACTGACGATCAGGACGACGTCGGCGTGCGTGGTTCCTTGCGGTTCGAGCCGACCAGCAATCTGCATATCGGCGTGGTGGCAGACTATTTCGACCAGGGCGGGCGCGGCGTTGGCATGACCCCGCTGTTGGCGCCGCAGGGAACCCCTGCCGCCACGATGATCTCGCCCGACAGCCGCATCGGCATCTATTCACCGCAAGGCCATGCGTTTTACACCAGCCAGTGGGCCGGCACGCTCGGGCGGCCGTTCCAGGCTTTCGCCGCGAATTTCCAGCCTTTCCTGCGCAACCACTTCGTCGGCGTGTCAGCGACGGCGGAATGGCAAAGCGATCTGGGCACGCTGACGATTGTTCCTTCCTATCGAGAGGGGCATCTCAACTTCAACAGCTTCGTGCCCGGCTTCCAGGTCTATTCGGTGGAGCGCAACGCGCAGACGAGCGTCGAAGCACGCTTTGCCACGTCCGATGCCCTGCCGCTTCGGGCGCTGTTCGGGGCGTTTTACTACCATGATCACACCGACAGCCCCTATGGCGATTACGCGTCCAACTGGAACGCTCAGTATGACAAGCACACCTTGCTCAACACCACCAGCAAGGCGCTGTTCGGCCGGCTGACGTATGCGGTCACGCCTGCGCTGCGCCTGACCGTGGGCGGGCGACAAACCTGGGAAGACAAGGATTTCAGCGGCTCGCGCATATCGCTGACCCGCATTTGCACCGCCGCCTCGTGCCCGACGGCGCCTTCGCTGCCCTATGGGCCCACGGCGCCGGCGCTGGGCGCATTCCCCTCGGTCGTGGTGCCAGCACTGGGTGCTGCCCCTTATGGTGGCCTGCCCGATGTTGTCGGCAACCCCAACGTCATCCAGGCCGCCACGGTCTTTTCCAACAGCGAGAACAAATCGTTCAGCAAATTCACCTGGCGGGTCGGCGCTGACTGGGATCTGACGCCGCACAACCTGCTGTATGTCTCGTACGAAACCGGGTTCAAGGCCGGCGGCTTTTTCTACAGCCCGAACGGCGCCGGGGGGCAGTTCGCACCCGAGACGCTGGGCGCGCTGACGTTCGGATCGAAGAACCGTTTCTGGAACAACCGGATTCAGCTCAACCTGGAAGTGTTCCGCTGGAAATACAAAGACCAGCAGATCAGCCATCTGCTGACGATCGGCACCGTGCCCACTTTCGTGACCGAAAACGTCGGGCGGGCCACGTTCCAGGGCTTTGAAGTCGAGGGGCAATTCGCCGCGACCGCGTTCACCACGCTGCATGTTGACGCGCAATACCTCGACGCGAAATACGACCAGTTCACGTATCAGAGCCCGAACAGCAACGGCGGAGTCTTCAACGGCACATCCTGCCCGACGGCCGGATTTGCCAACAATTCCTACATCATCAACTGCAGCGGCATGCGGCCGGTCAATGCCCCAAAATGGACGCTTAACCTGGGTGTCGACCAGCGCGTTCCCGTCTCGGTCGGCGAATTCACGCTGAACGCCAAAGCGCATTACCAGACCGCGACGATGACCGGCATGGAGTTCGCCCCGGTCGAACAGCAGGCGGCGTATTGGCTGGCCGATGCCCAGGTCAGCTTCAGCCCCAATATCCATGGGCTGACGTTTGGCGTCTACGTCAACAATATCTTCGACAAGACCCTGAAATCGCAATCATATCCAACGCCTGGCACGGCCTTTTACGCCACCACGCTGCGCCCGCCGCGCACCTATGGTGGGCGCGTGTCCTACAGCTTCTAGAAATTTGCTGCCGTCATGGCGCAAGGGTGGGGGGAGCATCGCGCTTCCCCCATCATTGCGTTTTTTCCGAGCAGCCGTTCTCGAGCATTTCCAGCATCCATTGCACGCCCGGATCGCTGTCGCGCACCTTGTGCCATTGCGCGATCTGGATCACGTCGGGAAACGGTGTCCAGGTCTCATGAATGGCAATGGGATAGAGCTTGGCGAAATGCTCGGCATAGCGCCGGTGCATGGTGGCCAGCCGGCGCGTTCCCACGATGCCGCGGCATAGATCGCCAAAGCTGGGCAGCAGCACTTCGACGCGGCGATCATGCGCCATTTTCGCGATATGCTGATCGGTGACGGAAGGGCGCCGGTCGGGGCCAAAAGTGGCAACCGCATGGCCCGCGGCAAAGAACACCTCTTCACTGATTGTGCCATAATTTGCGTCGCGCCAACTGATGATCACGTCGGTGTCTCGCCACAACTCGCGGGTTGGATAGCGCGAGTTGGCATAGGGCTGCACGGTGATCACGAGATCGACCTCTGCACGCTCGAGCCGTTCGGTTGCGATGCCGCTGGGCGGAATGACTTCAAAAGTCACCAGGGGCGCAATGTGCGAGGCATGGGCGATGATATCGGCCAGGCTGATCGCATAGGCATAGTCCGAGGCCACGAGCAGGAAATGGCGGTTTGATGTCGCAGGATCAAAGTTACCTGCCCTGGTAATTTCGCCGCGAATTTGCAGCAACGCCCGTTTCACCGGGCCGGCAAGCGCCTCTGCCTTGGGCGTGGGGTGCATCTTGCGCCCGTGGAGCACCAGGAGATCATCCTGGAAATAGTCCCTTAGGCGGTTGAGTGCCCCGGTCACCGCAGGCTGGGTCAAATTCAGGCGCCGGGCTGCCGCCGAGACGTTCCTTTCCTCTGACAAGGCTTCAAACGCCACGAGCAGGTTGAGATCGAGACCATCAAATCGCATCCGCGAAACCTATCAGCGCAACCTATAGCTGACAACCGCGATATTCGATTGGACGGTAATTTCCCGATCGACGAAGATGCCCTGGTAAATTTCGTCACGTCTATAGCACGCCGCGAGCGTCAGAAGAAAATCCAGGGAGAACCCTAATGATGCTGCGAAAGCTGCACCATGTTACGTTTCATGTCAGTGATCTTGACGCGACAGAGCGGTTTGCAAACGACTTTGGCCTGCTGACGGTAGAAAAAGCTGGCCAAAGACTTGTCATGGCCACGCAGGGCGGCGATTCCTATTCTTATGTCGCCTATCAATCTGATGAACCCAAGTTCATCGGACTTGCGTTCGAGGTTGCCGACGAGGCCGATCTTGCCCAGGCCATTGCCGATCATGGCGCCAGCGATGTGGTCGAGATGGACCTGCCCGGTGGCGGTCGGTCCGTGTCGCTGTTTGACCCCAATGGCTTTCGGGTGGAACTGGTCCACGGAATTGCCAGCAAGCCCGCGCTGCAGTCCTATCCCGAGTGGCAGATGAACTCGCCCTTGGGCTATCCGCGCGCCGGGCGTTTCGAGCCCAAGCGCCCGCTGGCCCCGGCCAAGCTGTTTCGTCTGGGTCATATTGGCCTGTTCGTGCCGAGCTACCTGGCTACCCAGGCCTGGTACAAGGACGTGCTCGGGCTGATCCCCAGCGATGTCTATCACGTTCCGGGCCAGCCCCATGTCCAGATCGTCGGGTTCCTGCGCCTCGACCATGGTGAAGACCTGGTGGATCACCACAGCGTTGCCCTGATGCAGAGCATGGATGGGCGGGTCGACTGCCATCATATCAGCTTCGAAGCACAAGACTTCGAGGCGCAGTTCATGGCGCACCGCTACCTCGAAACCCAGGGGTACGAACTGGTCTGGGGCGTGGGGCGCCACCCCCACGGCAGCCATGTGTTCGACGTGTGGCGCGACCCTGACCGCAACCGCTTCGAGACGTTCAGCGACACCGATCGGTTGAAGAAGTCTGACGGCACGCGAATTCACAATATTCACGATGTCGAGATGGACGTGTGGCGCTCGGACCCGCCCGACCGTTATTTTGCCTGATCCCCAAAATATTCAAACGAAACGTTAGCGAGAAATCCATGTCTGATCATTCCTTCTTGAAGCCGCTGCCCGCCGCACCCCAGCCCGAGGGCATCGATGATGTTACCGGCCTCGTTTCCGGTTCTTTCGGAATTGGCACGTTCCGTGATGGTGATGGCGCCGCGTTTCCCGGTGTCGTCGTGCCGGGCGGCGGCGTGTTCAGCCTTGCCGGCGAATATGCCGATACCCATGCCGTGTTCGAGGATTGGGCGCGCGCTTCCAACCTGGCCAACGATGTTGCGGCCAAGCAGGAACGCAAGGCGCACGATTATCGCGCGCTGACCATCCTGCCCGTTCTGGCCCATCCCAACATGCTGTGTGGCGGATCAAACTATCGCCAGCACGTGGCCGAGATGATGACCTTCAACAAGTTCAACCAGGACAAGCGTGGCGAAGGCGAAAGCGACGAGCAGTTCTTCCAGCGAAATCTGGCCGAAATCGATCGCCGCAGCCGCGAAGGCATGCCGTTCTTCTGGACCGGCCTGCATTCCTCGCTGTGCGGCCCGAATGACGACGTGCCGCTGCCGCTGATCGGCGAAAATCCCGACTGGGAACTGGAGTTCGGCGCGATCGTCGGCAAGACTGGCCGCTATGTCCGCCCGGAAGACGCCCACGAACTGATCGCTGCCTATGTCATGGTCAACGACCTGGGCACGGTGGACGAATTCCGCCGCGTCGATGTGCGCTTCATGTACGATTGGGTCAGCAAGCATCAGCCCAACTTCAAGCCGTTCGGCCCCTTTGCTGTACCCAAGGAGTTCGTCGATCGCTCGAAGGTGCAGATCCGCCTGAAGGTGAATGGCGAAATCCGGCAGGATTGGCCGATTTCCGACATGATTTTCCAGCCGGAACAGATCCTGTCCTATGCCTCGGAACGCATTCGTCTGGTGCCGGGCGATCTGCTCATCACCGGTTCGCCGCCGGGGAACGGCGCGATGTGGGGCAATGCCTGGCTCAAGCCCGGCGATGTGATGGAAAGCGAGATCACCTACCTGGGCCGCCAGACCAACCACATCGTCGCCGAAGAGGTGGGCGACCGCACGCCAACCTACGGGCCCTTCATCACGGCCTGGTGATACCGGGCGCCGGTGCCACCCTGGATTGCGTGGCTGGCTTTCGTGCAGTGCGGGTCGCAAGGCGGCTCGCCTGGCCAGCCCGCAGTCCATCCCCGAACCGGTCGCGATCATCAGGACGCGCGGCCGGAAAGGGGGAGCGGGCCTTCCAGGTAATAGCCCGAAATCTCAAAAATGCGGCAGCATCTTGCCGTTCAGGTCTATTTTTGGAACATCCATGCTCAATCATGGGCTGAGCATGGAATGACAATCATGGACCAGATCGATCGCCGTATTCTGAACGCCCTGCAAAGCGACGGGCGGATGACCAACCAGGATCTTTCCGAACAGGTTGGCCTCTCGCCCTCTCCGTGCCTGCGCCGGCTGCGCGCCCTGGAAAGCGACGGCGTTATCTTCCGCTATGTCGCGCTGGTCGATCCGATCTCGGTTGGCCTGCCGGTCACCGCTTTCATTCGCGTGCGGCTGGACCGGCAGGACGATCGCCATCTGGCCCAGTTCGAAGCGGCGGTGGCCTCTTTTCCCGAAGTCATGGAATGCTACCTGATGTCAGGCGATTGCGATTACCAGTTGCGCGCCTTGTTCGATTCACTGGGTGCCTTCGAGGATTTCCTGCGGCAGAAGCTGACGCGCATCGAGGGGGTCTCGCAGGTCACCACCAGCTTTGCGCTGCGGCCGGTGGTCTACAAGACCGCGCTGCCAATCTAGGCAATGGACCCAAACGGCATCCTCGCTTGCCACGTCATTGCCCCAGGAACAGTTCTGCCGCGGCATCGATGACGGCTTCGCTGTCCAGCCGGTATTCGCGGTAAAGATCGGGCAGATCGCCGGTCTGGCCAAAACGGTCGGTGCCGAGCGGGCTGACGCGCATGCCCTTCACGCCGCCAAGCCACGACAGCGCGCCGGGTGACCCGTCGATCAGCGTCACCAGGCCGGCGCCCGGCGCAAGCGGCGCCAGCAGGGTTTCGGCATGGCAGGGCGCTGGCGATCCGGTGGTCCAGCGTGTCGCGTGGCGTTCCGACCAGCCGCGATGCAACAGGTCGGGCGAAGTCACGTTGAGCAGGCACAGGCCCGGGATATCATCGACCAGCTGTTCCCAGGCCGCGAGCGCTTCGGTGGCCACCACGCCGGTAAACACGATCGCCGCATCCGCGCCTTCGGCGGGGCGGCGCAGCCAGTAGCCGCCCTTCAAGGCGTCTTCCCGCCAGGTGTCATCTGTGCGCGCGATCTGCGCAATCGCGCGCGTGGTCAGGCGCAGATAGACCGAGCCGCCATCGACCTGCTGCATGTGATCGAACGCGAACGCCATCATCGCGGCCAGTTCATCGGCATAGGCCGGCTCGAAATAGGTGAGGTTGGGCTGCCCCATACCGATCAGCGGGGTGTTGATCGATTGGTGCGCGCCGCCCTCTGCGGCCAGCGTCAGGCCCGATGGCGTTCCCACCAGCAGGAAGCGCGAATCTGAATAGCAACCATAGTTGAGCGCATCGAGGCCGCGCGCAATGAATGGATCATAGACGGTGCCAACCGGCAGCAGGCGCGTGCCGAAATGCGGCGCGGCCAGGCCCAGCGATGCGAGCATGAGGAAGAAGTTGTTTTCGGCAATGCCCAGCTCGATGTGCTGGCCAGCAGCATGCTGCGCCCACTTCTGCGCCGAAGGGATTTTGGCCTTGTGGAACACGTCCGCCAGTTCCTGCCGCCGGAACAGCCCACGCTGGTTGACGAAGGCGCCGAGGTTGGTCGTCTGGGTGACATCGGGGGCCGTGGTTACGATGCGATCGGCCAGTTCCTCGCCCGATTTCGCCAATTCGAGCAGGATGCGCCCGAACGCGGCCTGCGTCGATTGGTCGGCGCCCTCGGGCGCGGGGATTGCCGGAACGGGAACGGCAGGCGCAACCGGTTCCGCCTTGGTCCGGGCGATTGGCGAATTGGCCACGAAGGCCTTGAGATCGGTGACGACATTGTCGCCGAGTGCGCCCCACGGCTCCCACTCGTTGCCCTCGGCAATGCCCAGGCTCAGGCGGAATTGCTCCATCTGCGCCGGGTTCATCATCCCCGAATGGTTGTCCTTGTGGCCGGCGAGCGGCAGCCCGTGGCCCTTGACCGTATAGGCGATGAACAGCGTGGGGCGATCGTCCTGCGCGGCGTCGAAGGCATCCATCAGGGTTTCGACACAATGGCCGCCCAGGTTGGTCATCAGCCGCGCCAGCTCGACATCGTCATAGCTGTCGAGCAGCGTCTTCACGTTGGGCTTGTGGCCAATGTCGGCCAGCAGCCGCTCGCGCCAGGCCGTGCCGCCCTGATAGGTCAGCGCCGCGAATTCGGCATTGGGGCAGCTGTCGATCCACTCTTCCAGCGCCTTGCCGCCCGGCCGCGCGAAGGCGGCCAGTTGCATCTTGCCATACTTGAGCGTGATGACGCGCCAGCCGCAGGTTTCGAAGATATCGTCGAAGCGGCGGAACATGCGATCGGCCGTGGTGGCGTCAAGCGACTGGCGATTGTAGTCCACGATCCACCAGCAATTGCGCAGGTCGTGCTTGTAGCCCTCGATCAGGCATTCGTAGATATTGCCTTCATCGAGTTCAGCATCGCCCATCAGTGCGATCATGCGCCCGGCGTCTTCCTCGCGCAGTTGCCCATGCGCGATGAGATAATCCTGCACCAGGCTGCTGAAGGCCGTCACTGCCACGCCCAGGCCGACCGAGCCGGTGGAGAAATCGACCGGAATCTTGTCCTTGGTGCGGCTGGGATAGCTCTGCACGCCGCCCAGGCCGCGAAACCGCTCCATCCGCTCGCGCGTCTGGTTGCCCAGCAGATAGTGAATGGCGTGCAGCACCGGCCCGGCGTGCGGCTTTACCGCCACTTTATCCTGCGGACGCAGCGCATGGAAATAGAGCGCCGCCATGATCGCGGTGATCGACGAACAACTGGCCTGATGGCCACCCACTTTCAGGCCATCGCGCTTGGGGCGCAGATGGTTGGCATTGTGGATCATCCACGACGAAAGCCACAACAGGCGCGTGTCGAGATGCTCCAGCGCGCTGATCGTGTCCTGCCGGGAAGGGGAAATCGTCGTGTCCATGAGCGTGTCCTGATGTGGAGCGACGGGTTCTAGCGCTGCATGGCGGGGCATGTCCTTGCGAAAGGATTGCCCTTAAATCGTCTGAAATGGCAGGTTCTGCCAATATGCATTGTGACTGATAGGAAATATTGCCAGAATTTCGCCGATGCCATCGGAATGCTTCGCTATCGCGAGCGAGTTTCAGGGTATGGCGATTCCGCTCGGAAGCAGCACCTGGTCCGTCCCGCACGAAGACCGCCAGCCTTCGCGTGTTTGCAGGTGGAGCAGTAAAATCCAGTGCCCATGTCACAAAGCGTGGAGCGGGTTCGTCATGATGGCATCCCTATCGAAAGGATGCTGACCATGACCCCGCGCCTCAATCTCTACACCGCCGCGCCCGACATTTTCAAAGCCTGGTTTGCCTATTCGCAGAAAGTGGCGGAATGCGGCCTGGAAAAGCCACTGCTCGAACTGGTGAAAATCCGCGCCTCGCAGATCAATGGCTGTGCCAACTGCCTGAATATTCACACGTCTGATGCGCGCAAGGCTGGCGAAACCGAGCAGCGCATCCATCTGGTGGCTGCATGGCGTGATGCGCCGTGCTACACCGATCGCGAACGCGCGGCGCTGGATTGGACCGAACACATGACGCAGATCGCGACCAGCCGCGCGCCCGATGCCGTCCATGCCGCTTTGGCTGCGCAGTTCACCCCGGCCGAGCAAGTGCAACTGACGCTGGCGATCGATGTGATCAACGGATGGAACCGCCTGGCGGTCGGCTTCAATTTCTATGCTCCGGAACTGGGTTGGAAATGAGCCAGACGGCGGGCGAGATCTTTGACGCGCAGCGATCCACCTTGCTGCGTGTTGCCTATCGCATGCTGGGCACGATTGCCGATGCCGAAGACGTGGTGCAGGATGCCTATGTGCGCTGGCAGGCGGTGGACCATGCAGAGGTGGCAGTGCCGGCTGCGTTTCTGCGCCGCATCGTTACGCGCCTGTGCCTCGATCACCTCAAATCGGCGCGGGTCCAGCGCGAAATCTATGTCGGGCCGTGGCTGCCCGAACCGGCCGTGGATGACGCGCTCGATGACGATGTGACCCTGCCGCTGCTGTTGGCGCTCGAGCGGCTTTCCCCGCTCGAGCGGGCAGCCTTCCTGCTGCATGACGTGTTTGGAGAGCGGTTCGAGGATATCGCGCTGGTGCTGGATCGCGATGTGCCCGCCTGCCGCCAGCTTGCCAGCCGCGCGCGGGGGCATGTGCGCGATGCCCGGCCAAGGTTCCCGATCGATCACCAGCAGGGCAAGGCCATCGCCGCTGCCTTTTTCGAGGCATCGCAGAAGGGAGACATGGCGCAACTGAGCATGTTGCTGGCCCAGGACGTGCAGTTCCATGCAGATGGCGGCGGCAAGCGCCCCGCAGTGGCGCGTATCCTGCAAGGCGCCAGCGAATATCTGCGCGCCCAGGCGGCGCTGATACGGCTGCGCCGCGCCCCTTCCGAACTGGTGCGGTTCACCACTATCAACGGCCTGCCGGGTTTTATTACGAGAGAGCCCGATGGCTTGCTACAGACCACGGCCCTGTTGGTGGAGGGCCGGCACATCCAGGCCATCTACGTCATCCGCAATCCCGACAAGCTGACGCGCGTGCATTGAGCCTTTGCCCCTTGCCTAAGCCGCGCGGGGTGCACCGCCAATTGCAGCGCGCCCCGCACTTGTGGTTCAGATCTGGGCCATGCCGCCATCGACGAACAGTTCGATGCCGTTGATGAAGCTTGCCTGGTCCGAAGCGAGGAACAAGACAGCCTTGGCGATTTCATCGGGTTGGCCAACCCGGCCGAGCGGAACTTGTCCTGCCATGAAATCGAGCAGGCCCTGCTGCGATGCCGCGTCTGGTCCTGCCAGTTCGACCAGTCCTGTCGTTTCGACCGGCCCCGGGCTGATGGCGTTGACGCGGATCTTGCGGTCCTTCAGGTCGAGCATCCAGTTTCGCGCGAAACTGCGCACCGCCGCCTTGGTCGCGGAATAGACACTGAACGCTGCGGTGCCGGTGATCGCTGCGGTCGAACTGGTAAGAACGACCGAAGCGCCATCACGCAGCAAGGGTAGCGCTTTTTGTACGGTAAACAGCACGCCCTTCACATTGGTGTCGAAGGTCTGCTGATAATGTTCCTCGCTGATTGCGCCGAGCGGGGCGAAGCTGCCCCCGCCAGCATTGGCGAAGAGCGCGTCGATCTGGGCGTGCTGCTGTTGCACGGCATCGTAAAGGCGATCGATATCGGTAAGTTGGGACATATCGCCGCGCACGCCGGTAACCCGCCCGCCGATTGCCTTGACTGCCGCATCCAGCGCTTCCTGGCGGCGTCCGGTGATGAACACC
Organism: Novosphingobium sp. GV079; assembly: GCF_003058045.1. Classification (NCBI taxonomy): domain Bacteria; kingdom Pseudomonadati; phylum Pseudomonadota; class Alphaproteobacteria; order Sphingomonadales; family Sphingomonadaceae; genus Novosphingobium; species Novosphingobium sp. GV079. Next base: position 93,500 of record NZ_QBUE01000006.1, on the reverse strand, counting down.
GCTGCGCCAGCTGCTGCGAACGCCTGCGCCGTGGCCAATCCGATACCCGATGTGCCGCCAGTGACCACCACCACCTTGTTGTTGAAATCCTGTGCGATCTTTCATCTCCTGTTGATTGGAGCGGCGCTGTGCTGCGCCGGTGAAAAAGCACGTAAGTGTGCAACGATATTGGCTGTAGTCAGCAAAATTGATACGTATCGTTGCATCAAAGGAACGCTGACGCGCGAAGACCTCAACGACTATGCCTACTTTGCCGAGGTGGTGGCGCATGGCGGCTTTGCCGCGGCGGGCCGTGCCCTGCGCGAACCCAAGTCAAAGTTGAGCCGCCGTGTCGCTGCTCTCGAAGCGCGGCTGGGCGTAAGGCTGATCGAGCGATCGAGCCGCCGCTTTCGCGTGACCGACGTCGGCCAGGCATTTTACGAACGCTGCCGTGCCATGATGACAGAGGCGCAGCAGGCCGTCGCCCTGGTGGCCGAGGCGCAGGCCGAACCGCATGGCCGCGTGCGCTTCAGTTGCCCGACCGGCCTGGTCGAGATCCTGTCGGATATTCTGCCCGGATTTCTCGCCCGCTATCCCCGCGTGCGCCTGCAGGTGATCGCCAGCGACCGCGCCGTTGACCTGATCGAAGAACGTATCGACCTTGCCTTGCGCGTCCGCGTGGCCTTGACCAGCGATGCGGCGCTGACGATGCGTTCGTTGGGCACCTCGGCGCGCATCCTCGTGGCCGGCCGACAGCTGGCAGAAAGCATCGGCGCGGATCCAGCCGGGCTGGCCACGATGCCGACACTGGGCACTTCTGACGAAATTGGCGAGGTGGAATGGCAGCTGGAGCACATTGATGGCGCAACCCACCGCCTGCGGCACGAGCCACGCATGAACTGCAGCGACTTTACCGCCGTGCGCGCCGCGGCGATCCACAACCTGGGCGTGGCGCTGCTGCCCGATCACGTATGTTCAGAGGCGCTGCGCCAGGGGCAACTGGTGCATGTCCTGCCGCAGTGGCGCGCGCAGATCGGCATCGTGCACCTGGTCTTCACCACCAGGCGGGGGCTGCCGCCGGCGGTGCGCGCGTTGATCGATCACCTCGCGGCGACCTTTCCCAAATGATCGACCAAGGCGTTCGTCGAGCGGGGTTTGCCAAGTGGCGGTGCCCTGCCTAGCCTGCCGCGGTTCGATCACGGCAGCAGGGCACATCAGATCATGCTTGAACTTCAGGGGGTTTCCCACGTCTATGGCAATGGCACGCGCGCGCTCGATGCCGTCAGCCTGACCATTCCCAAGGGCATGTTCGGGCTGCTCGGGCCCAATGGCGCGGGCAAGTCCACCCTGATGCGCACCATCGCCACGCTGCAGATCCCCACCAGCGGGCGGATCATGTTCGACGGCATCGACGTGGTCGGCGATCCCCAGGCGATCCGTGGCCAGCTTGGCTATCTGCCGCAGGATTTCGGCGTCTATCCCCGCGTCAGTGCCTATGACCTGCTCGATCACATGGCCGTGCTCAAGGGTATCGCCGGGCGGGGCGAGCGGCGCGACACGGTCGAGACGCTGCTCGCCCAGGTCAACCTGTGGGATGTGCGGCGCAAGGCGGTGGCCGGTTATTCGGGCGGGATGCGGCAGCGCTTTGGCATTGCCCAGGCCCTGATCGGCAATCCCCGCCTGGTCATCGTCGACGAACCCACCGCCGGGCTCGATCCCGAAGAGCGCAACCGCTTCCTCAATCTGCTGGCCGAAATCGGCGAGAACGTGGTGGTGATCCTGTCGACCCACATCGTGGACGACGTGACCGACCTGTGCCCGCGCATGGCGATCCTGGGGCAGGGGCAGATCCTGCTGGAAGGCGCGCCCACCGCCCTGATCGGCGCCCTGGCTGGCCAAGTGTGGGAGCGCGCGATCGACCGCGCCGATCTGCCCGCGATCAGCGCGGCGCACCGCGTCATCTCCACCCGCCTGCGTGGTGGCCGCACCGTGGTGCACGTGATTGCCGACACGGCGCCAGGAGAGGGCTTCACCGCCGTTCCCGGCGGGCTTGAGGATGTCTATTTCTCGACGCTGCTTGCCGCGCGCGCATCCGCGCCGGCGGCCGTCGTCGCCTGAGCGGGCAAGGGGGCACAGACATGCTTGGCCGCATCGCCGCGTTCGAAATCCGCTATCAGTTGCGCAGCCCGGTATTCTGGGTGGTGTTCGCGCTGTTCTTCCTCCTCTCGTTTGGCGCCATGGCCTCGAGCCAGATCTCGATCGGCGGCACGCCCGACAATGCCTGGCAAAACGGCACGCTGTCCCTGGCGATGACCCAGGGTGTGATGACCATCTTTGCGCTGTTTTCCACCACGGCATTCGTCGCCAACGTGATCGTGCGCGATGATGACAGCGGCTTTGGCCCGCTGGTGCGGGCAACCTCGGTGCGCAAGGGCGATTACCTGTTCGGCCGCTTTGCCGGGGCCTATCTCGTCTCGCTGCTGGTCTTTGCCGCGGTGCCGCTGGGCAGCTTCGTCGGGTCGCTGATGCCCTGGCTCGATCCCGAAACGATCGGGCCCAACCGGCTCGGCACCTATCTGCGCCCCTTCGTGCTGGTGGCGATGCCCACGCTGTTGTGGAGTGCGGCGTTTTTCTTTGCCGTGGCCACGCTCACCCGCTCGATGATGGCAACCTATGTGGCGGTGGTGGCCAGCCTGCTGATCTGGGGCGTAACGCGCGGCATCCTCGCCAGCCATCCCGATCTGCGCACGCTGGCGGCGCTCACCGATCCGTTCGGCGTTGTCGGCATCGCGCTCGAAACCCGCTATTGGACGCTGGCGGAAATCAACGCGCAGCCTTTTCCGTTTTCCGCGCTCATGCTGGAAAACCGCGCCATTTGGCTGGCCGTCACCGTTGCAGCGCTGGCCCTGGCATGGTGGCGTTTCAGCTTCGCCACCCCGGCGGCGAGCAAGCGCCAGTTGCGGCGTGAGGCACGGCGCGCGCGCAAGCTGGCTTCTGCTGCGCCCAGCCGGGTAAGCCGGCTGCCCGATCCTGACCAGGCCCGCGCGCAATGGCCGCGCCTGATCGCGCGCATCACGTTCGAGGCGCGGATGATCCTGCGCAGCCCGGCGTTCCTGGTGCTGGTGGCCGTGGGCGCGATCAACGCGCTGGCGGCCTTGAGCTTCAGCGACAGCATGTATGGCAGCAAGAGCTATCCTGCCACGTTCCTGCAGATCATGGCGCTGCGCAGCGCGTTCACGCTGGGGCCGATCGTGATCGCCGGGTTCTATGCCGGCGAACTGGTCTGGCGCGATCGTGAGCGGCGGATCAGCGCGATCATCGATGCCAGCGCCTTGCCCAGCTGGGCCTTGTTGCTACCCAAGGTGCTGGCGCTGGTGCTGGTGCTGTTCATCACCGTGGCGCTGGGCACGCTGGTGGGCATTGGCGTGCAACTGGCCAATGGCTTTACCGCGATCGCGCTGGGGCAATATCTGTGGTGGTACTTGGTGCCGACCACGGCCGACATGGTGTTGCTGGCCGGCCTGGCCGTGTTCCTTCAGGTGGTTTCGCCCAGCAAGTATGTCGGTTGGGGCTTGCTGCTGGTGTGGTTCGTGTTCGGCATCGTCGCCTCGGCGATGCATTGGGACCACCCGCTCTACCAATATGCCTCGAGCGTGCCCAATCCGCTGACCGACATCAACGGCGCGCGGGTGGGCTGGGCCACCAACTGGTGGCTGCGGCTCTATTCGGGGCTGCTGCTGGTGGCGCTGATGGCGGCGGCGCATCTGCTGTGGCCGCGTGGCGCCAACGATGGCGTCGGTGCGCGCAGCCGCCAGGCGCTGCGCCGGCTGCGCAGCCCGGCCGGCGGCCTGATCCTGGCCGCGCTGGCCGGCATGGCGGCAACCGGCGCCTGGCTCTATTATCAGATGGACGTGCGCAACCATTACGAGAATGGCGCGCAGCAAGAGATCGACGCGGCCACCCTCGAAAAGCTCTATGCCCGCTATGAATATGCGCCCGAGCCGAGCGTCACGCATATCGCGCTCAAGGTCCGCATCGATCCGGCCACGCCGCGGATGGATGCAGAGGGCACCTATGACCTGGTCAACAGCACCGGCGCGCCGCTGTCCACCGTGCACCTGATGCTGCCGCAGCACGATCGCGATGTCCTGGCGCTGACGATCGATGGCGCGCGGGTGAGCCATGACGATGATCGGCGCCAGGTGCGCTTCTTCACGTTCGATCACCCGCTGGCGCCGGGCGCCACCACGCGGCTGCATTTCCGCGTGCGGCGCTGGCAGCAGGGTATCAACCCGCTGGGCGACGATACCCGCCTGCTGGCCAATGGCACGTTCCTCGATTCCAGCGAGATCGCGCCCACGATCGGCATCCAGCGCGCCGCCATGTTGAGCGATCCGGTCAAGCGCCGCGAACACGGGCTGCCGGCAGAGCACCGCATGCCCAAGCTGGAAGACCAGGGCGCGCGGCGGTTCAACTATATCGCCAACGCCAGCTGGGTGACGAGCGACATCACCGTCACCACCGCCGCCGACCAGGTGCCGCTGGCGCCGGGCGATAAGGTGGCCGACGCGGTGGCGGGCGGGCAGCGCACCGCGCGCTTTGTCTCGCGTGTGCCCATCCTCAACTTCTGGTCGATCCAGTCGGCCCGCTATGCGATCGACACCCGCGATGCCGATGGCGTGCAGGTCTCGATCTATTACGATCCCCAGCATGCCTACAACGTCGCCCGCCTGCAGCGCGCCGCGCGCGTGGCGCTGGGCTATTATCGCAGCAATTTCGGGCCTTATCAGTTCGATTATGCCCGCATTGTTGAATTCCCCGGCTATGCCAGCTTTGCCCAGGCCTTTGCCGGCACGATGCCGTTTTCGGAATCGATCGGGTTCCTGGGTGATTTCAGCGATCCCGACAAGATCGACTACGCCACCTATGTCGCCGCGCACGAGTTGTCGCACCAGTACTGGGCACACCAGGAAATCAGCGCGGAAATGCAGGGCGGCACGATGATGGTCGAAACGCTGGCGCAATATTCGGCGCTGATGGTGATGAAGCAGCTTTACGGGCCGGACAAGATCCGCCGCTTCCTGCGCTATGAACTCGATCGCTACCTTTCCTCGCGCGGACGGGAAGCGGTGGAGGAAGTGCCGCTGGCCCGCGTCGAAGACCAGCCCTATATCCACTATCGCAAGGGCGCGGTCGCGCTCTATCTGCTGCAGGACCGCCTGGGCGAAGCGCGGGTCAATGCCATGCTGCGCCAGATATTGGCGCGCTATCGCTTCCAGGGGCCGCCTTATTCCACCTCGATGGATCTGGTGCGCGGCTTCCACGCGCTGGCGCGGACGCCGCAGGAACATGCGCTGGTGCGTGATCTTCTGGAAACCATCACGGTGTGGGATTTCAAGGCGGACAGCGCGAAAACCCAGCGCCGCGGCGATGGCACCTGGCAGACCACGCTGACGCTCACCGCCAGCATGGTGCGCGACGATGGCAAGGGCGCCAGCACCCCTGTGCCGCTCGATCAGGATGTCGATATTGGCCTGTTCACCGCGCAGCCGGGCGAGGGCGCCTTTGGCAAGGCCGATGTCATCACCATGGAGCGCCACCGCCTGCACGACGGCACCAGCACGATCGTGCTGACCAGCCGCCGCAAGCCGGCCTATGCCGGGGTTGATCCCTACAACACGTTCATCGACCGCAAGAGCGATGACAATGTCATCGCCGTCACGGGCGGCTGATGATCCCCTGTCGCCCCATGCCGCGCTTGCTGGCGTGGCGTGGGGCGCCACTGCTTCACGGCCCGTCGCATCGCCTTTGCTGCTTCATCGCGCGTTCAGCCCGATTGCGGAGATTTCCCGCGCAAACAAGCACAAGGAGCGATATCCATGCCAGGATTTCCTAAGTTTGTGATCGGTGCGGCAGCGTTGAGCGTAGCCGGCGCCTGCGCGGCCCAGGCTGCAACCAATGATCTGCACACGATGCTGGTGAACCTGCCCGATGGCACGGTGGCGCAGGTACAGTACCACGGCGCTGTCGCGCCGCGCATTGCGATCCAGCCGGCGGCCGCGATGGACGCTGGCGTTGATCCGGCGGCCGACGAGCAGGCCTTGATGGCGGCTGATCCCTTTGCCCACATGGCGCTGGTTTCGGCGATGCTCGATCAGCAGGCCGCCGCGATGATGCAGCAAGCCGCGCTGATGCAGCGCGCTGCCATGGCCCAGGGCACTGCCGCGCCGGCAGACGGCATGCCGGGCATGACGGTCGCGGGCATGACCAACCTGCCCAAGGGTGTGCACATGACCTATGTGTCGAGCACGACCGACGCTTCGGGCTGCACCCGCACGGTATCGTACAGCTCTGAAGGCGGCGCGCAGGCGGCCCCGCGCGTAACCCAGGCGGCGTCCGACAGTTGCAGCACGGTCAAGCCCAATAGCCAGGCAATCCCCGCCAAGGCTGAGGCACCGGCCGTTCCCGCGCCCGGTGTCGGCCAGAAGGTCTGATCTGCTGCCAACCGGCGCACGGCGTGGAACGATGGCCGCACGCAGGCGTTAAAGCCCTTGAATTTCCCCAGATCGAAAGGGCGCCCCGTGATTGGCAAGATCGTTTCCGCCGTCGTCGGCAAGAAGATTGCAGAGCGCACCGCCGGGATGAGCGAAGGCAGCGGCGCATTGCTTGGCGTGGCTGCTGCTACCGTGCTGCGCCGCCTGGGCCCTGTAGGCTTTGTGGCGGCAACAGCCGGTGGTCTGCTGGCCAAGCGCTACATGGCCAAGCGCCAGGCTCGCCGCGCTCCCGCCGTTTAATGTGATACCCATGCAAGCCCCCGTTCCGGCATCAGAGCGGGGGTTTTGCTTTAATTGAACGTACCCGTTTCATTTTTGGCGTCTGTTGCCGGGCGAAGCCGTTTGCTGCTTTGTCCGGGCGACCGCGCGCGCCTGCCGCCGGTAAAAGGACCATGACCATGACCAAGCCCCCCAAGTCTTCGCCCGCGCAGAGTAATGCGCTGCATGATCATCAGCCCGGCGCCGGAAACGCAGGATACGAAACCCGCGCCGGCAGTGGCGGGGAAACGCATCAGGATGCAGCGACGGGTGCCCCGGCCGATGGCTATCTGACCGACAATTTCGGCCATCGCCTGGCCGACAACCAGAACAGCCTCAAGGCCGGCGCGCGCGGCCCGGCGCTGTTGGAAGACTTCATCCTTCGCGAAAAGATCTTCCACTTCGATCACGAGCGCATCCCCGAGCGCATCGTCCACGCGCGTGGATCGGGCGCGCACGGCGTGTTCGAAGTGACCCGCGCGATCCCCGAACTGACCAAGGCCGGGCTGTTCCAGGAAAAGGGGAAGACCTGCCCGGTGTTCGTGCGGTTTTCGACCGTCGCGGGCGGGGCTGGCTCAGTCGATACCCCGCGCGACGTGCGCGGCTTTGCCGTCAAGTTCTACACCGACGAAGGCAACTGGGACTTGGTTGGCAACAATATCCCGGTGTTCTTCATCCAGGATGCGATCAAGTTTCCCGACCTGATCCACTCGGTGAAGATGGAGGCGGATCGCGGCTATCCCCAGGCGGCCAGCGCGCATGACACGTTCTGGGATTTCGTCGGCCTGATGCCGGAATCCATGCACATGATCATGTGGGCGATGAGCGATCGCGCCATTCCGCGCACGCTGCGCACGATGGAAGGCTTCGGCGTCCACACGTTCCGCCTGGTTGATGCCAAGGGCAAGGGCCGCTTCGTCAAGTTCCACTGGAAGCCGGTGCAGGGCCTGGAATCGCTGATCTGGGACGAAGCCGTCAAGATCGCTGGTGCCGATCCCGATTTCCACCGCCGTGACCTGTATGAAGCGATCGACAGCGGCGCCTATCCCGCTTGGGAGTTGGGTGTGCAGGTGTTTGACGAGGAATGGGCGGCGAAGCAGCCCTATGACGTGCTCGACGCGACCAAGCTGGTGCCCGAGGAAGACGTGCCGGTGGAAATCGTTGGCCGCATGACCCTGAACCGCAATGTCGACAATTTCTTTGCCGAGACCGAGCAGGTGGCATTCCTGCCCACCAACATTTTGCCGGGCATCGATTTTTCCAACGATCCGCTGCTGCAGGGCCGCCTCTTTTCCTACCTCGACACGCAGAAATCGCGTCTCGGCACGACCAACTTCCACCAGATCCCGATCAACGCGCCCAAGTGCCCGTTCCACAACATGCAGCGCGATGGCCTGATGCAGACGCTGGTGCCCACCGGCCGCGCCAATTACGAGCCCAACTCGCTGAATGAAGCGGGCGAAGCCAGCGGACCGCGGGCCGATCCGGATAGCGGGTTCACCTCGTTCCGGGAAAACGGCGAGCGCAACGATCCCACCGAAAAGCTGCGCGTGCGGCCCGAGCTTTTCGCCGATCACTATAGCCAAGCTGCGCTGTTCTTCCATTCGCAGACCGAAAGCGAGCAGGCGCATATCGCCTCAGCCCTCGTATTCGAACTGTCGAAGGTGAGCCTGGAGCACATCCGCAAGCGTGTGCTGTCGCGCCTGCGAAATGTGGACGAGGAACTGGCCAGCCGCGTGGCCAAGGGCCTGGCGATGGACCTGCCGGAAAAGGCACCCGCCGCGCGTGCCGTTACGGCGATGAAGCCGTCAGATGCGCTGTCGATCCAGAAGCAGGCCCGCAAGACCTTCGAAGGCCGCAAGGTGGGCATCCTGTTTGCGGACGGATCGGACAAGGCGGCGATCGACACGCTCAAGAAGGACATTGAGGGTGCCGGCGGATCGGTATTCCTGGTGGCGCCGAAGGTGGGCGGCATTGCCGTCAAGGGCGGCACGCTCAAGGCCGATGGTCAGCTTGATGGTTCACCCTCGATCATGTTCGATGCCGTCGCCTCGGTCCTGATGCCCGAAGCGGCAGCCGAACTGGCGCGCCAGGGCGCGGCGGTGCAATGGTTCATGGACGCCTATGGCCATTGCAAGACGATTGCCCACTGCCCCGGCACCCAAGTGATCCTGGACAAGGCCGGTGTGGAAAAGGACGATGGCGTGGTGCCCAACGAAGACCTGATCAAGGTGGGGCCGGTGCGCCATTTTGCCCGCGAGCCAAAGGTCCGCGCCCTGGCTTGATCCCGCAAGCGGTAAAAGAGTGAAACGTTACCATCACCCCGGATCAAATCCGGGGTGATGGCCGTTGTGATTTCTTGAATTTTCATTGTGCCGCCGACCCTTTAGACAGGATGAGCCGATCATGACTGAGCCCCAGACCCCGGAAGCCAAGGCACAAGCGATCGAGGTGCCCGAAGCAGCCGGGGGATGGGGATCGCTGGAAGGGATTGCCGCCACCGAACTGTCGCAGCGGGCGGGCCCCGGCGCGCTGGAAACACTGGCGCATCTCAACAAGCCGGATGGCACGGCCTGCACCTCGTGCGCGTGGATCAAGCCGCCGACGCCGGCCAAGTTCGAGTTCTGCGAAAACGGCGCCAAGGCAACGCTGTGGGACCTGACCAGCGCGCGCTGCACGCCCGAATTCTTTGAACAGCACACCGTCCGTTCGCTGTGGGGCCTGAGCGCCAATGAACTTGAACGCGAAGGCCGCCTGACCGAGCCGCTGCGCTATGACCCTGCCAGCGACCGCTACCTGCGCGCCAGCTGGGCAGAAGCCTTTGCCGCGATCGGCGCGCGGCTGCGCCAGATCGATCCTGCGGCGATGACCTTTTACGCCAGCGGCAAGGCGGCGCTTGAGCCGAGCTATCTCTACGCCGCATTCGCGCGCATGCTGGGGCACAACAACCTGCCCGACAGTTCCAACATGTGCCACGAGACCACGTCGGTCGGTCTCAAGAAGGTGATCGGCTCGCCGGTCGGCACGTGCCAGCTGGAAGACCTGGAGCAGTGCGACGCGATCTTTTACCTGGGTCAAAATCCCGGCACCAATTCGCCGCGCATCCTCCATCCGCTGCAACAAGCGGTGAAGCGCGGCTGCAAGATCGTGACGTTCAACCCGCTCAAGGAAGCGGGGCTGGTCGAATTCGTCAATCCGCAAAGCCCGCTGGAAATGCTGACGGGCAAGGCGACGCGGCTGAGCCATCTTTACCTGCAGGTGCGTCCTGGCGGCGATATCGCCGCGCTGATGGGCGTGTGCAAGCATGTGCTGGCGCGTGCCGAGCGAGAAGCGGGCCTGCTCGATCAAGGGTTTATCGACGCACATTGCCATGGTTTCGAGGCTTTCCGGGCCAAGCTGGATGCTACCGGCTGGGACGCGCTGGAGGTGGCGAGCGGTGTGACCCGCGCCGAGATGGAAGCAGCCGGCGATGTCTATGCCGATGCCAAGGCGGTGATCGGCATCTATGGCATGGGGCTGACCCAGCAGGTGCACGGCAGCGAAGCGATCGGCATGCTGGTCAACCTGCTGCTGCTGCGCGGCAATATCGGCCGTCCCGGTGCCGGCTGTTCGCCCATTCGCGGCCATTCCAACGTGCAGGGCCAGCGCACCGTGGGCATTACCGAAAAGGTGGCCCTGGCGCCGGTGGAAACCTATCGCACCGTGCTGGGGCTGGAAACCCCGCCGCAGGATGGGCACAACACGGCCAAGTTCCTGGAAGCGCTGCAGGCCGGCAAGAACCGCGCCTATGTTGGATTGGGCGGCAACCTGGCCATGGCCGTGCCCGATCACGGCCAAATCCATGCCGCCTGGCGCGAGATGGACCTGACGGTGCACATCGCCACCCGGCTCAACCACACGCACCTGTTGCCGGGCAAGGAAAGCTGGATCCTGCCCTGCCTGGTCCGCTCGGAAGAGGATATCCAGGACAGCGGCAACCAGTTCGTCAGCATCGAGGACAGTTTCAGCCACATCTATAGCTCGATGGGCAAGCGCAAGCCGGCAAGCGAGCACCTGCTGAGCGAGACGGCGATCATCTGCGAACTGGCCAAGGCCAGCCTGCCGGAAAACCCGCGCTGGCAGTGGGACGCATGGCGCGGCGATTATGCGCGCATTCGCGATCTGATCGCGCGGACCTATCCCAAGGAGTTCTTCGACATGGACCGGCGCATGCATCAGCCCGGCGGGTTTTTCCGCGGCAACGATGCCCGCCGCCGGGTCTGGCATACCCAAAGCGGGCGGGCCGAGTTTACCGACCCCAGCGTACTCAACGCCGGCCCGCAGGATGAGGCAGACGATACGCTGCGCCTGGTCACGCTGCGGTCGAACGACCAGTTCAACACCACGGTCTATGGCATGAACGACCGACTGCGCGGTCTTTCGGGAGAGCGGACCATCGCGTTGATGGCGCCGCAGGAAATCGCCCGGCTGGGCTTGGCTGAAGGGCAGCGCATCACCCTGGTGACGGCCGCCGATCCGGCCACGCGCCGTGCGGTGGGCGGGCTCAAGGTCGTGCCCTATGACCTGCCGGCGGGCACGGTGGCGGGCTATTTCCCCGAACTCAATGCCTTGGTGCCGCTGTCGCTGCGCGAAAAGCTGTCAGACACGCCGGCATCGAAGGGCGTGCCGGTCAGGATCGAGGCCTGACCGGCCGCATTCCGGCCGCCGTCAGGCGGCCGGTTCGGATGCCGGTGCCTCGCCATGCGCCACGGGGCAGCCTTGCTGTGCTGCCACCCGGAAATCAGCCGAATGACGATAGGCGCGCTGGCGCGCGCGGTTGATACCGCCGAGCGGACGGTGCGCCTCCAACCCGTTCCACGGCGAAAAGTGCAGGGTTTCATCGATCCGCTGCACCTTGTCGGCGCTCCAGCTGTCCTGCGGTTCCACCCGCAGCGTTGCTACCTGGACGAAAGGCGAGACCTCCTCAGGCCATTCCACACTGGCATCTTCCACCGGCTGGCGATCGAGATCGCGCAGCAACTGCACTTCGAACGCCCATTCGCCGGTCAGGTTCGTGGCGTCCTCGCGGATAGTTTCACGCAGGCCATCGGGCCGGCCGCTGGTGTCGATCACCTGGCCCGACAGCGCGGTGAGCGCGGGGGAAAGCGGGCGCAGGCGGAACTTGGCAACGTGATAGCCATAGCGGAACGGGGTGGTGGAGAAATAGGTTTCGCCCAGCGGGTGAACCTGCGGCGCGCCGCCCATGGCGGCCAGGGTACCTGATTCCAGGCCGACCTTGCCCAGCGCGCTGTTGATGAAGCCCAGCACAGTTGACAGCGCCACCTTGGCACCCGGCGCGCGATCGGTGGTGGCGGCCAGCAGCTTGAGCTTGCCGGCAAACTGATCGGCCCGCGCGGTCGCAAATACCGGGCTGTTGACGAACAGGAAATCCTGCGCGTCATCCTCGGCAGTGCCGAGATATTCACCCGGCGCCCCGGTAACCTTCAATGCAAGCCCACGGGGCAGCACGACATTGTCATCCAGGATATCACCCGGATTGGTGGAGATGCGCAGCGCCGCGTCATAACGGCCCGCCTGGGCAAACAGCCCCTGGGCAAGCTCGGGCGGCAGGTTGGCATCGACGGTGAACGTGCCTTCAAACAGGCCGTGCGCCTTGGCATGAACCGCGCGCACCGGCCGGCCATAGTCCTGCGCCGTGGTTTCGAGGATATGATCGAACGACTTTTCCAACGAGGCGTCGGTTTCCGCTTCGTTGTCTTCGATCTGTTCGAGGTCAGCAGAGTAGGCGATGGGGGGATTGGTCATCGACGGTATTCCTTTCAAAGCGCAGTGTCTGCGCCGGAAGCGAACGGATCGGGCAGGGCGGGCAGGATCTTGTCGAGCGTGAGCGGGAAGCTGCGCACGCGCACGCCGCAGGCGTTGTAAACCGCGTTGGCAATGGCGCCGGCTGCGCCGCAAATGCCCAATTCGCCCACGCCCTTGGCCTGGAGCGGGCTGGCTGCGGCATCGCGTTCTTCCAGCAGGATCACCTCGATCGCCGGCACGTCGGCATGCACCGGCACGTGATATTCGGCCAGGTCATGGTTGACGAGGTGCCCGTCGCGGGTATCGAACGCCAGCTCCTCTGTCAGCGCGCTGCCGATGCCCCAGACCATGCCACCCAGGCATTGCGAGCGCGCGGTCTTGGCATTGAGCACGCGGCCAAAGCCAAACGCGCCGGTCATCCGCCGCACGCGTACCTCGCCGGTGAACGCATGGACCGCCACCTCGGCAAAAAACGCGCCATAGCTGGCCTGCGAGAATGACTTGGCCGTCTTGCCCGGCTTGATCGTGCCGGTTTCCGCGATGTCTTCGCCGTTCAGCAGATCGCGCAGCGGGCGTGCTGGCGCGTTGCCGCCGCTGGCCATGCCGTCTTTCAGAACCAGTGCATCGGCGTCGCAACCCAGCGCCTTGGCCAGCTTGGCGCGGATCGCCTCGCAGGCATACATCACGGCAGATCCGGTGGAGATGGCGCCGAAGCTCCCGCCCGAACCGGCACCAGCCGGGTGGACGGTGTCGCCCAGCTTCACGTCGACACGCGCCATCGGCAGGCCCAGCATTTCGCCGGCGATCTGGCCGAGGATGGCATAGGAACCGGTGCCGATATCGGTCTGGTCGGATTCCACCACCGCGCTGCCGTCTGCCTTGAGCGTGACTTGTGCCTTGGCCGGCACCATCATGTTGACGCGCGCGGCGCTCGCCACGCCCATGCCGATCCACCAATCGCCGTCCCGCGTCTGGCAGGGACGGTCCTGGCGCGCGCTCCACCCGAACGCTTCAGCCCCCTGTTCCAGCGCCTGTGTCAACATGCGCGACGAATAGGGCGTGCCGGCCACCGGAACTTCGGCCGGCAGATTGCGCTTGCGCAGTTCGATCGGATCAATGCCGATCTTCTCGGCCAGTTCGTCCATCGCCGCTTCGAGCACTTGCATGCCCACCGCTTCACCCGGCGCGCGCACCGATCCGGCGGTCATGCGACTGATCCGCGCCACTTCCACCTTTAGCAGGCGGTTTTCGCCGCCATAAAGGAACTCGGTTGCCTGGGTGACCGGCTCGGCAAACTTTTCCCCGGGCAGGTTGGATACCAGTGCTTCATGCCCCAGGCCGATCAACCGGCCGGCGGGATCGGCCGCCAGGCGCACACGCTGCCGCGTTTCGGAGCGGCGCATCACGGTCTGGAACACCTGTTGCCGGCTCATCACCACGCGCACCGGGCGGCCCAATTCACGCGCGGCGATTGCAGCCGCGACCGCTTCATGGGTGATGCCCAGCTTGGAGCCGAAACCGCCACCAACATAGGGTGCGATGATCCGCACCTTGTCGGCCGAGAGGCCCAGGCAGTCGGCAATTTCCTTCACGTTGTAGGACAGCATCTGATAGCTGCCGTGCAGGATCAGGCTGTCGCCCTGCCATTGCGCGATCGTGGCGTGGGGCTCCATCGCGGCGCTGGCGTGGCCGGGGGTGTCGTATTCCACGTCCACGGAAAAGGCCGCGTCGCGCATCGCCTGGTCAAGGTCACCGCCCTCAACCGGCTTGCTGCTGGATGGCGCTTCCACCTTCACACCCGGCGCGGCCGGATCGAACGGCACGGGATCGCCGTCGGCGTCGGTATAGTCGATCGGCAGGGCCAGGGCAGCGTCACGCGCCTGCTCAAAGGTTTGCGCCACCACCAGCGCCACGGGCTGGCCAAAGTATTCCACCTTCGCCGCATCCTGCTGCGGCGCTTTGGCCGCCATGCCCTGCGCCGGGCGCCGCGTCATCGCCGGATCGGCGATCACCGCGATCACGCCCTCGCGCGACAGCACCGCGTCGCTGTCGATCTTGCTGACCTGGCCCTGGGCTATGCTGGCCAGCACCAGCTCGCCTTCAACGCAGCCATCGATGCGCCATTCGGCGGCATAGGTGGCCGTGCCGCTGACCTTGAGCGGGCCTTCGGGGCGATCGAGCGGCTGGCCGATCACGCCTTGGCGCATCTGGTCGAGCAGATTGCGTTCGTCGGGCTGGTTATACATGTCTGACAGGGGAAGGTGCATGGTGTTCAACCCTTCGTCGCTTGGGCCAGCGTCGCGGCCAGGGCCCGCGCGGCAAGGGGGATCTTGAAATCGTTGGCGCCAAACCCGCGCGCCTGGCGCAGCAGGATTTCGGCAGCCTGATCGAACAGGGCGGGAGAGGGCTTTTCCCCTACCAACGCCGCTTCCACGGCGCTGTCGCGCCACGGCACGGTTCCGAGGCTGCCAAAAGCCAGCGCACAGCGCGCGATGCGGCCTTCTTCCATGGTCACGTCGGCTGCGACGGACACCAGAGCAAACGCATAGGATGCGCGGTCGCGCACCTTGCGATAGACCTGAACACCGCCGGTCGGCGCGGGCAGGCGCACTGCCGTGATCAGCTCGCCGGGCTGCAGCACGTTGTCGCGCGTGGGGTCATCGCCCGGCTCGCGGTGGAACATCGCCAGCGGAATCTGACGCGGGCCGAACGGGCCTTCGGTCAGGACCACGGCATCGAGCGCGAGCAAGGCCACGGCCATGTCGCCAGGATACGTGGCAATGCAGCTATCGCTGGTGCCGAGCACGGCATGGATGCGGTTGAACCCATCGCGCGCCGCACAGCCGCTGCCGGGCGCGCGCTTGTTGCAGGCCTGCGTGGTATCATAGAAATAGCCGCAGCGGGTGCGCTGGCACAGGTTGCCGCCGGTGGTTGCGCGGTTGCGCAATTGCGGGCTGGCGCCGGCCAGGATCGCCTGGGAAAGCAGCGGCCAATCCTGGCGCACGCGCATGTCTGCCGCACAATCGGCATTGGTGACGAGCGCGCCGATGCGCAGGCCCGCGCCATCGGGCTTGATGTCGTCAAGCCCGGTGCGGCGGATCGAGATGAGGCGTTCGGGTGTTGCCACCTGCAGCTTCATCAAATCGACCAGGTTGGTGCCGCCGGCAATCGCCGTCGCGCCCTGGCCCATGGCGCTGAGCGCGGCCGCTGCGTTTGCGGCATGATCGAGAGTGAAGGGCTTCATGCCAGCGCCTCCGCCCCGATGACTTCTTCCAGCGCGGCGATGATGTTGGAATAGGCACCGCAGCGGCAGAGGTTGCCGCTCATCCGCTCGCGCAGTTCTTCGGCGGTGGGGATGGGACGGGCGGCCACATCGGCGCTGACCGCGCTGGGCCAGCCCTGGGCCAGTTCGGCCATCAGCGCTTTGGCCGAACAGATCTGGCCGGGCGTGCAATAGCCGCACTGATAGCCATCATGCGATACGAACGCCTTCTGCAGCGGGGCAAGCGCGTCGGGCGTGCCGATGCCCTCGATCGTTTCGATACTGTCGCCGTCATGCAGCGCGGCCAGCGAAAGACAGGAATTGATGCGCTTGCCATCGACCAGCACGGTGCAAGCGCCGCACTGGCCATGATCACAGCCCTTCTTGGTGCCGGTCAGGCCCAGGTCGTGGCGCAGCCAATCGAGGAGAGTGCGGCGGGGGTCTTGGGGCAGCGTCTGCGGCTGGCCGTTGACGTGCGCGGTTGGCAAAGTGGGGGCCATGGCCGGAAGCGGTCCTCGTCTTGGGGGAGAATGTGCGGTTCGAACGCGCAACAGGCGGCAACGATCCTGCACCGGGCAGAAAGGGCAGCGGCAGCCGCGCGCGCAGGGCTTGCCGCGCGCGGCGTGGCGTGTGAGGGAAATTCCCATCATGACCAACCCGATCCTGGCCACCGACAGCTACAAGCACAGCCACTTTCGCCAATATCCACCCGAAGCGCGGGTGATCAGCGCCTATGTGGAGGCGCGGGCCGGTGGGGCGAGCGACGTGGTCCTGTTCCTGGGGCTGCAACCCTATCTGATCGATTACCTGGGCCGCGCGGTGACCGGGGCGGATATCGACGAGGCCGAGGCCGTATGCGCCGCGCACGGCGTGCCGTTCAACCGCGCTGGCTGGCAGGCGATCGTGGATGACCACGGCGGCCACCTGCCGCTGGAAATCCGCGCCTTGCCCGAAGGCAGCGTGGTGCCGGCGGGTGTGCCGCTGGTGCAGGTGGAAAATACCGATCCGCGCATGCCCTGGCTTACCACCTTTGTCGAAACCGCGCTGCTGCGCGCGGTGTGGTATCCCAGCACGGTTGCCACGATGAGCTGGCAATGCCGCCAGGTGATCCGCGCCGGGCTGGAGCAAACGAGCGAGGACGTGGACGGGCAACTGCCGTTCAAGCTCCACGATTTTGGCGCGCGCGGGGTGAGCAGCGGGGAAAGCGCCGGGCTGGGCGGCCTGGCGCACCTCGTCAACTTCCAGGGCACCGACACGATGGAAGGGCTGCTCGCCGCGCGCCGCTATTACGGGGCAGACATGGCCGGCTTTTCCATTCCGGCGGCTGAACACAGCACGATGACCAGCTGGGGCGAAGCGCGCGAGGCAGATGCCTATCGCACCATGCTGGACGCATTCGATGGCCCTGGGCGGCTGGTTGCCGTGGTATCCGACAGCTATGACCTGGACGCGGCAGTGCAAGACATCTGGGGCAGCACGCTGCGCGACCATGTTCTGGCCCGCCAGGGTACGCTGGTAGTGCGCCCCGACAGCGGCGATCCGATCGAAACCCCGCTGCGCACGATTGCCAAGCTATGGGATGCCTTTGGCGGCACGACCAACGCCAAGGGCTTTCGCGTGCTCGACCCCCATGTGCGGGTGATCCAGGGCGACGGCATGACCGCCGAAACCATCGGCCGGTTGATCGAGCGGCTGATCGCGGCAGGCTTTGCCATCGACAATATCGCCTTTGGCATGGGCGCCGGCCTGTTGCAGAAGGTCAACCGCGATACGCTGCGCTTTGCCATGAAAGCCAATGCCATGCTTGATGCGCACGGCGTGTGGCATGACGTGTTCAAGCATCCTGCCACCGATCCCGCCAAGGCCAGCAAGGCCGGGCGCCAGGCGGTGGTGCTGCGCGATGGCGCGATGGTCGCCGCGCGGCGCGATGCGGTGGCGCCCGGTGATGACCTGTTGGTGCCGGTGTGGCGCAATGGCGAAATGCTGGTGCGGCATACATTCGACGCCGTGCGCGCGCGGGCCAAGGCAGGATTGGGTGGGTAGCCGCTCATGCAAAAGATCAAGCGGGACCCCGGACTTGATCCGGGGACCAGCTATTCCGTTTGAAATAAGCAAGCGCATGCGGGCGCGTGGAACTCGCTCGTACGGTTTTGGAGCTTAGCGGTCAATTTCCGGTGCTGAAGCGCGACGACGGGCTCGCACTGGATGAATTACATAAAGGATTATGACAAGCAAGTTGGCTAGTCGCAGGGTCATTTCGAGCGGCTTTCCTACCGCGGATCGAACGACAAAGTGCATTGGGAAAAGAAATTGCCCGATGAACACGGCGCAGAGTGAAATGCCAATCGCAAATCTTGTGCTGCGCTTCCAAGAAAACCTGACAGAAAAATACAGAATCGCGAATAAAATGAATTGCGACATTGCGCCGAAGATATCGGTCATAACGTTTTTCCTGCGGCTGGAGAACCTATCCTAGCGCAGTTTGCAATCCACGCAACTGGCCGCATCCCAGCGCTCAAACGCCGCTCCATCGCTCACACGCTGATCGGCGCCGGCGCGAAGCCTTCGGTGCCGAAGACGCGCAGATAGCGGGCGATTTCGGCTGGATCGCCGGTGGCCTTGGCGGGGTTGTCCGATAGTTTGACTGCGGGGCGGCCATTGGCGCTGGTGACCTTGCAGACCAGCGAGATCGGTTCGAGCGCGGTATCGCCATCGGGGGCGCAGCCGCGGAAATCGTTGGTGAGATTGGTGCCCCAGCCAAAGCTCATCCGCACGCGGCCGTGGAAGTGGCGATAGGTCTGCTCGATCGTGTCCACGTCCATCCCGTCGGAAAAGATCAGCAGGCGCTGGCGCGGATCGACGCCGTGCGCCTGCCACCAGGCGATGATCTGCTCGCCAGCGGGAATGGGCGGCGCGCTGTCGGGGCGAAAGCCGGTCCAGCCGGCCAGCCAATCGGGCGCGTGGCGCAGGAACGCGGTGGTGCCAAAGGCATCGGGCAGGGCGATCAGCAGGTTACCGTTGTAATGCTGGCGCCATTCTTCCAGCACGCGATAGGGCGCGCGGGCGAGATCGGCATCGCTTTGCGCCAATGCCGCAGCAACCATCGGGAGTTCATGGGCATTGGTGCCGATCGCCTCGAGATCGGCGTCCATCGCCAGGAGCACGTTGGACGTGCCGATGAAGCGCTCGCCCAGGCCTTCTTTCAGCGCCTCGACGCACCAGCGTTGCCACAGGAAACCATGGCGCCGCCGCGTGCCGAAATCGGAAAGGACCAGATCGGGCAGGGTGCGCAGCCGCTCCACCTTGTTCCACAGCTTGGCCTTGGCGCGGGCATAGGTCACATCGAGCGCGAACTTGCCCTTGTCGCGCAGTGCCGCGCGCGAGCGCAGTTCGTTGATGATCGTCAGGGCGGGGATTTCCCACATCGTGGTGTGGGTCCACGGGCCGGCGAAATGCAGTTCGAACTGCCCATCGTGCCGGCGCAATTCGTATTCGGGCAGATGGAAATCAGCCAGCCATGCCAGAAAATCGGGGCCGAACATCTGCTGGCGGCCATAGAAGCTGTTGCCGGCCAGCCAGATCAGCTCTTTCTTGGTGAACCGCACCGTGCGCGCGTGATCGAGCTGCGCGCGCAGTTCCGCCTCGTCGATCACATCGGCCAGGCGCACGCTGGTGGTGCGGTTGATCAGCGAAAAGGTGGTGGCCACATCCGGGTGCACATGCCGGATCATCTGCAGCATCAGCAGCTTGTAGAAATCGGTATCGAGCAGGCTGCGCACGATCGGATCGAGCCGGAAATTGTGATCGTAAGTGCGCCGGGCAATGTCGGTAAACGTCATGCCCTGTCCATACGCCATTGTTCGCGCATGGGAAGATGCGCCTGCCCACCATGCTGTGCGGGCAGGCGCGGAACGTGGTCAGCTAAAGGTCTGGCGCGGCAGGCCCAGCGGGTTGGTGGCCTGCAGCGCGGCGGGCAGCAGCGCATCGGGCAGCGCCTGGTAGCAGACCGGGCGCAGGAAGCGGTGGATCGCCATGGCGCCAACCGAGGTGGTGCGCCCGTCGCTGGTGGCGGGGAACGGCCCGCCATGAACCATCGTGCGGCTCACTTCCACGCCGGTGGGCCAGCCATTGGCCAGGATGCGGCCAACCTTGCGTTCCAGCACTGGCATGAGCGGAGCCGCGAGGGCATGGTCTGCCTCGTCCAGGTGCAGCGTGGCGGTCAGCTGGCCTTCCAGCGCTTCGAGCAGTTGGGCGATCTGGTCGGTGCTCTGCGCGCGGACCACCAGCGACGATGGGCCGAACACTTCCTCGGTCAGCGCGGGATTGGCCAGCAGGTGGGCGGCATCGACGGTGAGCAGGCGCGCGGCGCCCTGTTGCGCATCGCCATCGCTGCCGGCGGCCACCACGGTCACGCCCTCGCTGCCAGAAAGCGTGGCGATCCCCTTGGCATAGGCCGCCGCGATGGCGCCGGTCAGCATGACCTGCGGCGCGACGCCGGCCAGCGCCTGCGCGGCCGAGGCGAGGAAGCGGTCGAGATCGGGGCTGTCGAGCGCGATGACCAGACCCGGATTGGTGCAGAACTGCCCGGCAAACAGGCTGAGCGAGCCGACATAGGCCTTGCTCAGGTCTTCGGCGCGGGCGGCGAGCGCGGCAGGAAACAGCAGGACCGGATTGATCGACGACATTTCGGCATAGACCGGAATCGGCTCGGGCCGCGCGGCGGCCACGGCCATCAGCGCGAGGCCACCCCGGCGCGAACCGGTAAAGCCCACGGCCTTGATCGCCGGATCGGCCACCAGCGCGGTGCCGATGTCGTTGCCTGGCCCCTGGACCAGGCTGAACACGCCGCCGGGCAGGCCGCACTGGGCCACGGCCTCGGCAATGGCTTCGCCCGCCAGACGCGAGGTGCCGGGGTGGGCCGGGTGTGCCTTGACCACCACCGGGCAGCCGGCGGCAAGGGCAGAGGCGGTGTCGCCACCGGCAACGCTGAACGCCAGCGGGAAGTTGGATGCGCCGAACACCGCCACGGGGCCAACTGCAATCGCGCGCGAGGCCAGCGCCGGGCGGGGAAGGGGCTGGCGATCGGGCAGGGCGGGCTCGATCATCGCGCCGGCCCAGGTGCCTTCGCGCACGACCGTGGCAAATAGCCGGAGCTGGCCGGTGGTGCGGCCCAGTTCACCCGCCAGCCGGCCCTGCGGCAGGCCGGATTCCAGCATGGCGCGGGCGATGATTGCCTCGGCGCGGGCTTCCAGCGCGGTGGCAATCGCTTCCAGGAATGCAGCGCGCGCGGCCGGCGTGGTTTCGCGATAGGCATCGAATGCCGCGCCCGCCAGGGCACAGGCCTGCGCGATATCGGCCAGCGGCGTCACGGCAAAATCGCCGTCCAGCGCCTGGCCGGTGGCGGCGGCCACGCCGGTGAAGGTTTCGCTGCTGGTGCGGTTTTCCCCGCCGATCAGATAGGCACCGTTCATGGGCGCAAGTTCCTTTGCCGTTGTGCGCGGCAGGCCGCGCGGTCTGGCCACGGCAGATAGGGTGTTCAGTTTGGTTGCGCTACCATCAATATTGCCCGTGGGTGAGAAAGGCCGTGATCCGTGCCTCTTCATCGGTGATAACCAGCCCGCGCCCGGCCAGCCAGGCATCGTTGAAGCAGGTGGAGGCATAGCGTTCCCCGGAATCGCACAGCAGTGTGACGATCGAGCCCTGCTGGCCGGCGCGGGCCATCTCGCTCGCCAGCCGCGCGCAGGCGATCAGGTTGGTGCCGGTCGATCCACCCACGCGCCGGCCAAGGTGGCGTGACAGCGCCCGCGCCGCCGCGATCGAAGCGGCGTCTTCGACCACTTCCATCCGGTCGATCACATTGGGCACGAACGAGGGTTCCACGCGCGGCCGGCCGATCCCCTCGATCACGCTACAGGCGCCATCCTTGCGCATGATGGTGCGATCGTGCCAGTGGCGGTGAAATACCGAATGGGCTGGATCGGCCACGCAGATGCGCGTGGCGTGGCGGTGATAGCGCACGAAGCGGCCCAGCGTGGCCGAGGTGCCGCCCGTACCGGCACCACACACGATCCACGTGGGAATCGGCGCCGGCTCGCGGCGCATCTGGGCAAAGATGCTTTCGGCGATGTTGTTGTTGCCGCGCCAATCCGTCGCGCGTTCGGCAAAGGTGAACTGGTCCATGTAGTGGCCGCCGCGCTCGTCAGCCAGGCGCTGCGCCTCGCCATAAACGGCATTGGGATCGGCCACCTTGTGGCATTGCCCACCCAGCGCCTCGATCGCGGCGATCTTCTCGGCCGCGGTGGTGGCGGGGATCACTGCAACGAACGGCAGGCCCAGCATGCGCGCGAAATAGGCTTCTGATACGGCGGTGGAGCCGGACGAGGCCTCGACCACGGTCGTGCCTTCGCTGATCCAGCCGCTGCACAGCGCGTGCAGGAACAGCGAGCGCGCCAGCCGATGCTTGAGGCTGCCGGTCGGGTGGCTGCTTTCATCCTTGAGGTAGATGGCAACGCCGGGCAGCGCAGGCAGATCAAGCGGGATCAGGTGGGTATCGGCGCTGCGGGCATAGTCCGCCTCGATGCGCGCGATGGCCCAATCGGCCCAGCGGCGCGGCGCCGTGTCCATTCCGACCGTTGCCATCTGCCGTGCGTGCATTGCAAAAACCCCCTGCTCAATATCCGCTCGCACCATAGCAGCGGGGACAGGGCAGGGGGTTGCAAAGATTACGGTGCATTGGCGTGGGTGTGCAATCCAGATGCGCGATCGTTAAATTTGGCGCACCTCCCTTGCAAGGGAGGTGCTACCCGATCATTTCGGTTCGACGTGGCCGCCAAAGCCATAGCGCATGGCCGACAAGACTTTGTCGCCAAAGGTGGTTTCCATGCGGCTGCGATAGCGGGCAAACAGCGCGGCCGAGAGCACGTAGGCCGGCACCGCTTCTTCCATCGCGGCTTCGACCGTCCAGCGGCCTTCGCCCGAATCCGCCACGTTGCCCGAGAACTGGTCGAGCGCATGGTCGCGCGCGAGGGCGTCTGCCGTCAGATCGAGCAGCCAGGAGGCAACCACGCTGCCACGGCGCCAGGTTTCGGCAATGTCGGGCAGGTTGAGATCAAAGCGTTCGTCTTCGGGCAGTTTGTCCGATGCCTTGGCCTTGAGGATATCGAACCCTTCGGCAAAGGCGGCCATCATGCCGTATTCGATGCCGTTGTGGACCATCTTGACGAAATGGCCCGCGCCAGCCGGCCCGGCGTGGAGATAGCCCTTTTCCGGGCGGGGATCGGCATCGTCGCCACGGCCTGCCGTGCGCTCGATCGTACCCATGCCCGGGGCCAGCGATTCCAGGATCGGGTCGATCGCGGCCACGGCCTCGGCCGGGCCACCGACCATCATGCTGAAGCCGCGGTCAAAGCCCCAGACGCCGCCCGACGTACCCACGTCGACATATGCGATGCCCTTGTCGGCCAAGACCTTGGCGCGGCGGATATCGTCCTTGTAGAACGAATTGCCGCCGTCGATCAGGATGTCGCCAGGGGCGGCAAGATCGGCCAGTTGGGCGATGGTGATTTCGGTGATCTCGCCAGCGGGCAGCATGACCCAGAACACCTTCTGGCCCTCGAACTTCGTGGCGGCATCCTCTAGCGAGGTAGCGGCAATCGCGCCGTGCTCGGCCAAGGCCGCGACAGCCTCCTTGGCCACGTCGAAGGCAACGATTTCATGGCCGGCGCGCATCAGGCGGCGGGCAATCCCGGCGCCCATGCGGCCCAGGCCGATGATGGCAACACGCATGCAAGCAATCTCCTGTCGAACTTTTCAATCCGGCCGCGAGCCAGCGCCGGTTCCTGGACGGCTCAGCGGCTTTTCGCGATGGCCTCGTGCGCTAGCTTGACGACGTTGTCACGCGTGAAGCCGAACTTTTCCTGAAGTTTGGCAAGCGGGGCAGAAGCGCCAAAGGTGGACATGGTGACCATCGCCCCATCCATGCCGACATAGCGATCCCACCCCAGCGAGCCGGCTTGTTCCACCACCACGCGGGCGCGCACCGCACGCGGAAGCACGCTTTCGCGCCAGGCGGCATCCTGTTTTTCAAAGCGATACCAGCTGGGCATGGATACCACGCGGGCCCGCACGCCCTGTTCGCACAGGGCACGCCAGGCCTCTACCACCAGCGGCAGTTCGGAGCCGGTGCCGATCAGGATGACCTCGGGATCGGCATCGCCGGCGCCGGGGCAATCGGCCAGGACATAGGCGCCGCGCGCCACGCCGTCGGCACTGGCCATCTCGCTGCGGTCGAGCGTGGGAATGGCTTGGCGTGAGAGAATCAGTGCGGTGGGGGTGTGCGTGCTTTCCAGTGCCAGGCGCCAGGCCACGGCCACTTCATTGGCATCACCGGGGCGGATGGTGTCGAGGCCGGGAATGGCGCGCAGCGTTGCCAGGTGCTCGATCGGCTGGTGCGTCGGGCCATCCTCTCCCACGCCGATGGAATCGTGCGTGAAGACAAACACCGTGGGCACTTCCATGATCGCGGCAAGACGAATGGGCGCACGCATATAGTCGGCAAAGACCAGGAACGTGGCGGTGTAGGGCCGCAGGTATGACAGCGCCATGCCGTTGGCGATCGCGCCCATGGCATGTTCGCGCACGCCGAAATGCAGGTTGCGGCCCGCGCGATCGTCTGGAGAGAACGAGGGCGCGCCGGTGATCTCGGTCTTGGTGGAGGGAGAGAGATCCGCCGCGCCGCCGATCAGCGCGGGCAGGTGCGGCGCCAGGGCATTGAGCACTTTGCCCCCCGCCTCGCGCGAGGCCATGCCCTTGGCATCGGCAGGGAAGCTGGGCAGCGTATCCTGCCAGCCTTCGGGCAGGCGTCCGCCGCGCAGCAGGTCCAGCTCCTTGGCCAGGGCGGGATAGACCGCGCGATAGCGTTCGACCATCGCCTCCCACGCCTCGCGCAAAGGGCGGCCACGCGCGTCGATGGCGCCGGAAAACGCTTCCTTCACGCCATCGGGCACGTAGAATGTCTTGTCCTGGGGCCAGCCATAAGCGGCCTTGGTCGCGCGCACGCCGTCTTCGCCCAGCGGTTCGCCATGGGCCTTAGCGCTGCCGGCGCGGGGGCTGCCCCAACCGATGACCGAGCGGACGATGATCAGCGTGGGTCGGTCGGTGGTGTCGCGAAAGCGCGCGAAAGCGGCAAGCAGGGCGGGCAGATCGTTGGCATCATCAACATGCAGAACCTGCCAGCCATAGGCGGCAAAGCGGGCGCCCACATCCTCGGTAAAGGCGATCTGCGTCGACCCTTCGATCGAGATGGTGTTGCTGTCATAGATCCAGCACAGGTTTGAGAGGCGCAGATGCCCGGCGAGCGATGCGGCCTCGCCCGAAATCCCCTCCATCATGTCGCCATCGCCGCACAGGGCATAGACATCGTGATCGAACAGCGGGAAACCGTCGCGGTTGAAATGCGCGGCCAGGCTCTGTTCGGCCATCGCCATGCCAACAGAATTGGCCACGCCCTGGCCCAGCGGGCCGGTGGTGGTCTCAACCCCGGTGGTCATGCGGTATTCGGGGTGGCCAGGGGTCTTGCTGTCCAGCTGGCGGAACTGCTCGATATCGGCCAGGCTGACGGCAGGCTTGCCGGTCTTGGCGCCATGGGTGTCGATCTCTTCCACGCCGGCCAGATGCAGCACGGCATAGAGCAGCATCGAGGCGTGGCCAACCGACAGCACGAAGCGATCGCGGTTGGGCCAATCGGGGCAGGCCGGATCGGTGCGCAGCACATCGCGCCACAGGGCATAGGCCACCGGTGCCAGCGCCATTGGCGTGCCGGGATGGCCCGAATTGGCCTTTTGCACGGCGTCCATCGCCAGGGTGCGGATCGTGTCGATCGCGAGGCGATCGTCGTGCGACTGCACGTCGGCCGCCGGGGGGTGAAAGGTTGGGGCGCTGTCTGTCATCAAGGGATATCCGGATAGGGCGGCCTGCGGCGCGCGGGGTATGAGGCAAGCAACGACCAAGGGCGTGCCCGGTTTCGCGGGCGTGGTGGGCCAACTGCGTTTTTTGCCTTTTTGTGCAGGAGCCTGTGCCGCGCTGCGGCGTTTGTTGCGGCATGGCGCTTGCCGACAAGAAGGATGCCGTGATGCCCCCTGCCGATCGACCCAACGACAGCCTGAGCGATGAAGATGCCTTGCGCGCGCGGGTTGATGCGGCGGTGCTGCCGCCGCCGATCGTCGGGTTCTGGCAGCGCGCGCATGTGCAGCTCAAGCCCGATGCCACGCGCACCGTGCTGCGCCCGTTTGATCTGGCCTATCCCGAAGGCTTTGGCAAAGAGCCGGGCGACCGCGTGCGCGCCATCGTCGATCGCGTTGCCGGGCTTGACGATGATGCGGTGACCCAGGCGCTGGCCTATATGAAGGAACTGCTCGACGCCCGGCATCGCGATGTCCTTGCCACGCTGGAGCGGCGGGTGAGCGAGATCACCGCCATCGCCCCGCAGACCGCGCAACTGGGCATCGGCCAGCGCCTGCTGGTGGGGGGCATGTTCCTGCAGGAATATGCGTTCGAGGCGGCAGCCCTGTTCAACCCCACGATCGTGCCGGCGCCTGATCAAAGCGATGCGCCGCCGGGCGGCATGCGCTTTATCTGCGCGCTGCGTGGCATTGGGGAGGGGCACGTATCCTCGATCACCTTTCGCTCTGGCTGCTGGGATGGCGCTGCCGGGGTAACGATCGACCCGCCCGCGCCACTCGCCGCCTCGCCACGCATCGATGCGCAGGACGAGGATGGCACCGCACTGCGCCTGCATTTCGATAGCGCGCAAGACGTGTCGGAAGCCGTGCTCTTTCCGATGACGGCGGCGCAGGCGCGCGGGCTGGAAGACTTGCGCCTGGTGCAGTTCAGGCAGGATGATGGCACGGCCTGCTATCACGGCACGTTTACCGCGTTTGACGGGGTGACCGGGCGCACGCAGATGCTCTCGACCAGCGATTTTCGCCGGTTCGACATCCGCACCTTGACCGGGCGCGTGGCGGTGAACAAGGGCATGGCGCTGTTCCCGCGAAAGGTGGGCGGGCGCTATGCTATGATCGGGCGGCAGGACAACGAGAACATCTGGCTGATGCGATCAGACAGCTTGTGGCACTGGGACGAGGCGGAGCGGATTGTCTGCCCGCGCCATGTCTGGGAATTCGTGCAGATGGGCAATTGTGGCCCGCCGATCGAGATCGACGAGGGCTGGCTGCTGATGACCCATGGTGTGGGGCCGGTGCGCAACTACACCATCGGCGCGGTGCTGCTCGATCGTGATGACCCATCGCGTGTGCTGGGCCGGGCGCGCCTACCACTGCTGCGCCCCGGCCCGGAACAGCGCGACGGCTATGTGCCCAACGTGGTCTATAGCTGTGGCAGCCTGGTGCTCGGCCGCCGCCTGCTGGTGCCCTATGGCATTGCCGACAACTTCGCGAGCTTTGTCAGTTGCGATCTCGATCCACTGCTGGCGGAGATGGATTGACCTATATCGTATTGCGATATAACTGCCGGCGCCGAGGAGAACGCCATGGCAGATCACACATCATCCCGCGAATGGGCCGCGCCGCGCTGGCGAAAGGCCGATCACAGCGCCGATATGCGCATGGTGGTGCTGGCGGCGATGGCCATGGTGGTGGGGACGGGCGGCGCGCTGGGTGCCTGGGCGCTGATGCGGCTGATCGCCATTGCCACCAACCTGTTCTGGTTTGGCCGGCTGTCCACGGCGCCGGTCGTTCCCGGTGACGCGCATCTGGGTGTGTTGATCGTGGCAGTGCCGGTGGTGGGCAGCCTGATCGTGGGCGTGATGGCGCGCTATGGCTCTGACAAGATCAGGGGCCACGGCATTCCCGAGGCGATCGAGACGATCCTCTATGGCGAAAGCCGGCTCTCGCTCAAGGTCGCGTTGCTCAAGCCCTTGTCATCGGCCATCTCGATCGGCAGCGGCGGCCCGTTTGGCGCCGAGGGGCCGATCATCATGACCGGCGGGGCGATCGGTTCGCTGTTTGCGCAGTGTTTTCATCTCAGCGCGGCCGAGCGCAAGACACTGCTGGTGGCGGGCGCCGCAGCCGGGATGACCGCGATCTTTGCCACTCCGCTCGCTGCCGTGCTGCTGGCGGTGGAAGTGCTGCTGTTCGAATGGAAGCCACGCAGCTTCGTGCCGGTGGTGATGGCCGCGCTGGTGGCCCATGCCTGGCGGCCGCTGCTGCTGGGCGCGGGGCCGATGTTTGCCCTGGCGGCTGGCGTGGCCCCGGTACCGGGCGTGGTGGGCCTGGCCGGTGCCCTGGCGCTGGGCGTGGTTGTCGGGCTGGAAGCGGCGGCGCTGTCGTGGCTGCTTTATCGCGTGGAAGACCTGTTCCACCGCCTGCCGCTGCACTGGATGTGGTGGCCGGCGCTTGGCGCGGTGGCCGTGGGCCTGGGTGGCCTCGCCGATGCGCGCGTGCTGGGTGCGGGCTATGGCACGATCCAGGCGCTGCTGGATGGCGCCCTGCCGGTGCGGGTGGTGCTAACGCTGCTGTTGCTCAAAGCCACGGTGTGGCTGGTGGCGCTGGGTTCGGGCACATCGGGCGGCGTTCTGGCGCCGCTGCTGATCCTGGGCGGCGCGGCCGGGTTCCTCGCGGGGCAGGTGCTGCCCGGCGGAGCGGCGGCCTGGGCGCTGCTGGGCATGGCTGCGATCATGAGCGGGGCGATGCGTGCGCCCTTGACCGGCGCGCTGTTTGCCGCAGAATTAACCGGGCGGTTTGACCTGCTGCCCGCCGCGCTGCTGGCCGCAGGGGCTGCCTATGGCGCCAGTGTGTTGATCATGCGGCGCTCCATCCTGACGGAAAAGATCGCGCGCCGTGGCCGGCATATCCTGCAGGAATACACCGTCGATCCGCTCGATCTGGTTCAGGCCGGGCAGATCATGGCCCAAGGCGTCGATACCCTGCCCGGCACGATGACGATCGCGCAGGCGACGCAATTCCTGTCGGGCCCGGCGCGCTATCGCAGCTATCCGGTGGTCGATGCTGGCGGGGTGCTGCTCGGCATGGTGTCGCGCGCCGATGCGCTGCGCTGGCAGGGTGACGTGGCCCTGGCCGAGGTGCGCCTGGCCGATGCCGTGTCTGACGCCGGGCAGATGGTGGTGCATGCCGATACGCCGGCGGGGGCCGTCGCTGACCTCATCCTGGAAAGCGGCGAGGGCCGCCTGCCGGTGGTGGAACCGGGCAGCGGCCGCGTAATCGGGCTTGTCACGCGGCACGATCTGCTCAAGGCACGGCACCGCGCGCAGCAGGCCGAAACCGCCCGCAGCCGCTTTGCCGCCATGCCTGCCTGAAGAGACGCGCCGCCGATGACCGAGCCTGATCCTGTACCAGCGCCGCTGGGCAATGAAGACTATGCCGCGCTGGCCGATTTCCGCTTTGCCCTGCGCCAGTTCCACGCCTTCAGCGAGGCGCACGCCCAGGCCGCCGGGCTAACTCCGCAACAGCACCAGGCGCTGCTGGCCATTCGCGCCGGGCAGGCAGGCACGGTAACCGTGGGCCATGTGGCCGAGCGGCTGATCCTCAAGCCCCACAGCGCCACGGGCCTGATCGATCGCCTGGTCGCGCTGGGCCTGGTAGAGCGGCGGCCGGCTCCAAACGATCGCCGCCAGGCGCTGCTGGCATTGACGCCGCAGGCCGATGCGGCGCTGGCGGCGCTTTCGGCGGTGCACCGTGAAGAGATCAGGCGCTTGCGCCCCATGCTGACGGCGCTGTTGGCGCGCGTTGACCGCATCGGCGGCGCGGCGCAGGAGGGATAAGGGACAATGCACGGGGGAGACTACGGGGCGTGAGCATAAGCGCGCGTTGGCATGGCGCCTTTGGCTGGGCGGGGGTGCAGCCGCGCCCGGCGGCCTGGCGCCTGGTTCATGCCTTTATCGGTGCCGTGTTCGGCATTTTCATCACGGGCTTTGTCATGCATCGCTGGGCAGCCGGGCAGGCCGTCTCGGTGCCGCTGCTGGTGGCGCCGATGGGTGCCTCGGCCGTGCTGCTGTTCGGCGTGCCGGCCAGCCCGCTGGCGCAGCCCTGGGCGATCATCGGCGGCAACACGGTTTCGGCGCTGTGCGGCATATTCTGGGCGCGGTCGCTGGGCGATCCGACCCTTGCCGCTGGTCTGGCGGTGGCCAGCGCCATCGTGATGATGAGCCTGCTGCGCTGCCTGCATCCGCCCGGCGGCGCGGTGGCGCTGACGGCGGTGATCGGTGGCCCGGCGATCGCGGCGGCAGGCTGGCATTTCGCGCTGATGCCAGTGGCCATCAACTGCCTGCTGCTGGTGGCGGCCGGCTGGCTCTATAACCTCGGCACCAGGGGCAATTATCCCCACCATGTTCGCGCCGTGGCAGACCCCGCCACTGCGCCGGCCGCCGGCTATACCATGGCGGACGTGGAAGCGGTGCTGGCGCAATACGATGAACTGCTCGACGTCAGCAGCGAAGACCTCGACGCGCTGTTCCGCCAGGTGGAGGGGCGCGCCTATCGCCGCCTGCACGGGGTGATCCGCTGCGAACAGATCATGCGGGCTGACGCCACCACGATCGCCCCCGACGCGCTGTTGGATGTGGCGGCGCGCACGCTGGCTGCCCATCGCGAAAGCCTGCCGGTGGTGCGGGCCGACGGCCATGTTGCCGGCCTGTTGCGCGCCGATCAACTGGCTGTGGCCGCCGCCAGCGCTGGGCAGGATGCAACGGTTGCGTCTGTGATGGACGCAGCCCCGTGCCTGGCCAGCCCGGATCGCGCGATCGATGAACTGCTGCCGATCCTGTCGGCAGGCTTGCACCGCGAAGCCGTGGTGGTGGACGGGCAAGGCCGCTTCCTCGGCCTGATTGCCCAAACCGACCTGCTTGCCGCCCTGTGGCGCGGGCACATCGCCGAGGAAATCACGCGGCATGCGGGATGAGACGTTGCAGCTATGATCCAAAAGGTTCAAGCGGACCCCGGATCAAGTCCGGGGTGACGGTAAGTTCATAGATTATCTACATTTCCTCGTCACCCCGGACTTGATCCGGCGGCCCGCTGTTTTGTCGGCGCATCCCGTCAGGCGAACCCCTACCGCGCGGCGGCCTGGCGCAGCCACGCGTTGACTCGCGCCACGTCGGCGGGAAGGGGGCGGGACAGTGGCTCTACCAGATGGTAGCCACGCGGGCTTGATAGTGGCCGCTCGGTCAGGCGCACCAGGCTGCCGGCGCGCACCAGGTCGTCGATCAGCGGGGACCAGCCCAGTGCCACGCCCTGGCCAAGCATCACGGCCTGCAGCACGATCTGATAGTTGTTGAACGCCAGTTCCTGCTTGGTGGCGGGCGGTGGCACGCCCATGCCGGCAAACCAGTCTGCCCAGTCGAACCAGCGGGTTGGCCCCGCGCCGCGCAGATGCAGCAGGCGCATGCCGGCCAGCTCTGCCGGGGGGAGCGGGGTCGTGCGCGTGCCCAGATAACTCGGCGCGCAGACCGGGAAGACCTCTTCGGCAAACAGGCGATGGGCGCGGCAGCCGGGCCATTGGCCATTGCCGAACAGCACGGCAAGGTCGAACTCCGTGCCCAGCGCGTCGCTGGTCCCCTGCCAGGTGATCAGGCGGATTTCCACCTCGGGCATCAGGTCGCTCAATTCGCCGATGCGCGGCATCAGCCACCATGCGGCAAAGCCGAAATCGGTGAGGATCGTGACAGTGCGGGCGCCCTTGTGCCGCCGCGCGCTGGCCACGCCGCTGGCCAGGGACTGCAGCCCTTCTTCCACGCGGAGCAGCAGCCGCTCTCCCGCCTGCGTCAGTTCCACGCCGCGGTGGTGCCGGGCAAACAGCGTCACGCCCAGTTCTGCCTCAAGATGGCCGATATGCTGGCTGATCGCGGCCTGGGTCATCGCCAGTTCGCGTGCCGCGCCCGAAAAGGTGCCGCGCCGGGCCGCAGCCTCGAACACCAGAAGGCCGCGCAGAGGCAGGCGTGCATAGGTTCCAGGCGCAAGCTCCACTTATGCCCCCTTAAGCAGACAACGGCTTCACCGCTGCTCTGCCTTGGTTCTAGCTTATGCCTTGCGATTTGCCAGAAGGGATTGATGGGGATGACCGAGGTGCCGAATTTTCTCTTTCTCATGGCCGACCAGATGATGGCCGATGCCTTGCCGTTCATGGGGCAATGGCCGGTCCATGCGCCACGGCTGGCGGCGCTGGCAGAACGTGGCGTGGTCTTTGCCAATGCCTATTGCCCCAGCCCGCTGTGTGCGCCCTCGCGCTTTTCGCTGATGGCCAGCCAGTTGCCCTCGCGCATCGGTGCCTATGACAATGCCGCCGAATTTGCCGCCGATACGCCCACCATGGCGCATTATCTGCGCGCTGGCGGGTGGCACACGATCCTGGCGGGCAAGATGCATTTCGTTGGCCCAGATCAGTTGCACGGGTTTGAAGAGCGGCTGACCACAGACATCTATCCCGCCGATTTCGGCTGGACGCCCGACTGGTCGCGCCCCGATGATCGGCCAACCTGGTATCACTCGATGGATTCGGTCGTCACCGCCGGGCCGACGGTGCGCACCAACCAGATCGATTTCGACGAAGAAGTGGTTTTCACCGCGCGGCGCAAGCTGTTCGACATTGCGCGTGATCCGGCGAAGCGGCCGTTTTTCCTGGTCGCCTCGCTCACCCATCCGCACGATCCCTTTGCCATCCAGCGCCGCTATTGGGATCTCTATGACGGCGTCGAAATCCCCATGCCGCGCATCGGGCGCGGCGACGTGGTTGATGATCCCCATGCGCAGCGGCTGCGCCATGTGTGCGGCACCGACCTGATGCCGGTGACCGAGGAACAAGTGCGGGCCGCGCGGCGCGCCTATTTCGGCGCGATCAGCTTTGTCGACGAACAGTTCGGCTTGATTCTCGATACGCTGGAAGAAACCGGCCTGGCTGAAAACACCGTGGTGGTGGTGAGCGGCGATCACGGCGAGATGCTGGGCGAGCGTGGGCTGTGGTACAAGATGAACTTCTTCGAAAACGCCGCGCGGGTGCCGCTGCTGGTCCATGCCCCGGCCCGCTTTGCCGCGCGGCGGGTAGAGGCGGCGGTATCCACCCTCGATATCCTGCCCACGCTGCTCGATCTGGCGGGATTGCCGCCCGCCGACGCGGCCCCGATCGACGGGCACAGCCTGGTGCCGCATCTGCGCGGCGAAGACGGGCATGACCTGGCGCTGGGCGAATACCTGGGCGAAGGGGCGATCGCGCCAGTGGTGATGATCCGGCGCGGCGACTGGAAGTTCGTGCATTGCCCCGCCGATCCTGACCAGCTTTACAACCTGGCCGACGATCCTGACGAGACCTGCAACCTGGCAGCAGAGCCGGCCCAGGCCGAGCGCGTGGCCGCGCTGCGCGCCGAAGTGGCCGAGCGCTGGAACCTGCCGCTGATCGAAACGCAGGTGCTGGCCAGCCAGAAACGCCGCCATCTGGTGGCGCTGGCCAATGCGGCCGGGGCCTTGACCCATTGGGACCACCAGGTGCCGCGCGATGCCTCGCGCGAGTATATCCGCGCGCATATGGATCTGGAGTTGCTGGAAGCGGTTGCGCGCTTCCCGCGCGTGCGCTTCGATTGATCGCCTGGCAGGCCAGCGCATCGCGCACATACGGGGGGAGGCGGCAATGGGGGTAGCGATGGCAGGATCGGCCGATGCGGCCCCTGGCACTGTGGCGGCGGGATCTGGGGGCCCGCGCCCGGCGCTCTCGCTCGCGGCGATCGGTGCGGGCACGGCCGCGGCGCATATCGGCAACAATTTCACCACCTTCCTGGTGGGCGGGTTAATCGATGCCTATGGCTTTACCGCCGGGGCGATGGGCCTGTTCGCGATGCTGGAAACGCTGGCCTATGGCGCGGCGATGCTGGGCGTGGCGCGCTGGGGCAGCCGGCTGGCGCCGCGCTGGCTGGCGTTGGGCAGCACTGTGCTGGTGGTGGCGGCCCAGGCGCTTTCCGGGCTTGGCGGGGTCTTGCCGCTGCTGCTGGCCGGGCGGCTGGCCACCGGCTTTGGTTTTGGCGTGATGAACGGGGCGGTCAACCTTGCCGCCGGGCGCACCGCGCATCCGGCGCGGGCCATTTCGGTGGGGATCGCCTGCCAGACCGTGCTGTTTGCCCTGGTCAACATTGCCTTGCCGCAAGTGGCGGCGCGCCATGGCCTGATGGCGATGTTTGGCGCGCTGGCTGGTTTGTCCTTGCTGCTCGGCCTGGGCACGCTGGCGCTGCCGGCCACGGCCTTGCCCAAGCCTGCCGGCGCGAGGGCGCAGCGGCCTATCAGCCCGGCGGGATGGCGCCTGTTGCTGGCCATGGGCCTGTTTGCCGGGGGCAGCCTGTCGATCTGGCCGTTCATGGAACGCGCTGCCCACGCCATTGGCCTGCCCGCCACGACGTTTGGCTGGTTTCAATCGCTGGCCACGATCACCAGCGCCCTGGGCAATGCCGCGCTGGCCGTGGCGATCACCCGCCTGCCGCGCCGCGCGCTATTGGGCGGTGGGCTGATTGCCTGTGCGCTGTCGTGTGCGCTGCTGACCACGGCGGGCATTGCCTGGGTCTTTGCCGTGGCGCTGGTGGTGTTCAATGCCAGCTGGTTCATCGCCTATCCGATGCTGCTGGGCCTGGCCTATGACCAGGAACCCGATGGCCGGCTGGCGGTGATGATGACGGCCACCTGGCTGCTGGCGCAATCGGTCGGCGCGCTGGGGGCGGGCCTGCTGGCCGATGCCACGGGATCGTTTGCCGGGGTTGGGCTGGTGGGGTTTGCCGGTTGCGCGCTGGCGCTGGGCCTGGCCATGCCGCTGGCGCGCGCCCGGCCGCACTGTCCCTGAGATGGTCTGCGCCCTTGACAGTGTGGCTGGGGCGCTCTCTGTGCTGGGGGAATGACCGCCGCTGCCGATCCTTCGCCGCCCGCCCTGCCGATGCACGAGCGCATCCGCCAGGAAATCGAGGGCCGCATCCTGGCCGGTGACCTGCGCCCGGGCGAACGCATCCCCTCGGAACTGGAACTGATGGCGCACTATGGCTGCGCGCGGATGACGGTGAACAAGGCGCTGTCACGTCTGGCGGAAAGCGGGTTGCTCGATCGGCGCAAGCGTGCCGGCACATTCGTGGCGCGGCCGCGCACGGTTTCCATGGTGCTGGATATTCCCGATCTGGCGCAGGAAGTGCAGGGGCGCGGGCAGGCCTATGGCTTTCGCCTGCTGTCGCGCAGCCTGGGCGATACCGCCAGCGATGCGGAAGCGGCGGCCGAACTCGGCCCGGTCGGCCCGATCCTGCGGCTGTCGGGCCTGCACCTTGCCGATGGCGCGCCGCTGGCCTTGGAAGAGCGCGTGATCAACCTGGCGCTGGTGCCCGGCATGGCCGAGGTGGATTTCACCACCGATCCCCCTGGCGGCTGGCTGCTGCGGCACATTCCCTGGACGGAAGCGGAAAACCGCATCGGCGCGGTTTCCGCCAGCCGCGACCAGGCACGCGCCCTGGGCGTTGCTGCGGGCGCGGCCTGCCTGGTGGTGGCGCGGCACACCTGGCGCGGGGCCGATAGCGTCACGTTCGTGCGCCAGACATTCGTGGCGGGCGCCTATGAACTCGTGGCGCGGTTCGGCCCGACGCGATAGGCCGTCATCTTGCGCTGATCCTGCAGATGCTGCACGATCGGCGCATGGACAGGATCGATCACCGCATTCTTGCGCATCTGCAGGCCGATGCCTCGGCCAGCCACGCTGAACTGGCAGAGGCGGTGCACCTTTCGCCCTCGCAGTGTTCGCGCCGCATCGCGCGGCTGCGCGAAACCGGGGTGATCCGGGGGCAGGTGGCCCTGCTCGATGAAGCGGCGCTGGGCCTGGGGGTCGAGGCCTATGTCACCGTGACTATGGCATCCTATGCGCGCGAGGTGGTGGGCGGCTTTCACGAGCGGATCGCCGGCCTGCCCGCCGTGGTCGATTGCTGCGCCCTGACCGGCGACGCGGACTATCTGCTGCGCATCGTGGCGCACGATTTGGCCGCCTTCACGACCCTGCTCAACGAAGAGATCCTGGGCCATGGCGATGTGGCTAACTTGCGCTCGTCCATCGTGCTCGACCGGATCAAGCGGACCACCGCGCTGCCATTGCCTGCGCCGCATGGTTGACGCGTTCAAGGGCTCCGTTATGCGCTGATCACGCAGGCATAGGCGGTTTTACGTCCAACTTCGCGCGGACCGTGCATCGCCTTTGGGCTAGAATGTCTCCAAACACGGTGGCTGCCGCGCCGGCACGCCCCTGCTGGTGGAGAGACACGCGCCATGGCCGCATCGACCGATCTGTTTGAAAACCCCCTGGGCCTCGACGGGTTCGAATTCATCGAATTTGCCAGCGCCGATCGCGGCAGCCTGGGCCCGGTGTTCACCGCCATGGGCTTTACCCACATCGCCAACCATCGCAGCAAGGATGTGGAACTGTGGCGGCAGGGCGGGATCAACCTGATCGCCAACTATGAAAAGCGCAGCCCGGCTGCCTATTTTGCGGCCGAGCATGGCCCCTCGGCCTGCGGTATGGGCTGGCGCGTGCGCGATGCGGCTAAGGCCTATGCCGCCGCGCTGGAGCGCGGGGCAGAGCCGGTAGACGTGAAGACCGGCGCGATGGAACTGCGCATTCCCGCCATTCGCGGCATCGGCGGTTCGATCATCTACCTGGTCGATCGCTATCACGGCGGGCAGTTCGGTGACCTTTCGATCTATGACATCGATTTCGTCTACTTGCCCGGGGTGGATCGCCAGCCGGTGGGCGCGGGTTTCCACACGATCGATCACCTCACGCACAATGTCTATGGCGGGCGCATGGCGCACTGGGCCAGCTTCTACGAGCGCGTGTTCGGCTTCCGCGAGATCCGCTATTTCGACATCAAGGGCGAATACACCGGCCTCACCAGCCGGGCGATGACCGCGCCCGATGGCAAGATCCGCATCCCTCTCAATGAGGAATCGCAAAAGGGTGGTGGCCAGATCGAAGAGTTCCTGCGCGCCTACAATGGCGAAGGCATCCAGCACATCGCCTTTGCCTGCGACGACTTGATTGCAGGCTGGGACACGCTCAAGGCCAGCGGCACGCCTTTCATGACGCCGCCGCCCGCCACCTATTACGAGATGCTGGAAGAGCGCCTGCCCGGTCATGGTGAGCCGGTGGACGAGTTGCAGAAGCGTGGCATCCTGCTCGATGGTTCCACCGTGCAGGGCGATCCGCGCCTGCTGCTGCAGATCTTTTCGGAAACGCAGATTGGCCCGGTGTTCTTTGAATTCATCCAGCGCAAGAAGGACGAGGGCTTTGGCGAGGGCAATTTCACCGCCCTGTTCGAAAGCATGGAGCGCGACCAGCTGCGCCGCGGCGTGCTCAAGGTGGGGGAGGATGCGTGATGGACGCGATGTCAACCGCTGCGCCTGAAAGCAAGGCACTGAACACGCAGCCGCCGCTGCTCGGCGGGGTGCACCACGTTGCCTATCGCTGCCGCGATGCCAAGGAAACAGTGGAGTGGTACGGCCGCGTCCTCGGTATGGCCTATACCACGGCCTTTGCCGAGGATCATGTGCCGTCGACCGGCGCGTTCGATCCCTACATGCACGTGTTCCTCGATGCCGGCGCCGGGAATGTTCTGGCCTTCTTCGAGCTGCCCAACCAGCCCGAGATGGGCCGCGATCCGGCAACGCCCGCCTGGGTGCAGCACCTGGCCTTCAAGGTCGCTGACGAAGCCACGCTGCTGCGCGCCAAGGCCCATATCGAGGCGCAGGGCATCGACGTGCTTGGCCCCACCTGGCACGGCCTGTTCAAGTCGATCTATTTCTTCGATCCCAATGGCCATCGCCTGGAACTGGCCTGCGATATCGGCACGGCCGAACAGGTGGACATGGCCCGCGCCGTGGCGCCGGCCATGCTGGAGGAATGGGCGCAGACCCGCCGCGCCCCGCGCCACGCTGCCTGGCTGCATGCCCAGCCGGGCGAGGGCAGCAAGGCATGATCGACCACACCCACGATGCCCGCGCGCAAAGCTGGGTGGGCGGCGCCGCCGGCCATCCCGATTTCCCGGTACAGAACCTGCCGCTGGGTGTGTTCTCGCACAAGGGTGCCGACACGGAACGGCGCATCGCCACGGCGATCGGTGATCATGTGGTCGACCTGGCCGGCCTTGCCGCCGATGGCGCGCTGCCGGCCGGGCTGGCTGCGGCGCTGGCGCAACCCACGCTCAACGCCCTGTTTCGCTTGGCCGAGGCAGACCGCGTGGCCCTGCGCCACGCGCTGTTCGCGCTGCTGTCGAGCGAGCGTTGCCGCCTGAAAGTGACGCCGCATCTCTATCCGGCGGCCGATGTCGTGCTGCATCTGCCGTTCGCGATTGGCGATTACACCGATTTCTATGTCGGCATCCA
Source organism: Novosphingobium sp. GV079 (assembly GCF_003058045.1). Lineage (NCBI taxonomy): Bacteria > Pseudomonadati > Pseudomonadota > Alphaproteobacteria > Sphingomonadales > Sphingomonadaceae > Novosphingobium > Novosphingobium sp. GV079. The sequence goes on along the minus strand of NZ_QBUE01000006.1, from coordinate 55,236 downwards.
TCACGCCACGGCCATCGGCAAGCTGTTCCGCCCCGACAATCCCTTGCTGCCCAACTACAAGCATGTGCCGATCGGCTATCACGGCCGGGCGTCTTCGGTGCGGGTTTCGGGCACGCCGGTGGTGCGGCCATGGGGCCAGCTCAAGGCGCCCGATGCCGATGCGCCCGTCCATGCCCCGTGTCGGCGCCTGGACCACGAGCTGGAACTGGGCCTGTGGATCGCGGGCGACAATGATCTGGGCGCGCCGGTGCCGATCGGCACAGCGTGGGAGCGGATCGGCGGCGTCTGCCTGCTCAACGATTGGTCGGCGCGCGATATCCAGGCCTGGGAATACCAGCCGCTGGGGCCGTTTTTGGCCAAGAACTTTGCCACCACGGTCTCGCCCTGGGTGATCACTGCCCAGGCACTGGCCCCGTTCCGCACCACGCCACAGCCGCGGCCGGCAGGCGATCCGCAGCCCATGCCCTATCTGCGCGAGGAGGGCGAAGGCGCCCTGGCGATCACCCTGGAAACCACGCTGCACACCGCCGCCATGCGCGCGGCCGGGCTGCCGCCGCACCGGCTCAGCCACGGCAACAGCCACGCGGCGATGTATTGGACGCCGGCGCAGATCGTGGCGCACCATGCCTCGAACGGTTGCGATCTGCATGCCGGCGATCTGCTCGGCACGGGCACGCTGTCTGGCCCCACGCCCGAAAGCGCGGGCAGCCTGATGGAACTGAGCCAGGGCGGCAAGGCGCCGCTGCCCCTGCCGGGCGGGGAAAGTCGCACTTTCCTGGAAGACGGCGACGAACTGGCGCTCCATGCCCGGGCAGAGCGGGATGGTTTTGCCACGATCGGGTTTGGCCCTTGCGTGGGGCAGATCATGCCGGCGCGCCAGCCGTGGGCCTGACGCTTCACGGCTATTGGCGTTCCGGCGCGGCCTGGCGGGTACGCCTTGCGCTGGCGCTCAAGGGGCTGGAGCATGCCACCTGCGCGCACGACTTGCGCACCGGTGCGCAGCGGGCCGATGGCTATCGGCAGCTCAATCCGCAGGGCCTGGTGCCCGCGCTCGATTGTGGCGAGGCCGGCGTGCCGCCGCTGACGCAGTCGCTGGCGATCATCGAATGGCTGGAGGAAACCCACCCGGCGCCCGCGCTGCTACCAGGGGATGCGCTGGGCCGCGCGCGGGTTCGGGCGATGGCCCAGATCATTGCCTGCGACGTGCACCCGCTGGGCAACTTGCGCGTGTTGCAGGCTCTCAAGGGTGATATCGGCGCCAACGAAGACCAGGTGCAGGCCTGGCTGGCGCGCTGGATGGGCAATGGCTTCGCCGCGCTGGAGGCCATGGTCACGCGCTGGGGCGCCGGCTTTGCCTATGGCGATGCGCCGGGTCTGGTCGAATGTTGCCTGGTGCCGCAGCTTTACGCCGCGCGCCGCTTTGGCGTGTCGCTCGATGCCTTTCCCCGCCTGGTGGCGATCGATGCGCGCTGTGCCGCGCTGCCCGCCTTTGCCGCGGCGCATCCTTGCGTACAGGAAGACGCCGATCAGGCGTGATCGGCGGGTGATGCGCCCGGTGCCTCGGCCACGACCGGCGGAAACGGAAAGCGCCCGTCCTGCACCACCTGTTCCAGCGCGCTGGCGTTGAGGATCAGGCCGCTATCGGTAACGATGCGGAAGCTTTTGCGCGTGTCGATGTTCCAGCGCAGCATCAGGCGGACGATCTTGGCCAGCGGTTCGGGCCGCACACTTTCCACTTTAATGAAGGGCTTGGGCTCGGCCTCACTGTGTGTGGCAGACCATTCAAGCCAGGCACGCTGCGTCCAGTCGATGGTCATGACCGCCCCCCGTTATTGCGGTGCAAATGAAACTAAATGCACAGCAAAAGTTGTGGTCCCGTGTCAAACCTTAGACATTTCGGCAGATATTGCAATCGGCCGTCCCGCGAACCCGGCTTGGATTGTAATATTGCGCTGCGCTGCAACAATAATAGCGCCGGTGCGCAAGGGCTTGAACACCCGGTCTTTCCGTGAAAAGAACAAGTTCGATGCCCTAACGATTGTGATGATCACGACGCAGGCGGGAGAGGACGATGATGGTCAAGCAGAGCAAGCGCCGCCGCGTGGTGCAGGCAGCCATTCCCGGAGCAGTGCTGGTTGGCTTGCTCGCCGTGCCCGGCCTGGCGCAGGCGCGCGGGGCAACATCGGTTCCACCGGCATCTGGGTCGGGCCTGGCGCAGCGTTGCCCGCTGATGGCGGGTATGCGCTTTGCTCCGGCCGATGGCGGGCGCCCGGTGCAGATCATGGCCGCGCAGGTCGTGCCGCCAAGCGCGGCAGGGCAGGGTGCACAGGGAGAGGCGCAGCCGGCGTTGCCTGCCTATTGCAAGGTAAGCGGGGTCATCGATCCGCGCAAAGGGGCCGATGGCCGCGCCTATGGCATCCGCTTTGAAGTGAACCTGCCGCTGGCGTGGAACGGCCGCTTTCTGTTGCAGGGCGGCGGTGGCCTCAATGGCTCGGTCCGCCCGGCGGTGGGGGGCGCTGCGGCAGGCGCGGTTCCGGCCCTGGCGCGGGGCTTTGCCGTTGCCAGCCACGATAGCGGGCACCAGGGCGCGGTGTTCGACGCCTCGTTTCGCACCGACCAGCGCGCGACGCTCGATTTTGCCCAGACGGCGGTTCCGGCGGTGGCGCAATTGGGCAAGGCGATTGCCACGCGGTTCTATGGCCGCGCGCCGGCGCACAGCTATATGGCGGGCTGCTCCACCGGCGGGCGCGAGACGATGTTGGCGATGGAGCGCTATCCCGCGCTGTTCGATGGGCTGGTGATCGGCGCGCCGGCAATGCGCACCGGCTTTTCCAACCTGGGCACCACCTACGCCAAGGTCATGTTCAACCAGGCCGCGCCGCGCGATGGGCAGGGGCTGCCGCTGCCGGACAAGGCCTTTTCCGCCGCCGACCGCCAGACCATCCGCGCCGGTCTGCTGGCGCAGTGCGATGGCCTGGATGGCCGGGCGGATGGCATGATCATGGCCGTGGCGCAGTGCCATTTTCGCCCTGCCGCGTTGCAGTGCCACGCCGGCAAGCAGGATGGCTGCCTCAGCGCGCCGCAGGTGGAGGCGCTGGACCGCGCCTTTGCCGGCCCGCGCGATGCGGCCGGCCGCGCGCTCTATGCGCCGGTGCCCTACGATACCGGCGTGGTCGATACGTCAGGGCCGGTATCGGGCTATATCGCCGATGGTCGCACCGATATCCTCGGCCCGCCCAACCGCGATCTGACCGTAGACCTGGATGCCCGCGCCGCTGCGATCCGCGCCGATTGGATGCAGGCGCTGACCGACACCGACGGCTGGACCGATCTCAGCTCGTTCCTTGGCCACCAGGGCAAAGTGCTGTTCTATCACGGGGTCAGCGATCCGTGGTTTTCGGCGCTCGACACGCTGGATTACTGGAAGCGCGCGGGCAAGACCAATGGCGGGGCCTGGGCGCAGTCCAGCCGGTTCTACATGGTGCCGGGCATGGCCCATTGCCAAGGCGGCGACGCGTTTGACCGCTTCGACCTGCTGGGCGCGGTGGTCGATTGGGTAGAGCGGGGCGAAGCGCCCGCAGCGGTGGTCGCCACGCGCAGCCAGGGCATCGCGGCACGGCCGCTATGCCCTTGGCCGGGGTATGCCCGCTACAACGGCGGCGATCCCGATCGCGCCGAAAGCTATTCCTGCGCCGAAGCGCCCGTGGCAGGAGCAGCGGCGGCAGCGGGAGGCTGATCGCTCCACCGCCCGCCCACGGCCTGGGCCAGGGCGATGGCGGCAGTCTGGCGATCGATCACCGACTGGATTTCGGTCTGTCGCGCCGACAGCGCTGCGGTTTGCGCGGTGATGACCGAGGTGTAATCGACGATGCCGTTGCGATACTGGTTGTTGGCAATGGTTTCGGCCTGGCTCGCCGAAACGGTCGCCTCTGCCCGGCGCTGCGCCACTTGCGCCAGCACGCGTGTTCCGGCCAGGTTGTCTTCCACCTGCTGGAACGCGGCCAGCACCGTCTGGCGATAGGTTGCCACAGTCTGATCATACTGCGCGCGGGCCTGGACCACGGCGCCATGCCGCGCCCCGAAATCGAGCAGCGTCATTGCCCCGCTCAAGCCCAGCGACCACAGGCTGGTGGCGGCCTGGAACAACTGGCCGATCACGCTGCTGTTGGTGCCCACGCTGCTCGACAGCGTGACTTGCGGGAAATAGGCCGCCTTCTGGATGCCGACATTGGCGTTGGCGGCGGCCACGCGGCGTTCGGCAGCGGCGATATCGGGCCGGCGCTGCAGCAGGGCGGCGGGCACCTGGGCCGGGATTTCCGGCACGACCGGCTGCCAGTCGACTGCCGGAAGGGCAAAGGTCGACGGGTTTTCGCCCACCAGCACGGCAATCGCGTGTTCCAGCACGGCGCGCTGGCGATCGAGATCGGCGCGGGTGGCCTGCGCGTTGCTCAGCGTGGTCTGCGCCTCGAACACGTCGGCGTGGGACACGGTACCGGCCTTGTACTTGTTGGTGGTTATGGCCAGGGCGCGGGTATAATCGGCCACGGTGCGATCGAGCAGCACGCGCTGCGCATCGATGCCACGCAACTGGACATAGTTGGTGGCGAGTTCCCCTTGCGCAGACAGCGTGGCATTGGCCAGATCGCCTTCGCTTGCCTGGGCGCTGGCCTTGGCCTGGTTCACCGTGTTGCCCAGCCGCCCCCACAGATCAGGCTCCCAACTCGCACCGATCGAGAGGGAATAGCGCGAGACGGTGGCGCCGGTGGTGGTGGTCGAAACCCCAGTGCCGCCGGTCACGTTCTGGCCGGCGAAATCCTGCGAGCGGGTGCCGCTGGCAGACGCGGTAAGCGAGGGGAACAGCGCCGAACGCTGCACCTGCACCAGTGCGCGCGCGGCTTGATAGGCCGCGCGATAGCTGGCCACGTTCTGGTTGGTGACCGCTACTTTCTGTTCCAGGCTATCGAGCACGGGATCGCGGAACAGATCCCACCACGCCCCGCGCGCCACCGCATCCGAGGGCGTCGCCACGGCCCAGCCGGGCTCTTCCTTGAACTGTGGCGGGATCGCCACCGTGGCGGGCGGGCGATAGGCTGGCGCCATCGAGCAGCCGGCCAGGACCAGCGGCAGCGCCATGCCGGGAATGACGAGCGCGGAAAAGCGGGAGAGGGGCGCGCGCATCAGGCGGGTACTCCTTGGATCGGGGCCGGCGGGGCCGCGCGGCGGGGCCGGCGGCGGCGGAAGCGGTCGAGCGCGAGATAGACCACCGGCGTGGTCATCAAGGTCAGCACCTGGCTGGCGACCAGGCCGCCGAAAATGGCGATGCCAAGCGGGCGGCGCAGTTCGGCACCATCGCCAAAGCCGATGGCCAGCGGCAACGCGCCCAGCGCGGCAGCCATCGTGGTCATCAGGATCGGGCGGAAGCGCTTGAGGCAGGCCTCGCGCACGGCCTCTACCGGGGAAAGACCTTCGTTCCGCTCTGCCTCCAGCGCGAAATCGATGATCATGATCGCGTTCTTCTTCACGATGCCGATCAGCAGGATGATGCCGATCAGGGCGATGATGTCGAACTGGCCGCCGCTGGCGATCAGGGCGATCATCGCGCCAACCCCGGCCGAGGGGATGGTGGACAGCGCGGTGAGCGGGTGGATCGCGCTTTCATAGAGGATGCCGAGCACGATGTAGATCGCCACCAGCGCCGCCAGGATCAGCAGCGGCATGCTGGCGGTGGACTGGGCAAAGACCTTGGCCGTGCCGCCAAATTCGCCGTGGACCGTGGCGGGCAAGGCCAGGCTCGCCTGAACTTGTGCGATGAGTTGCGAGGCCTGGCCGAGCGACACGCCCTGGGGCAGATTGAACGAGATCGTCGCCGAAGGCTCGCCATCAGAGTGGCTGACCTGCGCGTCGGTCGATCCCGTGCTCCACCGCGCGATGGCCGAAAGCGGCGTCATCGTGCGGGCCGTGGTGCTGACCGCGCTGCCACTGGCAACCAGCGCGCCGCCGGCCGCCGCTCCGCCCGATCCGGTGAGATTGGCCGCGGAACTGGCTGAGCTGATCGCGCCGGCCACCGGCAGATAGATGTTGTTGAGCGCCTCGGGCGAGCCGTTGAACTGGCGGTCGGCCTCCATCACCACGTGATACTGGTTGAGGCCGGAATAGATGTTGGCCACCTGGCGCTGGCCAAAGGCATCGTAGAGCGTGGCATCGACCGTCTGCATCGGGATGCCCAGCCGCGCGGCGGCATCGCGGTCCACCTCGACAAAAGCGTCGGCGCCGGCATCCTGCTGGTCGATATCGACGTCGGTGATGAGGTCCGGATGCGTCTTGAGCGCATCGACCAGCTTTTGCCCGGCGGCCTGCAGCACGGCGGCGTGATCGGCCTTGAGCACGTATTGATAGGTGCTGTTGGTCTGCCGCCCGCCAGCCTGGAGATCCTGCACCGGGTTGAGGAACAGGCTGACCCCGCGCACGCGCGCCAGCTTGGGCCGCAGGCGCCCGATCACCTCGTTGACCGGCGGGCGTTGCGAGCGGTCTTTGAGCGTGGCGAACAGGAAGCCACCACCCGCGCGCGAACCGCCGGCAAACGAGACCACGGTATCGACCGCGGGATCGGATTTGACGATCCGGGTAATGCGCGTGAGCTTGTCCTGCAGGTCTGAGAACGAGATCGACTGGTCGGCGCGCACGCCGCCCATCAGGCCGCCGGTATCCTGCTGCGGGAAGAAGCCCTTGGGCGCGATCGCGATCAGCCAGACATTGAGCGCCACGGTCAGCACCAGGACCAGCATGACCAGTCCGCGATGCGCCAGCGCCCAATCGAGGTTGCGGGCATAGCGCGCTTCGGACCATTCGACCCAGCGCTTGGCCGTGCGCATCACCCGGCTGTCGCTTTCGCGGCCATCGAGCAAGCGCGCGGCCAGCATCGGCGTGGTGGTGAGAGATACGACCAGGCTGATCGCCACGGCAACCGACATGGTCAGCGCAAATTCGCGGAACAGGCGGCCGACCAGGCCACCCATGAAAATCAGCGGCACGAATACCGCCACCAGGCTGACCGAGATGGACAGCACGGTAAAGCCGACCTCGCGTGCGCCCTTGAGCGCGGCGGACAAGGGCGACATGCCGTGTTCCACATGGCGGCTGATGTTCTCCACCACCACGATGGCATCGTCGACCACGAAGCCTGTCGCCACGGTCAAGGCCATGAGCGAGAGATTGTCGAGCGAGAAGCCCGCCAGATACATGACGCCCAGCGTGCCGAGCAGCGAGGCAATCACCGCCGCGGCCGGGATCAGCGTAGCGCGCCACGATTGCAGGAACAGGCCCACCACCAGCACCACCAACAGCGTGGCGATCAGCAGCGTCACTTCCACCTCGTGCAGCGAGGCGCGGATCGTGCGGGTGCGATCCGATCCGATCGACAGGTGGATATCGGGCGGCAGGGCGGCCTGCAGCGCCGGCAGTTGCGCCTTGAGCGCGTCAACCGTTTCGACGATGTTGGCGCCGGGCTGGCGGCTGATCAGGATCGGCACGGCGCGCTTGCCGTTGAACAGGCCGATGGTGCGAATGTCTTCCGGGCCATCGGTGACAGTGGCGATATCGGCCAGGCGCACGGCCGCGCCATTGCGCCAGGCGATGATCGTATCGCGGTAATCGGCGGCGTGGCGGCCGGCCTGGTTGGAATAGACCTGGAAACTGCCGTTGCCGGTATCGAGCACGCCGCGCGGACGGTTGGCGCTTTCCGATTGCAGCGCGGTGCGCACGTCTTCGAGCGCGATGCCGGCGCGCGACAGGGCCAGCGGGTTTACCTCGATCCGCACCGAGGGCAACGCCGCGCCGCCCAGCTCGACATTGCCGACGCCCTGCACCTGGAGCAGCTTTTGCTGCACCACGTTGGACACCGCATCATAGATTTCAGACGGGCTGCGGGTATCGGAAGTGAGCGCGAGGATCAGCACCGGCGCTTCGGCCGGGTTGGCCTTGCGATAGCTGGGATTGCTTTTGAGCGTGGCCGGCAGATCGGCGCGCGAGGCGTTGATCGCGGCCTGCACATCGCGCGCGGCGCCGTCGATATTGCGCGACAGATCAAACTGCAGGGTGATCTGGGTTGACCCCACGCCCGATCGCGAGGTCATTTCGCTGACCCCGGCAATGGTCCCCAGATGCCGCTCCAACGGGGCGGCGACGCTTGCCGCCATCGTCGAAGGGCTGGCGCCAGGCAGGTTGGCCTGGACCATGATCGTGGGGAAATCGACCGCCGGCAGCGGCGCCACCGGCAGGTTGAAGAACGCCGCCACGCCCGCCAGCATCAACCCGATGGTGAGCAGGAGGGTGCCGACCGGGCGCCGGATGAAAGGCGCGGAAACGTTCATGCGCGGCCCGGTTCCTGGGTGCTCGGTTCCTGGGACGGCGTTGCGGCCCCGCGCGCGGTTTCGCGCCGCTCGCGCCAGCGTTCAAGGCCCAGGAAAATCACCGGCGTGGTGAACAGCGTCAGCACCTGGCTGAAGATCAGACCGCCGGCGATGGCGATGCCCAGCGGCTGGCGCAATTCGTGCCCCATGCCGCCGCCAAAGATCAGCGGCAATGCGGCAAACAGCGCGGCGAACGTGGTCATCATGATCGGGCGGAAGCGCAGCAGCGCGGCCTGGCGGATGGCGTGCGACGGATCGGCGCCTTCCTCGCGCATCGCCTCGAGCGCGAAGTCGATCATCATGATCGCGTTCTTCTTGACGATGCCGATCAGCAGCACGATGCCGATGATGCCGATCACGCCCAGCCCCGATCCAGTCAGCCACAGGCCGAGCAGCGCGCCGATCCCGGCCGATGGCAGCGTCGAAAGGATCGTGATCGGGTGGACGAAGCTTTCATAGAGCACGCCCAGCACGATGTAGACCACCACGATCGCGGCCAGGATCAGCCACAACTCGTTCGAGAGCGACGATTTGAAGGCCGAGGCAGCGCCGGCAAAATTGGTCGATACCGCGGCGGGCATGCCAATGGTCTGCTCGGCATGTTCGATCACCGAGACCGCCTTGCCCAGCGACACGCCCGGCGCCAGATCGAACCCGATCGTGGCCGAGGGGAACTGCGCCTCGCGCGAGACGACGAGCGCGGTGGGCCCGGTCGTGATCGTGGCAATGGTCGAAAGCGGCACGGTGGTGCCGCCCGGCAGCGGAATGCGCAGGTCACCCAGCGCCTGCGGGCTGGTGACCGAGCCAGGCTGCGCTTCCAGGATCACGCGGTTCTGGCTCGACTGGGTGTAGATGGTCGAAACGATGCGCTGGCCAAAGGCATCGTAGAGCGCGTTGTCGATCGTCAGCACCGAGAGGCCCAGACGCCCGGCGATATCGCGGTTGATATTCACCGTCACTGCCTGGCCGCCGCCCATCACGTTGGACGTGACGTTTTGCAGATGCGCGTCGTCCTTGAGCGCCGCCGCCAGCTTTTCGCCCCACTGGTTGACCACTGCTTCGTCCGCGCCTTGCAGCGAGAAGCGATAGGCATTGACCCCGGTGGAGGTGTCGATGGTGAGATCCTGCACCGGGCGGAAGTAGGTCTTGATCCCCACGATCCCACTGGTCGCCTGGGTCAGGCTGTCGATCACATGGGCAAGATTGCCGCGATCGCCCTCGCTCTTGAGGTTGACGACCATGCGCCCCTGCGAAAGCGTGGGGTTCTGCCCATCGACCCCGACCGAGGAACTGAGGCTGTCGACCGCCGGATCGGCCAGCAGCGCCTGCGCCACCTGGCTTTGCAACTGGGTCATGCGGGTATAGCCGATGTCCTGCCCGGCCACGGTCGTCACTGCGATCTGGCCGGTATCCTGTTCGGGAAAGAGGTCCTTGGGGATGATCCAGAACAGCAGCGCCGTCACCGCAAGCGTGCCGGCAAACACCGCCATGGTCAGCCCGCTGCGCGCCATGACCCAATCGAGCGCGGTCATGTAGCGGGCGGCGAGGCGGTCGAACCAGTTGCGGGTGGCCTGCGTCACGCGATACTGGCGCTCTTCATGCTCGGGCTTGAGCCAGCGCGCCGACAGCATCGGCACGAGCGTGAGCGCCACGAGTGCCGAGATCAGGATCGTCACCGCCAGCGTCACGGCAAATTCGCGGAACAGGCGACCAACCACGTCGCCCATGAACAGCAGCGGGATCAACACGGCGATCAGCGAGACGGTCAGCGAGATGATCGTAAAGCCGATCTCGCTGGCGCCTTTGAGCGCAGCCTCGAATGGGCGCATCCCGTCTTCGATATGGCGGGCGATATTTTCCAGCACGACGATGGCATCGTCGACCACGAACCCCGAGGCGATGGTCAGCGACATCAGCGTGAGGTTGTTGATCGAAAAATCGAGGAAATACATCGCCGCAAACGAGCCGACCAGCGAGAGCGGCACGGCAATGCTGGCCACCACCGTGGCGCGCAGCGAACCCAGAAACAGGAAGATCACCAGCGTGACGAGCACCACGGCCAGGACAAGTTCCGTGCGCACATCGGACACCGAGGCGCGGATGCCGGCGGTTCGGTCGGTCAGCACGGTCACGTGCACGTCGGCCGGCAACTGCGCCTCAAGCTCGGGCAGGGATGCCTTGATCGCGTCGACCGTGCCGATCACGTTGGCGCCGGGCTGGCGCTGCACATCGAGCACGACCGCCGGCTGGCCATTCATCCACGAGGCGATGCGCGTGTTTTCCGTGGCCTGGACCACTTGCGCCACATCAGACAGCCGCACCGGCGCGCCATTGGCAAAGGCGACGACCAGGTTGCGATAGCTGGCGGCATCGCCCAACTGGTCGTTGGCGTCGATCGTCCAGCTCTTGGTCGGGCCGTCAAAGCTGCCCTTGGCGGCGTTGGCATTGGCATTGGCAATCGCGCTGCGGATCGATTCCAGCGACAGGCCGCGCGCGGCGAGCGCGGGCACATTGGCCTGGATGCGCACGGCGGGGCGCTGCCCGCCCGACATGGACACCAGGCCCACGCCCGAAACCTGGGCGATCTTGTTGCTGAACTGGCGTTCGACAATGCCTTGCACTTCGCCCAGCGGCCGGCTTTTCGAGGTGATGCCCAGCGTCAGGATCGGGGCATCGGCCGGGTTGACCTTGGCATAGATCGGCGGCGCGGGAAGATCGGTGGGCAGCAGCGTATTGGCGGCGTTGATGGCCGCCTGTACTTCCTGCTCGGCGATATCGAGCGACAGATCGAGGCGGAACTGCATGGTGATCACCGATGCCCCGGCCGAAGAGGCAGAGGTCATCCGCGTCAACCCCGGCATCTGCCCGAACTGGCGCTCCAGCGGCGAGGTGACGGTCAAGGCCATCACATCGGGGCTGGCCCCGGGATAGAGCGTGGTGACCTGGATCGTCGGATAGTCCACCTCGGGCAGGGCCGAGAGCGGCAGCATGCGATAGGCCACCAGGCCCGCCAGCAGGATCGCCACCATCAACAGCGTGGTCGCCACCGGGCGCAGGATGAACAGCCGGGATGGCCCGCCGGGTTGGGCAGGGGCCTGCTCAGGCAGATCGGACGTGCTCATCCCGCGTTTCCGGCATTGGCGCCGCGGCGGTGATGGCCATTGCCACCTTGGCCGCCTGCGCCGCCATTACCTTGGCCACCGCCCCGCTTGCCGCCCTTGTTGATGCTGGCGCCGTCTTCCAGGCCATCGGCGCCCTCGATCACCACCTGGGTGCCGGCCGTCAGGCCCGAAAGGATCGCCAGCTTGTCACCCGAAGAGGGGCCGGTCTTGACCACGGTCAGCTTCACCGTGTTGTCGGGCTTTACCACGAAGACGAAATCGCCCTGGCTGCCGTGGCGCACCGCGCTGACCGGCACGGTCACCACGTCATGCAGCGTCTGTACCAGCATCGACACGTTGACGAACGCGCCGGGGAATAAAACATTGCCGGCATTGGCAAAGCGGGCCTTGGCCTTGACCGTGCCGGTGGTGGCATCGACCTGGTTGTCAAACGTCAGGAAGCGGCCGGTGGCCAAGCGATTGCCGTTGTTCTGGTCGTTGGCGTCAACCGGCAGGCCGCTGCCTGCGCCGGCGGTCTGCCCGATGGCGGAAAGCTGCGCCTGGGGCAGGGCAAAGCTCACGTCGATCGGATCGACCTGGGTGATGATCACCACACCGTTGGTGTCCGACGGCGTCAGGTAGTTGCCGATATCGACCTGGCGAATGCCGACGCGGCCCGAAATCGGCGCCTTGATCGCGGTATAGTCCAGGTTGAGCGCGGCCGTGCCGATGGCGGCGCGATCGGCTGCCACGGTGCCGGCCAGCTGCCCCACCGTGGCGCGCTGGGTATCGACCTGCTGGCTGGCGATCGAATCTTGCTTGAGCAGGGTTTGATAGCGATTGAGATCGAGCCGTGCCGAGGTCAGCTGTGCCTCGTCACGCGCCAGATTGGCGCGGGCCTGTTCCAGCGCCAGGCGATAGGGGCGGGGATCAATCTGGGCGAGCACCTGGCCCTGGCGGACCATCTGCCCTTCCTGGAACATGATCTTGAACAGCACGCCTGACAGCTGCGTGCGTACCGTGGCGGTAACCAGCGGCTGCACCGTGCCCAGCGCGGCCACCGTCACCGGCATGTCTGCCTTGGTCGCCGGCGCGATGTTCACCGCCGCCGGCGGACGCCCGCCGCGCTTGTCTCCGCCGCTCTTGGCCACCCATCGAGCACCCAGGGCAACCACCACGAACACGGCAATGGTCGCCAGGGCGATCAGAAGCGTGCGCTTGCGGCTGCTGCGGGGGGGATGTTCGGACGTTACGTGATCCGGAGAAACAGGTGTACTCGCTTCGTCAGCGTTCATCTAGCAAACCCTTGCATGCCCTGCGACTCGATAGTCCCGGATCGAGTTCTCGCGTTCTTCCGCCATGGCCCCGCGCGGTGCAAGCTGTCTTGTTTCCCAAGTTGTATCAGATTGCCCCGGCGATCTTACTTTCGGTTCTGGGCGGAACGCGCGGCGATTTCGCAGCCAAGTCGGGATCGCCCGCAAAAGTTCCCGGCACAAAGCGATTCATGTGCAAATAACGCGGGGAAAAGCCGGAGAGCTGCGCCAGCCGATCCGGATCGGGCAGGGTGATATGGCGCCCGTGCCAATGCAGCAGGCCGCGCCCGCGCAGATCCTGCACCACGCGGTTGACGTGAACCGATGTCATACCGGTTGCTTCGGCGAGGGTCACCTGGGTGAGCGGGGTGGCAAAGCGCCCGTCTGCTGCCAGGCCCAGGGCTGCCAGCCGATAGTGCAACTCGCACAGCAAGGCGCCGATCCGTGCCAAGGCCGGGCGCGCGGCAAGGTTGAGTGTCCATTCGCGCTGCATGCCCAGCATGGCGCAGGCATCAAACGCCATGGCCTGGCGCAGGCAGTGCGAGCGCAGGCAGGCACGATCGAACACTTCGGGCGCAATCAGCGCGCAATGCATGTCATTAAGCGCGCCGATCGAATGGTCCATTGCCTCGGCCGCCAAGGCATCGGGATTGCACAAGTCTCCCGGCAGCAGGAACGCCACGACCTGGCGCCGGCCATCCTCCAGCAGTTTGTAGCGACAGCCCCAGCCATCGATGACCAGCTTGACGAAATGGATCGGCTCGCCTTCGCGGATCAGGTCGGCTCCAGCCGGAACCAGCCGCCCTTCGCTGCGCAACAGGCCGTCGATCTGCGTCCGGGCCTGAAGGTCCAGTTCGACGTAGCGCGCAAATTTGGCCTGAAGGGGATTCATGCTGGCCTGTTCTGCAATCGGCCGGGGAACACCTTCCCCGATGCCTATCGCAACACCCCATCGCCCCAGTGGTTCCCCATCTCATCACAGGTTGTGATGCGTGCCCTATGGGCGTGCTGCGGGGTTTTAATGGCCTGCCCGCAAAAGGATATCTACCCATGGCCGATCGTTCTGCACCCCAGCCCGCCATCCCCCCGCGCACGGTGCGCGGCGCGCCCATTGCCCATTCCGATCAGCGTTCCGGCCAACAATCCTCGCATGAGGAAGAACGCGACAACCCCGGCCAGCTTACCGGCGGCACCGGCGGGGTAGGCGCGCCGCCGCCGACCGAGGTGCCGATCGATGAACCGGTGCCCGATCCCATCCCGCTGCCACCGGGCAGCCATGGCAAGGAGGGAATCGACGGGCCGGAAAGCAAGGTGGAACGCAATCCAGGGGCCGAGGCCGGCCAGAACGCCGGCCCGACGCTGCGCCGGTAGAATGAGGGCGCGCCTAGTGCCAAGCCCTGCTTCGCCCAATCATGCTTCGCCAAGCCATGCTTCGTCACCGGGGCGTGATGTGCAGCACGGCTGCCTTGGCGATGCCGCGCCACTGCTGGTGGCGGCACAGCGCGTGCTCGCGCTTGCGGCCGAGCACGATGCGGCAATTGCGACCGCCGAAAGCTGCACCGGTGGGCTGCTGGCTTCGCTGCTGACCGATATCGAAGGCTATGGCCGCTGGTTCGATCGTGGCTTTGTCACGTATTCGGCCCAGGCCAAGAGCGAGATGCTGGGGATCGATCCGGTGGAGCTGCGCCGTCACGATCCCGTGAGCCGCGCGATTGCCGAGGCAATGGCACGCGGGGCACTGGCCCATAGCCGGGCGGGGCTCGTCGCTGCAATTACTGGCAATGCCGGCACCGGCGGCCCGCGTGACGAGCCGGGTCTGGCCCATATCGCGGTGCTGCGGCGCGATGGCGGGCTGCTGCTGCGCGAGTGCCATTATGGCGCCCGCCCGCGCGATGCGGTGCGGCTGCACCTGGCCGGCGCAGCCCTTGCGATAATGGCCGATGCATTGAACGCGGCCCGGGGATAGGCTTCCCCAGGCCGCGTTCAACCGACGCTGATCGTTCGCGCTCAGCGCCCGCGTGAGGTGTCTGGCGCCTGGGCTTCCTGCCCGCCGATCTGGGCCAGCATGTCGGCATGGCGGGCTACCACTGGCGCGATGGCGTTGGCGGCCGCCCGCAAGGCCGGTTTGTTGCCCTTGTCGGCATAGGCGCGATGCAGCGCCAGTGCCGCCGTGTGGGCATCGCGCTGCGCAGCCAGGTAAACGTTCTGCGCTGTCTCCCCCTGCGCCTGGCGCAACCCGTCGAGCGCGGCCGCCTGCGTGGAATCGAGCGCCGGTGCCGGCATGGCCAAGCCATCCTGGCGCGCCGCCTGGGCGAGCCGCGCGGTGGAATGCGTATGGTCGGCAATCATCATCCGGGCAAAGCTTGCCACCTTGGCACTGGGGGACTTGGCCAGGATCAGGCGGGAGGATTCGATCTCGAACCGGTCGCCCGCAGCGGCCTTGGCCAGGTAGGCCGGCGCGTCAAGCGGCGCCATGGTGTCGGCAGGCGATGGGGGTGCCGTCGGCTGGGTTGGGGCCAGGCCCTGCGCCGTAGCAAGCGAGGGCAGCAGCATGGCACAGGCAGCCACCGGCGCGAATGGAAATCTGGGCATGATACTCTCTCCTTTTGGGCAGTCTCGCTGATCCGGCCGTCAATGCCGGCTGGGCGAGGGCGGCACGCGAATGGCTTGCGGGCTGACGCTGCCGGGCAAAAGGCGCGGCCGCAGATCCGGGTCGGGCAGCCGTTCATGCCAGGGATGCAGCGGCACGGGTGTGGCCGGGCGGCGCGTAGTCGGGCGGGGCAGGGCGGGCATGGCAACCGCGCACGCGGGCTGGGGCTGGGTCATCTTGGAACTCCTGGGAGGATGTACCAACAAGCCCCGACCGTAATGGTATGTTGCTCGCCCCCAACATGGGTAAGTGCAATCGCGCCGCCGCCAGCGTCGCCGATCAGCGCCGCACGGTGGCGCGGGCGCGCAGCGCGATGCGGCACGTCAGGCCGCTGGGCGCGAAATCGCGTTCCAGTGTCCAGTGCTGCTGGCGCGCGAACATCCGCGTGCCCAGGCCCTGGCGACTGGGCGGCAGCACCGGCGGCCCGCCATTCTCGCGCCACAGCAGCACGCCATCGGCGCTCCAGCCGATGCTCACCCGCCCACGCGGATCAGACAGCGCGCCGTGCTTGAGCGCATTGGTGCACAATTCATGCAGCACCAGCAGCAGATGATAAGCGGGCTCGCGCTCGATCAGGAAGGGCGGGCCTGCGATGTGGAACGCATCGTCCTTGTGAAACGGGGCGATCGCGGTGCGCACCAGCTGCGCCAGGTTCAGCCCCGTGCCATCGGCAGGTTGCCGCGCCTCGGTCACGCTGCGAGGCTGCGCGCCTTTGGTGTTCCCCGGTGGGCTGTCGAGCAGGCGGTTGGCATTGGCCAGCGCCTGCACCCGGGCCAAAAGATCCTGGCGGAACCGTTCGGTATCATCGCCGGCGTGCGATACGCGGATCAGCGCCTGGACCACGCCAAGCGCGTTCTGCACGCGATGATACATCTCGCGCGCGATGATATCCTGTTCGCGCGCCAGAGCATCGAGCTGGCGCACCGTGCGGCGGAGCGTGTCGCCCACGGCAATCAGCGCCAGGTTGGCCAGCGCGATCAGCAGCGCCAGCGTCAGGCGGTGGGGATCGAGCAGGGATGGGCTGCCGCCACGGAACACCCATTCCACCATCAGCGTGGTGGTGATCGCCACGACCAGCGCGGCGCGCCAGCCCATGAACACCGCCGCCAGCAGCACGAACGGAAAGAACGGCGCAAACGGCACTGCCTCGCCTGCCTGCCCCAATGCCCAGCGCAAGGTAGCAGGCACGGCGATCGCCACGGCAATGCCTGACAGCCTTTGCCATGGGGTGAGATCGAGCAAAATGGTGCGGCGAACCGCTTCGATCCGCGTCACCGGCGCGCCTTGTCAGGAAAGCCGCGGCGCTTGATTGACAGGCACAAGACCGGCCCCGTGAAGGGGCCGGTCCGTCTGGAAGCAAGTGGCATCAGTGGCGGCCTTCCCACCCCCTGCGCGATGCTTCCGAATGGCCGCGGGAATCGCCGAACCAGCCGCCGTGGCCGCGATCGCGGTCATCATCATCATGGCTCATGCGGCGCGAGCGGCCCCGATCGTCGTCATGGTCGTCGCGGCCCCGGCTGCTGCGGCGCCCGTCGTCATCGTCGTGGCGGCCGCTGCGCGACGCGCTGCCGCGATCGTCCCAGCCCTTGCGCGACGCTTCGGAATGACCACGCGGATCGCCATACCAGCCGCTGCCTTCGTGGTCGGAATTTTCCCAGCCACGGCGCGAGGCTTCGGAATGGCCACGGGAATCGCCATACCAGCCGCTGCCGTCATGGTCAGACCGTTCCCAGCCTCGGCGCGAGGCCTCCGAATGGCCCTGGGAGTCGCCGAACCAGCCGCCGTGTCCGCGCCCGCCGCGATCATTGCCCCGATCATCGTCGCGGTCATCGCGGCCCCGGCTGCTGGCGCCCCGGCTGCGATAGTCGCGATCGTCATCGTCACGCCCCCGGCTCGACCGGCCGCGATCATCGCTCATAAAGCGGCCTTCGTCGTCGCGCGGGCGATCCTGGCTGCCGCGTCCGCCGCGACGGTCATCTTCTTCGCTGCGGCGGCCGCCCTGACCGGCAAACCGGCCACGCTCGTCTCGGCCACTTCGACCATAATCGCCGTTGTCGCGTCCTTGATAACTTGCCATGGTTCTCTCCTGGGTATTGTGGGCATTTGCCCTGGGAAAGGCGCCGAATGAAACCGGTGCCTGGGGCGGAAGCCGATCCTCGGCCTCCAGTTCGCTGCGCAGTTCTTTCAGCTGCGCTGCAAGTTCGGGAGTATCGATGCCGGATTCGCGCGCCTGGGCGAAAATGCCGTCGTCGCCTTCCTCTTCCTTGACATGGTGCCGGATCTGCTCAGCCAGCACCGTGAACTTGGCGTCGCGGAACGGATCGCCGCGGGCGCTGCGTGCCAGGTCGGCGATCAGCACCTTGGCGCTGTCGTGTTCCACCTGTGCTTCGTCGAGATCGTCGTCTTCATCGGCTGCGGCGCGGCAGGCGGGATAGAAGACCTCCTCTTCCAGCATGGTGTGCAGGGTAAGCGCCTGGCACACCTCGGTAACGATCGCGTCCTTGCGGCTGCCGCTGGCGCTCTCGAACTCCTTGAACAGCTTTTCGACCTGGCGATGGTCTTTCTGGAGCATGCGGATCGCCTCGCCATCGGCCCTGCTCGAATTGGAGCCCTTGTCGGCGCTCTTGTGGGCGCTCTTGTCGGCATTGGCGGTCTTGCTGGTGGTCGCGGCGCTGCCTTGCGATGCGGCGCGCGGTCCGCGTCGTCCGCTTGCCGCCTTGCCCCCTGCCTTTGCCGTATCGGTCTTGGCGGCGTGGATCTTGTCGGCTTCGGACGATGATGCGGCAGCCTGGCCAGGGGTGGCCTGCCCGGTCTGCGCCGGCTGCGTTGCAGGGGAAGGGGTGCTGTTGCTGGCCATCGGGCCGATCTCCTTCGCATGGGGTTGGGGCAGTGCCGAAGGGCAAGCCCGGCAGGGCGACTGGCGCCCGTTGCGGAAGGAGAAGCGTGCGAACGGCGCACAATGTCCGCGCGGCTATCCCATGTGTGCAATTTGCAATCTGTCTCTTGGGGCAAGATGCGGTTGGTCTGCCCAGTGCCACGGCTGGTCGATGGGAACGGCCAAAGCAAACCTATGTGAATTGTCCGGAATGGATGGAACCTAGATTTTCCGCTGATTCGCCAAAGGCATCACGCCGCAAATCAGGGGAAAGGATATGACGCAGGATATGACCCGCGCGCCAAGCCAGGTGTGCACATACCGTCGCCACGAATTTCTGGCCCGCGCGGACGAACGCAAGGATTACGTGCTGCGCATCGAGGAAGGCTGGGCGGCGCAATACCGCCTGTTGCCCGATGGCCGGCGCCAGATCATCACGCTGTTTCTTCCCGGCGACTATTGCGAGCCGCAATGGCTGTTGCAAGGCCGCGCCACCTTGCCGATCGTGGCGTTGACGCGGGTGCGTGCGCGCATGCTGCCGCACAGCCGCATCCAGGCCCGCGCGCCGCACGAGGAAGACAGCATGATCCGCGTGCTCGACGCGATGCTGGCCTTGCTGCGCAACCGCGAAAAGTGGATCTTTAACCTGGGCCGGATGACCGCGACCGAGCGGCTGTGCAACCTGCTGTGCGAGTTGCACAGCCGGCTGGCCGCGCGCAACCGCGTGGTGCAGGATCGGTGCGCCATGCCGCTGACCCAGTATGACTTTGCCGATATCGTCGGTATTTCCCCGGTCCACGTGAACCGCGTGTTGCAGACCCTGCGCGGCGAGGGGTTGGTCGATCTCAAGGGGCGGTGGATGCAGGTGCGCGATCTGGCTGCGCTCAAGCGGCTGGGCGAAGTGCCGCTCGACCCCGAACCGCGCGTGCCCCGCGCGGCCTGAGGCCGGACGGCCTGGCTGGCACGGGGGCGCCGTTCCAGCCAGGCCACGCACATCGCCACGCTGGCTGGTCAGCCGTTGACCACGGTGCCGCCGTTGGGGTGAAGCACCTGCCCGCTCATATAGCTGCCATCGGCACAGGCCAGGAACAGGAACGCCGGCGCCACTTCGTTGGGTTCGCCCGGCCGGCCCATCGGCGTATCCTCGCCAAAGTGGCGCACCTTGTCCGGATCGGCGCCGCCCTGCGGGTTGAGCGGGGTCCAGATCGGGCCGGGTGCCACGGCATTCACGCGAATGCCCTTGTCCACCAGGTTCTGGCTGAGCGAGCGGGTAAACGCCGTGATCGCTCCCTTGGTCGCGCTATAGTCCAGCAGTTGCGGCGCGCCCTTGTACATCGTCACGCTGGTGCAATTGATGATCGCGCTGCCGGCGCCAAGGTGGCCCACAGCGGCCTGGACCATGTGGAACATGCCAAAGATATTGGTGCGGAACGTGGCATCGAGCTGTTCCGGGGTAATATCGCGAATGTCCTTTGCCGGGTGCTGCTCACCGGCATTGTTGACCAGCACGTCCAGCCGGCCAAAGCGATCGATGACCGCGTCCACCGCCTGCTGGCAGAATGCGGGATCGCCCACGTCTCCTTGCAGGGTGACCGCCCTTGCGCCTTCCTGGGCGACGATGGCGGCGGTGTCCTGCGCGTCCTTGCTGTCCTGGCGATAGACGATCGCCACGTTGGCGCCCTCGCGGGCAAACAGCGCGGCCACCGCGCGGCCAATGCCGCTGTCGCCGCCGGTAACGATCGCCACCTTGCCAGCCAGGCGTCCCGAGCCGGGATAGACCGGCTGCCATTTCGGTTCGCGGTTCAGCGCCTGCTCCTGCCCCTGGCGATCGGGCGCGGCGGCGGTGCCGGCCTGGGCATCGGCGGCCTTGGCTTCGTGTTCGGGCGGGGTCTCGCCCAGCTTGCCCAGGCTGGCGGGGTGCGACGTGGTCATGAAAGATGGTCCTTGCAGGGGGATAAGGCGCACGCGAGGCGCACGCGGGATGCCTTAAAAACCCCGAAAACAAGAAAAGGTGGCAAGGCTTTACATATGTGAAGAAGGGCATGTGACAGTCATTTCATAAGGCTGCCGACGGCGCGGAAGGCGCGCCCCAGGTTTGAGGATGCGATGTTGCCGCGCCACTGCGATGCCCGTTCTGGCGTGTACCCCTGCTTCGCTTGCGCCATGTCTCTTGTGACTGCCGCCGTGACTGCTGCCGGAACGCGCATCACCGCCTTTGATCTGCCTTGAGCCTGCCTTCGATGCTGTTCAATGCCCTGGCCCGGCGCCTGTCATGCTGCTTTCCGCTGGACGAGAACGACGTGCGCGCGGTGGAACGGCTCTGCGCCGTCCCGCGTCGCCGCGTGGCGGCGCGCCGCGAGTTCCTGCGCGAAGGCGACCGGCCCGGCCACGTGCACGTGCTGCTGGAAGGGTGGGCGTGCCACCAGGTGATGCTGCCCGATGGCCGCCGCCAGATCACCGCATTCCATCTGCCCGGCGATATCCTGTGGCAACCGCTGGGTGAGGCGCGCATGGACTTTTCGATCCTGGCACTGACCCCGGCGATCATCGCACCAATCCCGACCAGCGCGTTGGAGGCGGTGGCCAAGGCCCACCCCGCCATTGCCACGGCGCTGGCCTTGCAAAACCGCGTGGCAGAGGCGGTTTTGCGGCGGTGGCTGGTCAACGTGGGGCAGCGCGCCGCGTTCGAGCGGATCGGCCACCTGTTCTGCGAATTGCATCACCGCCTGCATGCCATCGGTTTGGCCCAGGGCAACGGTTTTGCCTTTCCGGTCACGCAGGTGGAACTGGCCGAGGCGACCGGGTTGACCCCGGTGCACGTCAATCGCGTGTTGCGCGACATGCGGCGGCAAGGCCTGATCGATCTGGAAAACCGCGTGCTGCGCATCCTGCAATTGCGGGCCTTGGCACAGCATGCGCTGTTCGACCCTGCCTATCTTGAGCCGCACGGCCACCACAGCGCCGCGCCGAGCCCATGAAAAAGGCCGGCCTTGCCAAAGGGCAGGGCCGGCCTTCCCGCGCGAACCTGGGCGGTATGACGCGATCAGTAGGGGTAGGACACGCCGTAGTGCGAATGGACCCGGCGGCCATAGTCAATGTCATGGACCGGTTCTTCGGTGGCCTGGTAGTGCGGGGCGGATTCCAGGGTTTCGCGGCTCAGGTTGACGACATAGCCGCCCTGACCGCTATCATAGTTCAGCGTGTTCCAGGGCAGCGGGTAATAATCGCTGCCAAAGCCAAGAATGCCGCCGAATTGCAGCACGGCATACTCGACGGTGCCGGTGCGCTTGTTGACCATGAAGTTGTGGATCGAGCCGAGACGCTCGCCATCGGGGTTATAGACGGCCGTGCCGTCCACCTTGTTTGAGGCGATCAGGCGGGTGGTTTCATCGGTGGCAATGCTGTCAGACATGGCGCTCTCCTGCGTAGAGGTTTGCGTCATCAACTGCCCGGCCGATACGATGGGGCCGGTGCCAAGGACAGGCCGTGCCCACCTTGCGCCGGGCAGAGCGGCATACTGATCCATGCAAGGATGCAGCGTCAGGCGGCGCGGAAGGCGCGCAAAAAGAAAGGGCGGCCATCACCAAGGATGCCCGCCCATTATGGTTGAAAAGGGGGGAAGGCGTGCTCAGACCGCGATGGCGGCCAGCAGCTTTTCGCCATAGCGTTCGTCGGCCGGATCGAACCCGGCAAAGACCTTGGCCGGCTCGGACGTGAGGATCACATCGCGCAGGCCCGAGAGGCGGAACGTGCCGAGCTTTTCTTCGGCCGGGGCCACGCCATCGCGATCGTGCACCACGGCATCGATGTGCGGCGCCCCGTGACGTTCGAACAGCGCATGCGGTGCCAGTGTCACGCTGCCGCGATTATAGACCGCGCGCACGCACAGCTTGTTGGCGATGGCAAAGCCCAGCATGTGCACCGACTGCTCGATATCGGGCGCGCTATCCGCCGTTTCGGGGGTTCCCGAGGAATTCTGATTCTGCTGCATCGCAACACACTAGGATAATCGCGGGTTCAGGGCAATCGTGTGAACGGTTGCGCAGGGCGCGCCACAAATTCCAAATCGAAACAGGCGCAGGGCAACGCGCATATTTTGCTCTTGCAATTGATATCCATTATCAATAAACCGATCGGGCAACGGGCATGACCCTCTGCCCGCTTGCGGATGGCTGGCTGCCGTCCTGATCTCCCTGAACTTTTGGCGGGGCGCCGCACTTCGCCCCGCCAACTTTTCAGATATCGCTCAGCTTGCGGCGGTGAGGGAGGCTTGCACCACCTGCTGGTCAATCGCGCCAAACGGGGTGCTGCCATCGGCGGCGCGCGCTTCCATCCGCACGCGATCCCCGATCGCCATGAAGGCGGTGGCTGGCTTGCCAGCGGCGATGATCTCGATCGCGCGGCGTTCGGAAATGCAGCTCGATCCCACCGTGGCATATTCCGGGTTCGATACCGTGCCCGATCCGATCACCGTGCCGGCGACCAGATCGCGCGTCCGGGCGGCATGGGCCACCAGTTCGGCAAAACTGAAATCCATGGCGCGGCCATTGGCGTGACCGAACGGTGCTCCGTTCCAATCCACCACCAGGTCCAGCGCGACGCGATTGTCATGCCAGCCTTGACCCAGCGCGGCCGGCGGCACGGCAAAGGGCGCCATGCTGCACGCCGGCTTGGCCTGGACCCAGCCGAACCCGGTCTTCATCTCGATCGGGGCCAGCGTGCGCAACGACCAGTCATTGATCTGCACCACCAGCTTGATGTGTGCGGCGGCATCGCGCGCGCTGGTGCCCATCGGCACCGCGTCCACGATCACGCCAAATTCGCCTTCGAAATCGATGCCATGGGCAGGATCGGCAAAGGGCACCGGATCAGTCGGGCCATAGAAACGGTCCGACATGCCCTGATACATCAGGGGCAGATCGGTTTCGATCGGCGGCATGTTGAAGGCCACCTGCATCAGGTCACCATGCGTGCCAAAGGCCGAACCATCGAGCCATTGCCAGGTGCGCGGCAGCGGCGCGGCGAGTTGCGCGGGGTCGAGCGGCAGGCCAGCGCCATCGGCCAGCTCGCTGGCGAGCGCGGCCAGCGTGGCTTCCGCGCTGCTCCAGTTCTCGATCGCGGTCAGCAGGTTGGGCAGGGCGGGGCCGGCAGGCAGGTAGCGCACCCCGGCAGCGCAGACGACCACCAGCTGCCCATCGGGCGTGCCATTGCGCAAGGTTGCCAGGCGCATCGCGGTCACTCCTCGATGATCGCGACGGCGCGGGTCCACCCGGCCGATGCGCCCTGGATCTTGTGCGGGAAACAGCTGACAATGAACCCGTGCGGCGGCAGGCTTTCAAGGTTGTGCAGCTTTTCCAGGTGGCAATAGCCGATGTCGCGGCCCGCCTTGTGGCCTTCCCAGATCAGCGAGGTATCGCCGGTTTCCTTGACCTTTTCCGCAGTATAGCTGAACGGTGCGTCCCAGCTCCAGGCGTCGGTGCCGGTCACCTTCACGCCGCGCGTGGTCAGGTACATCGTGGCTTCATAGCCCATGCCGCAGCCCACGTTGACGAAATCCGGGCGGCCCAGGGCGCCACCAGCGGCCGTGTTGACCAGCACGATATCGAGTGGCTGCAGATCGTGGCCGATGCGGGCGAGTTCGTCTTCCACGTCTTGCGCGGTGACCACATAGCCGTCGGGAAAGTGCCGGAAGTCCAGCTTCACCCCGGGCTGGAAGCACCATTCGAGCGGCACTTCATCGATGGTGATGGCGCGCTTGCCACCGTCCATGGTGGGGTGGAAATGCCACGGCGCATCAAGATGCGTGCCGTTGTGCGTGGTGAGCTTGACCCATTCCGCCGCGGCAAAGCCGGCGCCATCGATGGTGTCTTCCTGCGTCACGCCGGGAAAGAAATGGCCGAGTTCGCCCACGGTATCGGGGTGGGTCTGATAGGTGATCTCGGGGCGCATGAACGGTGGGTCGCTGACCACGTCGTTGCACAGGGTGATCGACAGGTCGATGAAACGGCGGGCCATCGGGGGGATCCTCTCTTGGTGATGCCGGCGGCAAGCACGAAAGTGCGCGCCGCCGGCATCCTTGTCTTGTCAGGCGTAGCGTATCAGGCGGTATGGCCGCCCAGGGTTTCGGCAAACCAATCGGCCAGCAGATCGCGGCCATACGACATGTTGTCGGCCCCGACATGCTCCACGCCACCTTCGCGCGGGGTGAAGATCACCTTTTCGCGGCGCGGCGAATTGACCAGCTGGTCATAGAGATCATCGGCATAGGCCACGCTGATCTGGCGATCGTTGGCCCCGTGGGTGACCAGGAACGGCACCTTGATGCGATCCATGTGGCCATTTAGGTTCATCGCTTCGGACTTGGCGAGGAAATCGTCCTGGTCCTTGGCGCCGAATGCCCAGTGCACGTGTGCCCAATAGTGCGGCACGGGGTTTTCGCCTTCGCGCGCCATGCGCTTGTCCTGCACTTCGCGCCAGTTGTGGTTGGCACCCCACACTGCGCCCGAGGCGAAGCGCGGTTCATAGGCAACCGCACGCGGGGCAAAGTGCCCGCCCAGCGAAATGCCGGTCATGCCGATCGCCTTGGGATCGACTTCGGGCTGCTGTTCCAGCCAGTCCACCGCCCGCGAAGCCCAGCTTTCCGAATGCGGATCGACCGGCAGGTCTTGCAGGCGCAGCGTCTCGCCCGAGCCGGGCTGATCGACGCACAGCGTGGAAATGCCGCGGCGTGCCAGTTCGGTCGGCAGGTTGGTCCAGTAGAGCAGTTCCTTGCAGCTATCGAGACCGTTGCAGAACACCACCACCGGCTTTGCCCCTTCGCCCGGCGCGCGGGTGAACAGGGCCGGCATCGTGCCGTTTTCCAGCGGGATTTCCACGCGTTCGCGGTTGATCTTGCCCAGCTGGGTCGACTTGTCGAACGCCGCGCGCGCCTTGGCATAGGTTTCCTTGCGCCCCGGCGCGCCATGGCCCTGCATGCGCTCGGCGGTGAACAGATAGAGCGAGGCGCGCTCCAGCTTGTTCGAGGCCGAGAGCATGCGACCCTTGGCTTCGTCCTCGCCGGCCAGTTCCTGCAGCTTGTCGCCCATGGCGACCCAGGCCTTCATGAACTGCGGCGTGCCGGCGTCGGCACCGTTGGCCGCCGCGTCCTTGATCGGCTGGCACATGTCGACGATTTCGCCGATGCGGCCACCCGATTCCATCGCGATCGCGACCGACAGGTTCCAGATATAGTTCGGAAAGTATTCAAACAGCGCCATGACGATCAAACCCCGGCCGGCTGGAACAGGCGCGCATCGGGCGCCGGATGCGGCATGGTCTGCGGGCCGCCCACGCCAATGCCCCACTGGTCCATGATCGAGGGCGCCGGCACATGGACCTGGGCCTCGTGCGTTTCGAAATCGACCTGGTCCAGGTCTGCGGTGTATTCCACGGCAAAGCCGGCGGGCGTGGTGAAATAGCTGAAGGTGTTGTTGCCGGCGGTGTGGCGGCCCGGGCCCCAGCGCAGATCGGTGCCGCGCTTCTTGAGGCGGCTGGCGCCGCGCATCATGTCGTCCACCGAGAGCATGTCATAGGCCACGTGGTTGAGGCAGGGCGGCCCAGGCAGGATGGCAACGCGGTGGTGGGCTTCGTTGCAGCGCAGGAAGCACATGAAATCGCCCAGCCAGTCAGAGACCTTGAAGCCCAGCACATCGGTAAAGAACTTGACCATCGCCTGGTGATCGGGCGAGTGCATGACGATGTGGCTGATCTTGACCGGCACGCCTTCCCAATGCGCGAGCGTGCGCTTGTCGCCACGGGCGACATCGGCCGAAATCTCGAACGGCAGGCCATCGGGCGAGAAGAAGCGGAAGCCATAGCCGCCACCCGGCGCATCCATCGTGGCAGGGGCATGGATCACCTTGCAGCCGGCAGCGATGATCTTGTCGTGCAGCGCGTCGACATCGGCCGGGGTGTCGGCGGCAAAGGCGATCACTTCGACGTGGTTCACCTCGGCCTTGTGCAGGCGCACGACATGGTGTTCGTCATGGCCCTGGGCCTTGAACCACACCATGTCATCGGTGGCGGCCACTTCGTCCAGGCCCCAGTCATCGGCGTAAAAGGCGCGTTCGGCGTCATAGTTTTCGACGCCATATCCGACATAGCGGATTTCGGTCACTCGGCTCATCGCTTGGCAATCCTTGGCAAGAAGGCAAAAAAGATCAGATCGGTTGGGCGACCATGGCAAACATCTCAGCCGTGGCCTTGTGGTTGTCGATCGGCGGGCCCTTGCCCAACTGGCCCATGCAGATGGCGAGCGAGCTTTCGACGATATAGCGGCAGCGTTCATAGCGCCGGGCGCGATAGGCGCTGAACGCCTCTTCCACGCTGTCGGCCGCGGTCAGTTCCTCGGCCAGTACCAGGGCATCCTCGATCGCCATGCCGGCACCCTGGCCCAGGTGTGGGGTCGTGGCGTGGACGGCATCGCCCAGCAGAACCACGTGGCCCTTGTGCCAGGGGCCATGGATCATCATGCCTTCCAGCGGACGATAGACCACGCCGTCATCATCGGTGATCTGGCTGGCGAGGGCCTGGATCTGCGGCGCGGCGCCAACCAGCTTGCCGCGCATCGCAGCGGCCAGCCCCTCGCGCGGATAGCGCGGGTTGTCCGGCTCGGGCGTGGTGACGTACATGTAGATCGTGTCGCGCGATACCGGCACCAGGCCAATGCCGATGCGGCCGTTGTAGACGTGCAGCGCATCGAGATCGGCCGGGCGGGGGAAGTTGTAGCGCCACACCGCCTGGCCCGTGAACTGCGGCTTTTCCGCATCGGGCAGGATCATCTGGCGGGTCTGCGAATAGACGCCGTCGGCGCCGATCACCACGGCATAGCGCGCGGTGCTGCCGTCGGACAGCGTCACGTCCACGCCATCATCGGCTTCGTCCAGCGCGGTGACCGTCAGGCCCAGGCGGATGTCGGCGCCCAGTTCGCGGGCGCTGTCGCCCAGCACCTTCTGCAGCGCGCGGCGGCCAATGCCCACGTTCGACGGGCGTCCTTCGACCAGCGACGGGGTGGGCACGCGCGCCACGCGGGTGCCATCGGGCACATAGATTTCCACCGCGTCAAATCCGCAGGCGGCATCGAGGAAGGCATCGAGCACGCCCAGCTGTTCCATCGCCCGCACCACGTTGGACTGCTGGATGATGCCCACGCCATAGACCGACCAGGTCGGGTCTTTTTCAATCACGGTGACACGGTGGCCGGCGCGGCGCAGCGCGATGGCGGCGGAAAGGCCGCCGATTCCGGCGCCCACCACAAGCACGGGCAAGTCTTGCACGTCAGGTCTCTCCCCAAGGGCTGGTTATGACCTGCATCCTAGGGGTGAATACGAATTTGGATACTAGATTGTTTTGATCATCATCCATCCATGGAATGGATCAACTGCGATAGGCCACTTCGCGCAGGCGGGCCATCAGCCAGCGCAGCCCCTCGTCGCTGCTGCGCGTGCGGTGATATTGCACCATTTCGCGCATCGGCTGAAACGCGAACGGCAGCGGCGCCATCGCCAGCGGAAAGGCCGCGACCAGGCGGCGGGCCAGCCGCTCCTGAATAACCGCCAGGCGCTGCGTGTCCATCAACACCCACGGGATCGTGCTGAACGAAGGCACCTCGATCTCGATCCTGCGTTCCAGTCCCATCTGGTTGAGCTGGCGATCGGCAAAGGCATGATCGCGCAAGGCGCCGATCCGCACCGAGACATGGCCGGCGGTCAGAAATGCCTCCAGGCTGGGGCCGCCATCGGCAAAGGCGGCGTTGTGGCTGGAGCCGATCACCACGTGGCGTTCCTCGCACAGCAATTCGCTGGGATGGTCCGACAGGATGAAT
Source organism: Novosphingobium sp. GV079 (assembly GCF_003058045.1). NCBI lineage: Bacteria > Pseudomonadati > Pseudomonadota > Alphaproteobacteria > Sphingomonadales > Sphingomonadaceae > Novosphingobium > Novosphingobium sp. GV079. The sequence goes on along the minus strand of NZ_QBUE01000006.1, from coordinate 27,027 downwards.
TGCTCCGGTGCGATCAGCAGGTCGGCGCGTCCTTCGCGCAGTTCGGTATGGGCAGCGTCGCTGGGCAGCACCAGTTCGATGCGCAGGCCAGGCGCCAGGCGCGGCAAGGCCTGCAGCAGGGGGGCAAGCACGGCGGTGACGACATAATCCGACGCCACAAGGCGGAACGTGCGCTGCGTGGTCGCCGGATCAAACCGGTTGGAGGCCGCCAGCATCGCCTCGACCGAGCGCAGAGTATCGCGCACCTGTGGCACCAGCGCCTCGGCAAAGGCGGTTGGGTACATGCGCTTGCCCTGAACCACCAGCAGCTCGTCGGCAAAGTATTCGCGCAGGCGGGTCAGCGCCGCGCTCATCGCCGGCTGGCTCAGGTTCATCTGCCGTGCGGCGGCCGAAACGCTGCGGCTTTCCAGCAGCACGTCGAATGCGGCCAGAAGGTTGAGATCGAGACCTTTGAAGCGCATCTGCCATTCGTCGATAGTTTGAGGGAAGATCGATCCATAGCGTGGATCGATTGCCCTGTCTGCGTTGTGCGCGCTGTTTTCACCGCGTGAAACGCTGGCTGCCGCTGGCCGTGGCGCGCGGGCGGGGCGGGGGATACACCCTAAAGGGCAGGGCACGCGCAGGCACAAACGCGCGGCCCGGCAGACAAGAGGGGATGATGACAAGGTCCATGCTGATCATGCTGGCGGCTGCCCTGCCGCTGCCGGCGATGCCCGCGCTTGCCCAGCAAGGAGGCGCTCCGGCTATGGCTCTACCCGTGCGCCAGGCACTGGGTAAAGTCTTGCCCCAGCGCAGCCCGGAACAGGTCTATGCCAAGGTTTGCGGCTATTGCCATGGCCGCAACGTGGGCCCGATCATCCTGGGTCGTGGCCTGCCGGCCGAGGCTGTCCACTATATCGTGCGCCACGGGCAAAACGCGATGCCGGCGTTCCGCCCCACCGAAATTACCCCCGCCGAACTCGATGCCCTGTCGCAATGGGTTTCGCAAAGCCCGGCCCGCAAGGAGGAGCACGGACAATGAGCCTCGATCTCGATCGCCGTGGCCTGCTTGGCGCCGGCCTGGTCGGTGCCGCCAGCATTGGCCTGGGCACCGGGGCCAGCGCCGCCAGCCCGGCACCGCTCGCCCCGGGACGCAGCATGGCGGACTTTACCGGCGCGATGAAGGCCTTTCGCGGTGTCGTCGGGGCGGAATGGGTGTTCGGCGATGAAGACGCCGTGGCCCCCTATGAAAAGGCCTATATCCCCGATCCGGCCCACCGCTACAAACCGGTGGGTGCGGTCTGCCCGCAATCGCTGGAAGAAGTGCAGGCGATCGTGCGCATCGCCAACCAGTATCGCCAGCCGCTGTGGACCGTCTCGACCGGCAAGAACATGGGCTATGGCATGACGTCTCCGGCCACGCCGGGGCAGGTTGTGCTCGATCTCAAGCGGATGAACCGCATTCTGGAGGTTGATGCCGAGCTTGGCACCTGCCTGCTGGAGCCGGGCGTCACATATCAGCAGCTCAAGGACTATCTCGACGAGAACAAGATCCCGCTGTGGATCGATGTGCCCACGGTCGGCCCGATCGCCTCGCCGGTGGGCAATACGCTCGATCGCGGGGTGGGATACACGCCCTATGGCGAACACTTCATGTTCCAGTGCGGCATGGAAGTGGTGCTGCCCAGTGGCGAGGTGATGCGCACCGGCATGGGCAGCATCAAGGGCAGCACGGCCTGGCAGGCGTTCAAGTGGGGCTATGGCCCCTATCTCGACGGGCTTTTCACCCAATCCAACTTTGGCATCGTTACCAAGATGGGCATGTGGCTGATGCCCAGGCCGCCGGTCTACAAGCCGTTCATGGTGCGCCATGGCGACATGGCCGACGTGCCCCGCATCATCGAGGCGATGCGCCCGTTGCGCGTGACGAACCTGGTGGCCAACTGCAACCTGATGATGAGCGCAAGCTACCAGCTCGCCATGTTCAAGCGGCGCAACGAGATCGTGCCCGATGGCGCTCCGCTCGACGATGACAGCGTCAAGAAAGCGGCCAAGGCCAACGGGCTGGGCATGTGGAACACCTATTTCGCGCTCTATGGCACCGACCAGACGATCGCGGGGGTAGAGCCGATCATCCGCGCCAGCCTCACCGCCAGTGGCGGCGAAGTGCTGACGGCGGCCGAAATGGGCGACAACCCCTGGTTCCACCACCACCAGACCCTGATGCAAGGTGGCCTCAACCTCGACGAGATCGGCCTGTTGCGCTGGCGCGGATCGGGTGGGGGCCTGGCCTGGTTTGCGCCAGTGGCCGCAGCGCGCGGGGTGGAGGCACAACGGCAGACGGCGCTGGCGCGCGAAATCGTGTCGCGCCACGGCTTCGACTATACCGCCGCCTACGCGATCGGCTGGCGCGACCTGCACCACATCATCGCCCTGCTGTTCGACAAGGCCGATGCGGCCGAGCACCAGCGCGCCGATGACTGCTACAAGGAACTGGTGGTGCGCTTTGGCGCACAGGGCTGGGCCAGCTATCGCACCGGGGTCAATTCGATGGACCTGGTGGCGCAGCAATATGGCGAGGTGAACCGCCGCTTCAACGCAACGCTCAAGCACGCGATCGATCCCAACGGGATTCTCGCGCCTGGCAAATCGGGGATCATCTGATGCGTTTTACCGGAAAGACCGTGGTGATCACCGGCGGCGCCACCGGCATCGGCGCGGCCACCGCCGCCGCCTTTGCCCGCGAAGGGGCCGCCGTGGTGATCGGCGACTGGAACGAGGATGCGGCGCGGATCGCGCAAGCCATCGTCGATGCCGGGGGCCGCGCCACCTTCCGCAAGGCCGACGTGCGCGATGTGCGTGTCCATGCCGATCTCGTGGCCTTGGCGCTCGATACCTATGGTTCGCTCGACATGGCGTTCAACAACGCCGGTGTGCTGCCGCCGCCGCTGCCGTTCCATGAAGTGCCGCCCGAAAACCTCGACCTGATCTTCGATGTCGATATCAAGGGCGTGTTCTATGCCATGCAGGCGCAGATCCGCCATTTCCTCAGCATTGGCGGCGGGGCGATCGTCAACACCGCCTCGGTCGCCGGGCTCGTCGCAGATCCCAACATGGCGCACTATGTTGCCGCCAAACATGCGGTGGTGGGCCTGACCAAGGCGGCGGCGGTGGAATATTCGGCGCGCCATATCCGCATCAACGCCATCGCGCCCGGCTTCATCGCCACACCGATGACGCAGGCCTGGCTCGATAGCGACGATTTCAGGCAGGCGTTCTTTGCCCACAACGTGTCTGGCCGGGCCGGCGCGCCCGAGGAAGTGGCCGGCACCGTGCTGCACCTGTGTTCCGATGCCGCCAGCTTCTGCAACGGCGCGGTGTTCGTGATCGATGGCGGGCAGACGGCGCATTGAAAAACGTCCGCGCGTGGAAGGAGACCTCTATCATGAAGATGCCTATGTTCATGTTGGCCGCAGCGCTGCTGGGCGCGACACCGGCCCTGGCCCAATCGGCGGAAAAACCGCTGCAATACGAGGTCATTCCCACCGGCCCGATCAGCATGTTTGCCAATGTCACCCTGATCAAGGGAGACAAGAACGCGGTCTTGGTCGACGTGCCGTTTGCCCGGTCCGATGCCTATCGCGTCGCTGCTGCCGTGCTTGATAGCGGCAAGCATCTGCAGACCATCGTGATCACGCACGATCATCCCGATCACTTCTTCGGTCTGGATGTGCTGGCCGATGCCTTTCCCGATGCGCAGATCGTGGCCAATCCTGTGGCGGCGCACGATATGGCCCGGTCCATCCCGATCAAGTTCAAGCGCTGGAGCGGGCAACTGGGCACCAACGCACCCCATCGCGCCGTGCAACCGGTGGCGATGACCGGCGACAGCATCGACCTGGACGGGCATCGCCTGCAGGTGCTGGGGCCGATGCAGGGCGATCATGTTGATTCGACCGTGGTGTGGGATGCCCAGGCGCGTACCCTGGTGGCGGGTGACGTGCTCTACAATGGCGTGCACGTGTGGCTGGGTGAACATACGCCGGCGCGCTATGCGGCCTGGCTCGCCACGCTCGACCGCCTCGATGCGCTGCGTCCGGTGACGGTGATTGCCGGGCATCGCCACCCCGGCGCGGCCAACGACAATGGCGCGATCGGCTGGACGCGCGACTATATCAAGACGTTCGTGGCCGCGCGCGCCGCCAGCCATTCGTCGGCAGAGATCGCTGCGGCAATGAACAAGGCCTATCCCGACGCGACCGAGGTCTATGGCGGGTTCCTGCTCGGCACGTCGAGCAAGGTGGGCGCAGGGGAAATTCCGCCGTGGGATGAGTAATTCGTACGGGCGTGTGGGGCCCCGGATCAAGTCCGGGGCGACGTCCTCACTTCAATCATTTCTCGTCACCCCGGACTTGGTCCGGGGTCCCACGCCACCCTGTCGGTTTAGCCTGATCAGGTCTGTGCGGCGGCGATATAGCCGTCGATGCACTGGTCCAGCACTGGCAGCGGCATTGCGCCGGGCAGCAGGCCGGCATCGTGGAACGTGCGGATATCGAACTTGCTGCCCAGCGCCGCGCGCGCCTTGGCCCGCAGGCGCAGCCAGTCGAGCTTGCCCAGCATGTAGCTGCACGCCTGGCCCGGCCACACGCAATAGCGCTCCACTTCGGTGATCGCCATGGTTTCGGGATCGCCGATGGTGTCGGTATAGAATTTCACCGCCTGTTCGCGGCTCCAGCCCTTGGCGTGCATGCCGCTGTCCACCACCAGGCGCACGGCACGGAAGATGCTGTCGTGCAGCTGGCCGACATGGCCGAGTGGGTCGTTTTCATAGACGCCCATTTCCACCGCGAGCTGTTCGGCATAGAGCGCCCAGCCTTCGCCATAGCCGGAAAAGAACTGGATCTTGCGCAGCGTCGGCAGTCCGGCTTCCTGGGCCAGCGAGAGCTGCAGATGGTGGCCCGGCACGCCTTCGTGATAGGTCAGCGTGGGCAGCGTCCAGCTCGGTACTTCGGCGGTGTCGCGCAGGTTGATGTAATAGGCGCCCGGGCGCGTCCCGTCGAGCGAGCCATTCTGGTAATAGCCGCCCGGCGCGCCAGCCTCGGTGGCCTTGGGCACGCGGCGGATGTCCAGCTTGGTCTTGGGCAGGGTGCCGAAATACTGCGGCAGGCGCGCTTCCATCGCCTCGACCTGGCGGTTGAGGTCGGCCAGCAGCTTGTCCTTGCCTTCGTCGGTATTGGGATAGCGGAACTTGGGATCGTCATATAGCGCGCGCAGGCGCTGGCCCACGGTGCCCTGAGTATAGCCCTGGCTCTTGAGGATGGCATCGGCCTGCGCGCTTTGCTGCGCGATCAGTTCCAGGCCGGTGCGGTGGATTTCCTCCGGCGCCATGTCGCTGGTGGTATAGCTCTGCAGCGACAGGCGGTAGAGTTCCTCGCCCTTGGGCAGGCGGGCGACCCCGGCGGTGTGCACCGCCTTGGGCTGCAGGCTTTCCATCAGCGCGATCTGGCGATCGAGCGCGGGCTGCACGCGCTTGGCCACGATGGCTTCGGCGCGGGCCTGCCACTGGCCGGGGATGTGCTGCTCCGCCGTGCGGTGGACGATCGACGACACCATGTTGGACTGCGCCGCCGGCACGTCGCGCAGCGCCTTGAGCTGGGTGAGGGCCTTGGCCAGGATGAAATCGGGCGGCACCACGCCGGCGGCCACGTCGTGGCGCACGGCGGCGCTGTCCTGGTCGATCGCGGTGGCAAAGGCGTCCAGCCGTGAAAGATAGGCATCGGCATCGGCCGCATTGGCGATGGTGTGCTGACTATCGAGGAAATCGGGGATCTGCTGATAGCAGCCGGTCAACTGCGTGACGACATAGGGCGAACCGACCGTTGCAAACGTGCGGTTCATCGTGTCGTTGAGCTGGGTGGAATAGAGGATGCTGGCATAGTTCCAGCGGTTGTTGCCGGTCAGCTTGGCGGCGTCGATCTTGCGCAGGGCGGCCAGGTCGCGCGCGGTGCGGGCCTTGGCGTCTTCCCACGCGTGGAGCGAGCGATCATCGAGGCGCGCCTTGGCGCCAGCGTGGGCGCCGCTGTCCACGCCCAGGCCGGTGGCCATTTCTGGCGAGTGCGCCAGCTGATCGGCCAGCATGCTGTCGAACAGGGCATTGAGCCGCCGGTCTTCGCCGGAACTGGAAGCCGCATCGTTGGCAGGGATGGTGGAAGCGGTGGTTGCGGCGCGGGCAGTGCCCAGGCTCGAGAGGGCGGCCAGCCCGGCGCTGGCGGCGCCGGCCTTGAGGATGTGGCGGCGGTTCATCGGCAAGTCCGTTACAAAGTGGCTGCCGCGCCCGTATTGAGGGGGGCGCCGGGCGCGGCAGCGGGGGGGAAGGGCTGCCACAGCAATGGCAACCACCTTCGCGCGATAGCGGATGGTTGCGGTTGAAAGCAAAGACGCTGGTCGATCCCAGCATGTCGTTGGCCGATCGCAAACGGGATATCGCCCTGGTTGCGATCGGCCACGATGGGTCTCGCGATCAGGCGACCTGGGCGTTGCGGGCGCGCTGCCGTCGCAGGAAATGGGCGCTGACGCAGGCGGCAAAGACCGCCAGGCTCAGCGCCACCTGCAGGCGTTGATCGGGCATCATCGCCATCATCACCAGCACGGCGATGATCCCGCCCACCGCCGTCCACGAAATCACGGGAAACGCCCAGACCTTGACCGTCAACTGCTCACCCGCAGCATCAAGCCGGCGGCGCAGGGCGATCTGGCTCAGGGAAATCAGCAGATAGACGCACAGGATCGTCGCGCCCGACGATTGCAGCAAGAAGGTGAAGAGCGCATCGGGCGAAAATACCGAAGACAGCACCACGGCAAAGCCGGCCACGCCCGAAACGATGATGCCCAGCGCCGGCACACGCCGCGGCGAAACGCGGCCGAACGCTGCCGGGGCATCGCCGCGCTGCGCCATTTCAAACAGCATGCGCGAGGTTACGTAGATCGCCGAATTGAGGCACGAGACGATCGCGGTAAAGATCACCGCACCGATCACCGCTTCCGCGCCGGGCACCTTGATGATCGACAGTGCCGCCACGAACGGTGACTTGCCCGAAATCACGCTATCCCATGGCAGGATCGCCAGAATCACCGCGATCGAGCCGATGTAAAAGAACATGATGCGCAAGGTGACGGTGCGCGCCGCGCGCACGATGTTGCGCGCCGGGTCTTCGGTTTCCACGGCAGCGATGGTCGCCACTTCCGAACCCATCATCGAAAAGATCACCACCGGAATGGCGGTGAACGCCGCGCCCAGCCCCATGGGAAATGCGCCGCCATGGCTGGCAAAACCAGCGGTCAGCCGCGCCAGTCCTGGTCCGAAGCCGAAGATATAAGCAAGGCCAAGGGCCATGAACCCGATGATCGTGATCACCTTGAGCGAGGCGAACCAGAACTCGAACTCGCCATAGGTCTTGACCGAGAACAGGTTCACCAGCGTCATCGCGGCGATCAGCAGCGCGGCCAGCGCCCACATCGGCAGGGGAATGAACGGCATCAGCATGTTGGCGCCGGCAATCGCCTCCACCGCGATGGTGATCACCCAGAAATAGTAATAGAGCCAGGCCGTGGTGAACCCTGCCCATGGGCCAAGCCCCAGCGCGGCATAGCCGGTGAAGGAGCCGACGCCCGGGCGCGCCATGGCCATTTCGCCCAGCATGCGCATGATCACGAAGACCAGCGCGCCGCACAGCGCATAGGTCAGCAGCACGGCCGGCCCGGCAATGTGGATCGCGGCGCTCGATCCCACGAAGATCCCGGCGCCGATGATGCCCCCGATCGAAATCATGGCGACATGGCGCGGCTTCAACGAATGGGCCAGCGCTTCGCCGGGGGGAGATGCAGACATGATCAGTGGCTCGCTTTCTTGGCAGACTGTTGCGCCTGGTAACCCTGGCGCTGCTGGTCGATCAGATAGGCATGGATGGCCTCGACATCGGCCTTTGTCACCACATCATCGAACCGGGCCATACCCATCGGTGCCAGCGCGCCTTTCAGCACGATATCGTTGAAGCTGGAGTGCACTTCGGGCGGCAGGCGCGAAAGATCGGGCGTGACACCCGGCGTGCCCAGCACGTGGCAGCGCGAACAGTTCTCGGTGAACTTGTCCTCGCCCCGGGCGATCAGCGCCGGGCTTGCCTTGAGCGGCGGGGGTGGCAGATAGGGCGGGGTCTCGCGCTTGTCGGGCATCGGCACCGCGCCGCCACCCAGCTTGAACACCAGGATGCGGTTGGCGTTGCGATTGGCATAGGCCGCGCTGGAGGGCGGGATCGGGAACGTGATGCCCGATCCGCCATAGCCGGCCTGAACCGCCACATATTGCACGCCGCCGATCTTGTAGGTCATCGGCGCGGCCATGATGTGGCTGCCGGTCTGGATCGTCTTGATCGGCGCGCCGGTGCGGGCGTTATAGATCCACAAGCTGCCATCGCCGCGTCCCTGGAGCACCAGGTTGCCCGCCGTGCTCAGCACCCCGCCGTCATAGCCGCGCACCCCTTGCGAGGTAACGCGTTCCCACACCACCTTTCTGGCCACCGGATCCCATGCGCGCAGCACCTCGCGCACCAGTTTCACGCCAGGGCGCTCTTTCTGCAGATCGTCTTTGGCGGGCAGCGGGCCGAACACGCGCTTCAGCGCGGCGGGATCATAGAGATCGTCGGGGAAAATCCCGTCTGACGAGAAGAAGCCTTCGAGATGGGTGAGCGAGCCGCCGTTGGCCTTCATGTTGAGCAGGACGTTGCCGGCATCGATCGCGGGAATATAGACGAGCCCGGTCTGCGGGCTGAACGACATCGGGTTCCAGGTGTGCCCGCCGGCCCACGAAGGATAGACGTTCTTCGGGCTTTTCGAATAGTCGGCATGCTCGGTAACCAGCGGCCGGCCGGTGGCAAGGTCCACGCCCTTGGCCCAGTTCACATAGGTGAACGGATCAGCCGACAGAAGTTTGCCCGTTTTCAGGTCCAGCGTATAGAAAAAGCCGTTCTTGCAGGCCTGCATCACCACGCGGCGGGGCTGGCCGGCGATGGTCAGGTTGGCAAAGACGAACTTCTGGACCGCATCATAGTCCCATTCGTCGCCCGGCGTCGTCTGGTAGTACCAGTTCATCCGCCCGCTCTGAGCATTGACCGCGATGATTGAGGCGTTGAACAGGTCATCATGCCGCACGCCGTCGGCCGAACGCAGGTAAGGCGAGGCGTTGCCGGTGCCGAACACGATCTGGTCGGTTTCGGGATCGTAGGACAACCCGTCCCACACCGTGCCGCCGTTCTGGGTGCGGCCATCGCGGTTGGGCCCCCATGATTTGGCCGCCATGGCCAGCTCGGGATGCTCGAACGGCTGTCCGGGCGCGGGCGGCACCGTGAAGAAGCGCCATTTGAACGTGCCGGTCTTGATATCCCAGGCCGAGATATAGCCGCGCAGATCGCCATCGCCGATATCGGCGCCGGCATTGCCGATCACCACCGCGTCCTTGGTCAGGATCACCGCGCCGGTAGAGGCATAGGGCTGCTTGTGGTTGACGATCGTATCGGCGATCCAGCGGGCCTTGCCGGTCTTGGCATCGATCGCGTGCAGCCGCCCGTCTTCCGACGCGACGAACACCGTGCCGTCGCGATAGGCGACCCCGCGGTTGACCACGTCGCAGCAGGCATTGCGGCCCCACTGCCCATCCACTTCGGGATCGTATTGCCAGAGGAGCGCGCCAGTGGCGGCGTCGAGGGCATAGACATTGCCCCAGACGCCAGAGGTATACATCACCCCGCCGACCACCAGGGGCGTGGCTTCCTGGCCGCGTTCGGTGCCCATGTCGTAAGACCAGGCATAGCCCAGCGAGGCGGCGTTGGTTTCGTTGATATCGGTAAGCGCGGAATACCAGGTGCCCGCCGTATTACCCCCGGTCAGCGGCCATTCGGCCCCGGCCGTGGCCGCCGCCGCGCGATCAGCCCCCGCAACTGGCGTATCGGCCCGCGCGCTGGTGCAGGCGTTGAGCATCAGGGCACCGCCGCCCATAGCGGCAGAGGCAAGCAGGATCAGGACAGCCTGGCGCAGGGTCTTCATGGGCCTCACTTTCCGGTGGGGCAGGGAACTTGGCAAGATAGATCACAGTCTATCCACAGCTGCAATCGCCTCGCCGCCCCACGTGGCCCGGATGCGCCATGGCCGTCATCATGTCTTGTCGAAACCCGGGCCGAACCCGTCACAGGTTCGGCCCAGGCATGGGTCAGTTGCCGAAGTTGATGCGGGCAGTCAGGCCCCAGGTGCGCGGCTTGCCATAGACGCTCAGCGCATCGCCCCAATAGAGCGAGCCGTCGAAGGCGTAGGAGCGATAGACCCGGTTGAACAGGTTGTTGACGAAGAACGCCAGCTCCAGCTTGCCGCCCGCCGGGATCACGCCGATGCGGGCATTTTCCACGTGATAGGCGCCTTCGCGCTCGTCTGGCGCGCAGAGCACCGAGAAGCAGAACTTGCCGGTATAGAGCGCGTCACCCTGCAGCGAGACGCGCGCGCCGCCCATGCCGAATTCATAGCGGACGAGGGCGTTGCCGGAAAAGCCGGGGGCCTGGGGCAGATCGTGGTTCACGACTGTCACGCCATCGGGCAGCAGCACGTTCTTGACCTTGCTGTCTTGCACCGCGGCCGAGGCCTGAAGCGTGAACCCTTCGATCGGGTGGGCCGTCAGTTCGGCTTCCACGCCCTTGATCGTGGCCGGCAGGTTGCGCACCAGCTGCGTATAACCGACCTGAACATAGGCCTGGTAGTTCTTGTAATCATAGTAGAATGCCGCAAGGTTGAACTGGATGTTGCGGCCGATCTTGGTCTTGAGGCCCACTTCATAGTCGTTGAGCGTCTCGGGCCGGTAGGGGATGTTGTTGAGCGTATCGATCAGGGCCTGGCCGGGGAACGGTGTGCCGGTGGAGAAGGTGAACCCGCCCGACTTGGAGCCACGGTTGTAGCTGGCATAGAGCAGCGTATCGGGGCCAGGCTTGTAATCCAGCTCGGCGCGCGCGGTCACCCCGTCATAGGTGGGTGAGGCGGCCGACGGCGTGACCGTGATGCCGCTGGCTTGGGCAGCGCCGGTGGGATCGAAGAAGTTGATGCCGCTGGGGCCCCAGTTGACGGTGAGGCCCGAAATCGCCTCTGCCGCGCGGTACCAGGCCAGCTTGCTGTCGCGCCAGTAGCGGGCGCCCAAGATCAGCTTCCAGTGATCGTCGAACTTGTATTCGTCCTGCGCAAAGACCGCGAAGGACTTGGTGCGCTGGTAGAACTGCACGGTGGGATCGTACTGGTCGAACGGCGTGGCATACTTGGCGCCATAGTTGCCGGTCAGCAGCATGCCGAACGCGCCCATGGTCAGGTAGTTGTTGCCGAAATGGGTGGCGGCGCGCAGTTCCTGCGTGATCTGCTGGGTTCGGGCGCGCTGATAGAAGATCGTGCCCGAGGCATAGCAGGTGACGCTGGGCGCGCTGGCGCAGGGGCCAGTGGTGAACGGCGGCAGTGCAGCCCCTTCCACATAGGGCAGGCCCGGCACGCCATCATCGCTCTCGATATAGAACTTGGCGAGGTTCTGGTAATCGGTAATCGACGTGACGTCGAACGCGCCCAGCTTGGCTTCCAGGCGCAGCGTGGCGGCAAACTGCTTGCGGTTCACATAGTTTTCGCCCGCGCTGTAGGTCTGCCACGGGTTGCCGCCCTGGGTGGCGGTGATCGCCGGGTTGGCATAGCCATTGGCGACCGAGCCGGGCACGCCGCCGTTGTACGACGTGCCGCCATAGTTGTTCCAATAGTCGCAGACCTGGTTGGCGGCCAGGAATTCGCCCTGGAACTGCGCATTGGGGCAAGCCGGGGTCAGGGTATAGACGCCAGCCTGGCGTTCGTGATCGGCCTGGGTATAGCGCACCGTCAGGCGGGCGCGAAAATCGCTGGTCGGGTCCCACTGCAGGATGCCGCGCGTGGCCCAATGGTTGTTGGCGCCCAGATTGGCCCCGCCCGGCAGCAGGTTCTTGATATAGCCGGAATCGCGATCATACACGCCCGAAACACGGGCCGAGAGCGTCTGGGTCAGCCCGCCGGTGACCGCGCCTTCGAAGATCGATTGGTTGAAGCTACCGGTGGTGGCGGAGAGATAGCCGCCGAACTCGTGGCTGGGCTGGTTGGAAATGAACTGCACCGCGCCGCCGGTGGCATTGCGGCCAAACAGGGTGCCCTGCGGCCCGCGCAGCGCCTCGGTGCGGGCCAAGTCAAAGATCGGGAAGCCGGCCGTGGTGATCGAGGCGGCGTAGCTGTCGTCCTGATAGACGGCAACCGGCGGTTCCTGCTGGTCGCCATAGTCGTTCTGCGACACGCCGCGAATGTTGAACACCACCTGGCTCGAGCCATAGGCGTTGTATTTCAGGTTGGGGATCGCGCGCACGATATCGGTGGCGTTGTTGATGTTGAGCGCGCGCAAGTCCTTGGCGGAAATGACCGAGACGGCGATGCCCACGTCGTTGAGCTTCTGCTCGCGGCGCTGTGCCGTCACCACGATGTCGCCCGTGCCGTTATCGGTTTGCGGGGCGGCGGTTTCGGCCGGTGCGGGCGCCTGGGCCTGGGCCAGGCCGGGGATCAGCGCCGTGGCGGCCAGCGCCATGATGCGGATGCCCGATCGGCCATGGCGCGCACGCGCACCAAAGTGTTGGAGAACAGATTTTTGATTCAGGACAGTGCCCGAGAATACCAGGTGACGCATGACAGCTTCCCTCCAAGCCGGCCCCTCGTTCGGGGGCACAATACCTGCACCGGGATCGTGCATCAGGAACGCAGGCGCAGCAAGCCTTCAGCAACAGTGGAAAAGCTTTCTTCCGGCCTTGTGGGATTACGGTATCATAACGGTCAAGTATATGATTTTACCATATAAAATTAACTGCACCAGTTTCGTTTGGTAATAACACCTACTTACTACTCTCATTAACTTGCCTAATGCGCTACCGTGCCGGGCGCCGTGGCGGCAGGGCCGGGCGAGGCGATGTGGAATGTCGCGGTTGACGGACTCGCAATGCCGCGCACCCCGACCTTGGGGCAAGCATTATTTCTAATCCCTCGCATTAGTTTCCAAAATGGTGTGGCACCGTGATTGCGCCGGTTCCCGCGCTGGAATAGCCCTTCTGCAAATAGGCAGCCAAGCAAAGCCGAGGCATGACATGAAGACTAGTGCGCGCGTTGTGGTGATTGGTGGCGGCGTCGTCGGCGTCAGCACGTTGTATCACCTGGCCAAGATGGGCTGGTCCGATGTCGTGCTGATCGAGCGCAAGGAACTGACCTCGGGCTCTACCTGGCATGCCGCCGGCCTGCTGCCGCTGTTCAACCTGTCCTACTCGGTCGGCAAGCTGCACCAGTATTCGGTTGATCTCTATCCCAGCCTGGAAGCGGAAACCGACCTCAATGTCGGCTTCTCGCGCGTGTCGAACATTCGCCTCGCCAACAGCCCCGATCGCATGGACGAATACCGCTATTATGCGGGCGTGGCCAAGACCATCGGGGTGGACGTAAACTTTCTCACCCCTGAGCAAGTGCATGAAATCTGGCCACTGGCACAGATGGACGGGGTGCTCGGCGCGATCCAGCATCCCGCCGATGGCTATATCCAGCCGGCCGACTTGACCCAGGCCCTGGCCAAGGGGGCGCGCCAGCGGGGCGCCACGATCATGCGCAATACCACGGTCACGGGCATCACCCAGAAGGCCAACGGCGAATGGGTGGTGGCCACCGACCAGGGCGATATCACCTGCGAGCATGTGGTTTCGGCCACCGGCAGCTTTGCCCGCCAGACGGGCGCGATGGTCGGCCTGGATGTGCCGGTGATCCCGGTCGAGCATCAGTACATCGTCACCGAACAGCACCCCGCGATCATGGAGCGCCGCGCCAAGGGCCTGCCCGAAATGGGCGTGCTGCGCGAAAGCGACTCGAGCTGGTACATGCGCGAGGAAGCCGGCGGCCTGCTGCTTGGCCCGTATGAAGTCGGCGCACCGGCCTGCTATGTGAAGGGGCCGGCCGCCAATAGCGAATATGAACTGTTCCCCGATGCTCTCGAACGCCTGGAGCCCTATATCCTCTCGGCGATCGAGCGCGTGCCCGCCTTTGGTGAGCTGGGGATCAAGAAGGTTTACAACGGCGCCATTGCCTACACGCCCGACGGGTCGCCCATCGTCGGTCCTGCGCCGGGGCTGAAGAACTTCTGGCTCAATGAAGGTCACAGCTTCGGCATCACGGCAGCCGGCGGCGCGGGTTGGCAGCTGGCCCACTGGATTGTGGACGGCGAACCCACCATCGACATGATGGGGGTCGATCCGCGCCGCTTCGGCACTTATGCCGACGAAGGCTATCTCATCGAAAAGAACGAGGAAGCCTATGCCAAGGTGTTCACCGTTCACTATCCCGATGAAGAGCGCGAGGCTGCCCGCCCGCTGCGCCAGACGCCATGCTATGACCGCATGAAGAAGCTGGGCGCGGTGTTTGGCAGCGTGTTCGGCTGGGAGCGCCCCAACTGGTTCGCGCCCGACGGCTATGAACTGACCGACGCCGATCTCGACCGTCCCGAAACGCTGCTCAACCACAATCATCCCGATGTGCCGGGTGCGCCGATCCGTGAAAAGTGGTCGTTCCGCCGCTCCAACTACTTCGAGCATGTTGGCAATGAATGCCGCCATGTGACGGAAAAGGTTGGCATTCAGGACATGAGCGCGTTTGCCAAGTGCCTGATTTCCGGCCCTGGTGCGGAAGAATGGCTGGGCAAGCTGTTGTCCAACGCGGTGCCCAAGAAGATCGGCCGGGTCAGCCTGTCGTACCTGCTGACGCCGGCTGGCGGCGTGCGCAGCGAGTTTACCGTCTATAAGCGCGGGCCGCAAAGCTATTACCTGGTTTCGGCCGGCGCGCTGGAGCAGCACGATCATGACTATCTGATCAAGGCGCTGCCCGCCGACGGTTCGGTCAAGTTCGAGCGGCTGACCACGGCAATGGGCGTGCTGGTCCTGGCCGGGCCGCGTGCCCGCGACGTGCTGGCCAAGGTGACCCGCACCGATCTGTCGAACGAGGCGTTCCCGTGGCTGACGGGCAAGCGCATCTCGATCGGCGCGGCGCCGTGCGATGCGCTGCGCGTGAACTTCATCGGCGAGCTGGGTTGGGAATTCCACCACCCGATCGAGATGCAGAACTACATCTTCGACAAGCTGATGGAAGCCGGCGCCGAATTCGACATCAAGCCCTTTGGCATCCGGGCGATGACGTCGATGGCGCTGGAAAAGAGCTACAAGCTGATCCCGCGCGAACTTTCGGTGGAATACAACGCGCTGGAAAGCGGGCTTGAACGCTTCATATCCATGAAGAAGCCGGACTTCGTTGGCCGTGACGGGCTGCTGGCGAAGAAGGAAGCCGGTCTTTCTTCTACTCTGGTTACCCTGGAGGTGCTGGGCGTCACCGATGCCGATGCCCGCGGCTCCGAAGCGATCTATCGCGATGGACAACTGGTTGGCCGCGCCACGTCGGGCGGCTATGGTTGGCGCACGGCCAAGTCGCTGGCGCTGGCGATGATCGCACCTGAACACGCAAACCTTGGCACCGAACTCGAGATTTCCATTCTCGGAACGATGCACAAGGCCGTGGTGATCCCAGACTCGCCCTTCGACCCCGAAAACCTTGCATTGCGGAGCTAGTTCCCATGCGCAATTTCGCTTCGATTGCCGAACTGCTGAACCAGGATCGCCCCGGCTACACCTTGCCGCAGGCGCTTTACACCAGCGAGGAAGCCTTTCGCTTCGATACCGAGGTGATGCTCAAGTCGGTGTGGCTCTATGCCTGTACCGTGGCCCACGTGAAGAACCCTGGCGATTTCTACGTCTTTGAAATGGCCAACAACTCGGTGTTCATCGTGCGCGGCCGCGATGGCGAGGTGCGCGCGTTCTACAACACCTGCACCCATCGCGGATCGCGCATTTGCCAGGTTCAGGCCGGCACGATGCCGCGCATCATGTGCCCTTATCACTTCTGGACATTCGGCCTGGATGGCAAGCTGATCGCCGCGCGCGGCATGCCCGACGATTTTGACAAGGGCGCACACAACCTGCGCCAGGTGGCGCTGGAAAACTGCGGCGGCCTGCTGTTCATCTGCCTGGCGGACAATCCGCCGCCGATCGAACCGGCCAAGCAGGACATCGCGGCCGCCATCGGCATCTACAACATGGACAAGCTCAAGGTGGCCGCGGTCGAAGACCTGCATGACACGGCCAACTGGAAGCTGGTCATGGAAAACAACCGCGAGTGCTATCACTGCGAGGCCAACCACCCCGAACTGCTCAATTCGCTGAGTGGATCGGGCTTTGGCCGGGGCAACCCGGAAGACGGCGACGCGGCTGATGAAGACGATGTGACTGCCCAGGTGGAGCGCTGGAAAGCCATGGGCGTGTGGCGCGACCTGGTCGAATTTCCCGATGGCGGCTGGCATCGCGTGGGTCGCCTCAGCCTGGCGCACGGGGCGCTGTCGCAGACCATGGACGGGCAGCCGGCTTCCAGGAAGCTGATCTGGCCGGTTGAGCACGCCGAACCGACCAGCGTTTCGGTATGGACCCAGCCCAATTCCTGGCACCACTTCTGCTGCGATCACGTGGTGACGTTCAGCGTGATGCCGCAGGGGCCGGATCGTTCGATCCTGCGCACCTCGTGGCTGGTGCACGAAGATGCGGTGGAAGGCGAAGACTACACCGTGGAGAACCTGACCCACGTGTGGAAGGCGACCAACCGCCAGGACCGCCACCTGGCGGAAATGAACCACGCCGGCATCGTCACCGATGGCTATCGCCCCGGGCCCTACGCGCTCGAGGAAAACCTCGTCGATGCCTTCAAGACCTTCTACGTCGAGCGCGCCAAGGCCGCGCTGGAAGCGGCAGGACAGCCATAAGATGATGCGCTTTTCCGGGCTCAATCTCATCGCGCAGGCTTTTTCGGGGCACCAGTCGTGGCCGGAGCAATGGCCCGACAAGGCACCCAAGGCGGCCTATGACGTGATCATCGTGGGCGCGGGCGGGCATGGCCTGGGCGCGGCCTATTACCTGGCGGCCAAGTATGGGATCACCAATGTTGCGGTGATCGAAAAAGGCTGGCTGGGCGGTGGCAACACCGGGCGCAACACCACGATCATCCGCTCGAACTACCTCTATGATGAAAGCGCCCACCTCTATGACCATGCGGTCAAGCTGTGGGACGGGTTGAGCCAGGAGCTCAACTACAACGTGATGTATTCGAAGCGCGGCGTGCTGATGCTGGCGCACAACGTGCACGACATCCAGAGCTTCAAGCGCCACATCCACGCCAACCGCCTGAACGGCGTGGACAATGAATGGTTGAGCCCGGAAGAATGCCAGGCCTATTGCCCGCCGCTCGATATTTCGCCCAACGCGCGCCATCCGGTGCTGGGCGGCGCGTTGCAGCGGCGCGGCGGCACCGCGCGGCACGATAGCGTGGCCTGGGGCTATGCCCGCAAGGCGACGGCGCTGGGCGTCGATATCATCCAGAACTGCGCCGTCACCGGCATCCGGCGCGGGCCCGATGGCGCGGTGCTGGGGGTGGAGACCGAGCGCGGCTTTATCGGGGCAAAGAAGATCGGCGTATCGGCGGCGGGCAATACCTCGGTCGTCATGAACATGGCCGGCCTGCAATTCCCGCTGGAAAGCTATCCGCTGCAGGCCCTGGTGTCAGAGCCGGTCAAGCCGATCTTCCCTTGCGTGGTCATGTCCAACACCGTGCATGCCTATATCAGCCAGTCCGACAAGGGCGAACTGGTGATCGGCGCGGGGACGGACCAATATACCTCGTATTCGCAGCGCGGGGCGTTCCACATCATCGAGCATACCCTGGCGGCGATCTGCGAGATCTTCCCGATCTTTACCCGCATGCGCATGCTGCGCACCTGGGGCGGGATCGTCGACGTGACGCCCGATCGCTCGCCGATCCTGGGCAAGACTCCGGTTCAGGGCCTCTATGTCAACTGTGGCTGGGGCACGGGCGGGTTCAAGGCGACGCCGGGCGCGGCGGATCTTTTGGCGCATACCATCGCCCACGATGCCCCGCACGCGATCAACGCGCCGTTCACGCTCGATCGGTTCCGCAACGGGCGGATGATCGACGAGGCGGCCGCAGCCGCCGTGGCCCACTGAGCAAGGCGCAGGGAACCAAGCCATGCTGTTGATTCATTGCCCCTATTGCGAAGAAGACCGCCCCGAGGTGGAATTCGTCTATGGTGGCGAGGCGCATATCGCGCGCCCGCTCGATCCCGCAACGCTGAGCGACGAGGAATGGGAGCACTATCTCTACATCCGCCGCAATCCGCGCGGGCGCCATCACGAACGCTGGCGGCATACCCACGGTTGCGGGCGTTTCTTCAATGCCGTGCGCGATACCGTGAGCGATCGTTTCGAACAGACCTACAAGGCCGGGGAACCGCGTAAATGAGCGGCTATCGTCTTCCTGCCGGCGGCCGCGTCAACCGCGCCGCGCCGCTGGATTTCACCTTTGACGGGCGCGCCCATCGCGGCTTTGCCGGCGACAGCCTGGCTTCGGCGCTGGTGGCATCCGGGCAGATGCTGTTCGGCCGCTCGTTCAAGTATCACCGCCCGCGCGGCATTCTGGGCATGGGGACGGAAGAGCCCAATGCCTTGGTGACGGTGGACCGCGGTGGGGCCGGGCCGGGGTGGGGCCGGCGCACGCCCAATCTGCGCGCGCCATCCGTGCCGCTGTATCAGGGCCTTACCGCGCAAAGCCAGAACCGCTATCCCTCGCTCAAGTTCGACCTGGGCGCGGTCAACGATCGGCTTGGTGCGTTCTTTCCCGCGGGTTTCTACAACAAGACATTCATGTGGCCGCGTTCGGCCTGGGAAAAGCTCTATGAGCCGGCGATCCGGCGCATGGCGGGCCTTGGCGCCAGCCCGACGGAGCGCGATCCCGATCATTACGACGCCACCTATGCCCATTGCGAAGTGCTGGTGGTGGGCGGTGGCCTGGCCGGGATCGATGCCGCGCTGGCGGCGGCGGCCGACGGCGGCCGGGTAATCCTGATCGACGAGCAGGACGAACTGGGCGGCGGTGCCCTGTCGGACCAGGCGCTGTGGGGCGAAGTGGCCGACAAGGCCATGGCGCTGCGCCGGCTCGGCAACGTGACGGTGCTGACCCGCACCACCGCGTTCGGCTATTACCACCAGAACTTCGTGGGCGCGGTGGAGCAGCTGACCGATCATCTGGCCCCGGCGCAGGCGAGCGGCGCGCGCGAGCGGCTGTGGCGCATCCGCGCCGGCGAGGTCATCCTGGCCCAGGGTGCGATCGAGCGCCCGCTGGTGTTCGATGGCAACGACGTGCCGGGGGTGATGCTGTCGAGCGCCGGGCGCACGCTGGCGGTGCGCTACGGCGTGGCGGTGGGCCGCGCCGTGGCCGTGATGGCGGTGCACGACAGCGGCTGGCGCGATGCGCTGGCGCTCAAGGCGGCTGGCGTCAACGTGGTGGCGGTGATCGACTTGCGGGGCGAAGTGGCGGCCGATCTGGTTGCTGCCGTGCGCGGCGCGGGGATTGCCGTGCATCTTGGCCATGCCGTCACGCAGGTGGCGGGCCGCCATGGGGTGACCGGCGTGACCTTTGCCCCCGGTGGCACCGGGCAGGGCCAGCAACTGGCGGTCGATGCGCTGCTGATGGCCGGTGGCTGGACGCCGACCGTGCATTTGTGGAGCCACGCCAAGGGCAGCTTGCGCTGGGACAATGCCTGGGGCGCCTATCTGCCCGACGTGGCGCAGGAAAACTGCCGCGCCGTGGGCGCCGGGGCAGGCGCCTGGGACATGGGCGCGGGCCTGGCGCTGGGCACGCTGCCTGGCCCCAAGCCGATCTGGCAGACCAAGGCTTTCGTCGATTTCCAGAACGACGTGAAGGCGCGCGACATCGATCTGGCGGTGCGCGAGGGCATGCGCTCGATCGAGCATATCAAGCGCTATACCACCAACGGCATGGCCACCGACCAGGGCAAGACCAGCAACCTCAATGGCTTGCAGATCGCGTCGGGCAGTCTGGCCAAGCCGGTGACCGATATCGGCCTCACCACGTTCCGCCCGCCCTATACGCCGCAGACGTTCGGCGCGCTGATGGGGCATCACAAGGATGCGCTTTTCCAGCCGATCCGCAAGACGGTGATCGACGGCTGGGCCGATGCGCGCGGCGCGGTGTTCGAGAACGTGGCGCAATGGCGCCGTGCGCGCTATTTCCCCCAAGGCGGCGAAGACATGCGCGCCGCCGTGGCGCGCGAGTGCCTGGCCGTGCGCCAGCAGGTGGGCATGTTCGATGCATCGACCTTGGGCAAGATCGAGGTGGTCGGGCCCGATGCCGCCGAATTCCTCAACCGCATGTACACCAACCCGTGGAAGGCGCTGGCACCCGGCCGCTGCCGCTATGGGCTGCTGCTGCGCGAGGATGGCTTTATCACCGACGATGGCGTTTCGGCGCGCCTGGCACCCGATCGTTTCCACCTGACCACCACCACCGGCGGCGCGGCGCGCGTGCTGGCGATGATGGAAGACTATCTCCAGACCGAATGGAGCGATCTCGACGTCTGGCTGACCAGCACGACCGAGCAGTGGGCGGTGATCGCGGTGCAGGGGCCGCTCGCCCGCGCGGTGATTGCGCCGCTGGTCGAAGGCATCGATCTGGCGCCTGGCGCCTTTCCGCACATGGCCATTCGCGAGGGCCGTATCTGCGGCGTGCCGACGCGCCTGTTCCGCGTGAGCTTTACCGGTGAGCTTGGCTATGAAGTCAACGTGCCGGCCGAGCATGGGCGCATGGTGTGGGAGGCGATCCACGCCTCTGGCCAGGCCCACGGCATCACCCCCTATGGCACCGAGACGATGCACGTGCTCCGCGCCGAAAAGGGCTATGTCATCGTTGGGCAGGATACCGACGGCACGCTGACCCCGGACGACGCCGGCATGGCCTGGGCAGTGGGCACCAAGAAGCCCGATTTCGTCGGCAAGCGCTCGCTCGCCCGGCCCGACATGAGCGCACCGGGGCGCAAGCAACTGGTCGGGCTGCTGACCGAAGACCCGCAGGAAGTGCTGGAAGAAGGCGCGCAGATCGTGGCCGATCCCGATCAGCCGGTGCCGATGACCATGCTGGGCCACGTCACCTCGTCGTATCACAGCGCCACGCTGGGCCGCTCCATCGCCATGGCGGTGATTGCCGACGGCCGCGCGCGCGATGGCCAGGTGATCCATGTGCCGATGCCCGGCCGCACGATCCGCGCGCGGGTGAGCGCCAGCACCGTGTTCTATGATCCGCAAGGGAGCCGCCTCGATGTCTGATGTCCTTGCGATCCCCGCCCTGGCCGTGGCCAGCACCGATCTGGCGCTGGAAGCCCAGGCAGTTACCGCCTCGGGCGTGGCGCTGACGCTGGAAGCACCGGCCAGCCGCTGGTCGCTGCGCGCCCGCACGGCGCAGGCGCTTTCAGGCGTGATCGGCCGCGCTGTACCGGCGCGCATTGGCGAGACGCTGGATGGCATCGCCTGCCTCGGGCCAGACGAATGGCTGGCCGATCTGCCTGCCGGCACCGCGCTGCCCGATGGCGCCGGGCAACCGGTGAGCGTGGTGGACATTTCCGCGCGCGGCGTGGTCATCCGGGTGGAGGGGGCAGGGGCGGCCACCGTCCTGTCATCGGGATGTCCGCTCGATCTCGACCGGTTTGCTGTGGGCCGCGCCACCCGCACCGTTTTCGAAACGGTGGAAGTGATCCTGTGGCGCGAAAGCGCAACCGTGTTCCGCGTGTTCGTGTGGCGCAGCTTTGCCCCATGGTTGTGGCACGCACTCAAGGCGGCGGAACGCGGCTAAGCAGAATTGGCCTGAAATTCAGGCCGCCACACCGCCCTTGAAGCGCAGGCGCGCGGTCAGGCCATCGGGCTGCCAGTCCAGGTCGATCGCGCCCTCGCGCAGCCGCACGATGCGGTTGATGAGGTTCAGCCCCTGGCCGCCATCGCGCGAGGTTGCCTGCACGGGGCGGTTCGAAACCTCGTGCCAGGTGATCACGATGTCGCCGTCCTGATCCTCGCTCGACAGCGTGATAGCGCCGCCATGCGCGATCGCGCCATGCTTCGAGGAATTGACCGCCAGTTCACCCACGACCAGGGCGATCGTTGTCAGCCAGGGCGCGCGCAATCGGCATGTCGCGCACCTTGTCGGTCGCCACCGGGCAGAACGCACTGCCAAAGGGCAGGACCAGCGCATCGATCAGTTCGACCAGGCTGCACGGCACTTCCAGGCTGGTGAACAGGGCCTGGGCGCGGCCCATCGCAATCAGGCGTTCGGCCATCTGCCCGGCAAAGGCATCGTTGTGCGCGTCGCCACGGGCAAAGCCGCGGATCAGGCTGGAAATCATCGTATAGGTGTTGCGCAGCCGATGGTGCAACTCGCGCGTGGCGGTTTCCAGCACCTGGCGGGAGAGTTCGGCATCAGTCACGTCGCGCGACACGGCCAGATAGCTGATCAGCTTGCCGGTATCGTCGCGCAGCGCCGAAACACTCACGTCCCACCAGCGGCTGTTGCCCTTGGCCGTGGGGCAATGGGCACGAAACCGCGATACACCGCCGGCCTGGGCCGTGGCAAAGCCGCTGGCGATATGCGGCCGGCCTTCTTCGGGCCAGAGCGTGTCCCAGCGCTTGCCCAGCACGTCTGACGGCGTATCGATCTCCATGGCGCACAAGCCATTGGGATTGACGTAAGTTACCGCGCCATCAAGCCCGATAACCTTGACGCAATCCACGCTCTGGTCGAGCGCCGCAGCCAGCGAGAGTTGCGAGATTCCGGCAACCTGCCGTGAAAGTTCGTTGTTAGTCATGATTACTGCCGGAGTTCCCCAACACCCGGTCAGGCGTGCCCCACGCGCACCTTCGCGACGGGGCTCTAATCCTTAGTTAATGCAAAGGTTCCGGCAAAAATGGCGGAAAAGCGCACTTTTTGGGGTTGCCGCGATTCTCATGGCCGCCGGATCACCCGAGCAGAGGTCCGGCCCAGGGCAGGTTGGTCATCAGCGGCGGCAGGACCTGATCCAGCAGGGTCTCGCGCGCCAGGGCAGCAGTCTGGCCAGGCAGATCGCCCAGTTCGCCCATCCGCGCTACCACCTGGATGCGGCGGGCAAAGCGGCCGCGCGGCAGGGGTTCGACGCGCAGCTGCGGCATCAGCTGGGGCAGGGCCGCGAGGCACAGCAACGAGGTGATGCTCCAGCCGATGCCCATGCCCACCGTGGTCAATTGCTGGTGGATGATCTCCACCTCGATCACATTGGGCAGGCGCAGCTTCATGCGGGTCAACTGGCTTTCGATGCGCTGGCCCATGCCGGTATCGAGCGAATAGCGCACGAACGGCATGCGCTCGGCTACGTCGGCCGGATCGATGCTGCCGCTGTGGTCGGCCGGAAAGATCATCACGAACGGATCGTCGATCACGTCGTGATGCTCGATGCCCGGGTGTTTTTCCAGGGTATTGCTGCCGGTCACCAGCATGTCGCAGCGCCGGGCGAGGAATTCCTGCTGCTGGCGCAGCGAAATGCCCGATCGCACGCGCCATGAACCCACGCGCATGCCGTGCCGGCGCAGCAGCGGCGCGGTGAGCAGGTTGGCGAGGCTCTCGCTCATGCCCACGGTCAACTGGTCGATCGGCTGCTGCGCGCCTTCGCGCACCTCGTCATAGGCAGTGCGCGCGCTGGCCAGCAGCTTGCGCGCGCGCTCGTGCAGGGCGCGGCCCGATGGCGTCAGGCCTAGTGGCCGCAGCGAGCGATCGAACAGCGGCGCGCCGATGCCCTGTTCCAGCCGGGTGATGGTTTGCGACACCGCCGACTGGGTGATCCGCAACTGTTGGGCGCAGGCGGTCATCCCGCCCAGTTCCACCGTCAGGACAAACACTTCCAAGCCGTGCAGATCGAATTCGGCGGGCAGGCGCATGGGCATGATCCTTTGGGTGCGCGCCCTCTCGCGCCCCCGTGCTGCACTCTTGTGCCATCATGATGCCTGAACTACCAGATTATATCTGCTTATTGTCTGCGCTGCCCCGTTCCTGTTGCGGGCAAGCCGTCCTACAGATGCGGGCAACCAGCGAAAGGGAGCTGACGTGGCGCTTTTGAAACCCGATTTCGTCCTGCTTGTCTCGTGTGTGGATCGCAAGGGCCTGGTGGCCGCGATCGCCACGTCGATTTCGGCGCAGGATTGCAACATCGTTGAAAGCGCGCAGTTCGATGATGCCGTCACCGGCCGCTTCTTCATGCGCGTGGCCTTCACCGCGCCCGAAGGCATGACGGTGGATCGCTTCAACGCCGCGTTCCTCTCGGTCGGCAGTGCCTATGGCATCGATTGGAAGGTCTTTGATCTGTCGGTCAAGGTGCGCGCCCTGGTCATGGTGTCAAAGGGCGGGCACTGCCTGAATGACCTGCTCTATCGCACCGCCACGCGGTATCTGCCGATGGAAGTGACCAGCGTGGTGTCCAACCATACCACCTGGCAGCGCCGGGTGGAGCACGAGGGCATCCCCTTCCACCATCTGCCGATCACGCCGGAAAACAAGGTGGAGCAGGAAGCAAAGCTGCTGGACATGATCGCGCAGCAGAATGTCGATCTGGTGATCCTGGCGCGGTATATGCAGGTGCTGTCCGACACCACCTGCCGCGCCCTGGAAGGCCGCGTGATCAACATCCACCATTCCTCGCTGCCGGCGTTCAAGGGCGCGATGCCCTATCACCGTGCATACGAGCGCGGCGTGAAGATGGTGGGCGCCACCGCCCACTACGTAACGCCCGATCTGGATGAAGGGCCGATCATCGCGCAGGATGTCTCGATGGTGGACCATGCCGATACCGTCGATGACCTGATCGCCCAGGGCCAGGAAACCGAAAGCCGTGTGCTGACCCGCGCGGTCAAGGCCCATTGCGAGCACCGCGTCATGCTCAATGGCCACCGCACCGTGGTGTTCAAGTGAGCGAGGCCCGGCTCTACGCCGATCTGGCTGCGCTGGGCGTGGTGTGGTCCAGCCTGGAACACGAGGCAGTGTTCACCGTGGATGGAAGCGAAGCGATCCACGCCGCGCTGCCCGGGGCGCACACCAAGAACCTGTTCCTCAAGAACGCCGATGGCAGTTTCTGGCTGGTAACGGTCGACCATGCCAAGCGGGTGGACCTCAAGGGGCTGGCTGGCGCGGTCGGCGCCAAAAAGTTCAGCTTTGGCAAGCCGGAAGACATGGAGCGTCTGTTGGGCGTGACGCCCGGCGCGGTGACACCGCTCGCGGTGATCAACGATGCCGATGGCGCGGTTCGCGTGGTGATCGACGCGGATCTGGTTGACGCAGAACGGGTTCACGTTCATCCCTTGCGCAACACAGCAACGATCGGTCTTTCCGGTGGCGATTTGTTGCGCGCCCTGGAAGGGTGGAATCACTCCGCGATCGTGTCTGGCATTCCGGAGCGGCCATGACCGTCAGCACGTTTGACCTGTTCAAGATCGGCATCGGACCATCGAGTTCCCACACCGTGGGGCCGATGGTGGCCGCGCGCCGCTTTGCCGAGGCGCTGGAGGCTGCGGGCCTGCTGGCGCGCACGGTGCGGGTATCGGTCGATCTCTATGGGTCATTGGCCCTGACCGGCAAGGGCCACGCCACCGACGTGGCGATTATCCTGGGCCTGGCGGGGCAAGTGCCTGCCACGGTCGATCCCGATGCGGTGGCGGGCATCGTTGCCGCGGTGGAGCAATCGGGCCGCGTCGCGCTGCTCGGGCAGCACGAGGTTGCGTTTGCCCCGGCGCAGGACATGCGCTTTCTCCAGCGCGAGCGGCAGCCCTATCACAGCAATGCCATGGCCTTGGCGGCCTGGGACGAAGCGGGCGAGATGCTGACGCGGCGGCTGTTCTATTCGGTGGGCGGCGGCTTCGTACTCGACGAGGACGAGGTGATCCGCAATGCGCCGGCGCTCGATGTGCCGGAATTGCCCTATCCTTTTGCCTCTGCCGCGCAGCTGATCGAGATTGGCGAGGCAACCGGCCTCAGCTTTGCCCAGATCATGCTGGCCAACGAACTGGCGTGGCGCAGCCCGTCCGAAGTGGACGCCGGGCTCGATCTGCTGGCCGATACCATGGCCGCCTGCATCGATCGCGGCTGCGCGCAGGGCGGAATCCTGCCCGGCGGCCTGAAAGTGCGGCGTCGTGCCGCCGCACTGGCGCAGGAATTGCAGCACCGCCAGCAGATGTCGCTGTCAGAGCCGCTTGCCGTGCTCGACTGGATCAACCTGTGGGCCATGGCGGTGAACGAGGAAAACGCCGCTGGTGGCCGCGTGGTGACGGCACCCACCAATGGCGCGGCCGGGATCATTCCGGCGGTGCTGCGCTATTACGAGCGCTGCTATCGCGGCGATCGCGCCGGGCGGCGCACGTTCCTGCTGACGGCGGCGGCGATCGGTGCGCTCTACAAGCGCAACGCTTCCATTTCCGGCGCCGAAGTGGGCTGCCAGGGCGAAGTGGGCGTGGCCTGTTCGATGGCGGCGGCGGGCCTCACGGCGGCGCTGGGTGGCAACAATGCCCAGATCGAAAACGCCGCCGAAATCGGCATGGAGCACAACCTGGGCCTGACCTGCGACCCGGTGGGTGGGCTGGTGCAGATCCCGTGCATCGAGCGCAACGCCATGGGCGCGGTCAAGGCGATCGACGCCTCGCGCCTCGCCATGCTGGGCGATGGCCAGCACATGGTGAGTCTTGACAAGGTGATCGAAACCATGCGCCAAACCGGCGCAGACATGCGTGACAAGTACAAGGAAACCTCGCAAGGCGGCCTGGCGGTGAACGTCGTGGCGGTCAACGTGGTGGAATGCTGAGCGAGTTCGAGGAGATGTATCGATGAAAGCCCTGGTCTGCGTGAAGCGGGTGATCGACTACAACGTGAAGCCGCGGGTGAAGGCGGATGGCACGGGTGTCGAGCTGGCGAACGTGAAGATGA